>JBKQLZ010000150.1:0-14032 GCA_052146895.1 Acidimicrobiales bacterium
AACCAGGGACCGGCGTACCTGGGTGAGCTGCTCGAGCATCTTCTCGTAGGAGAGGTCGAGCATCTCGTCGGGCTTCTCAGCGGCGTCGAGCGCCTTGTTCGCCTTCGCCTGGACTATGTCGTGTGCTCGTTGGAAGAGGGACATGTCACGTTTCTCCTTGTCGACCTGGTGTCACGCTACCCGCCTACCTTCGCGACAAGCTCGGCCAGCCGGCTCGCGTACCCGAACTCGTTGTCGTACCAGCCGAGAACCTTCACGAAGGTCCCGGCCGACATCGTGAGCTCCGCGTCGAAGACGCAGGAGGCAGAGCTCCCGATGATGTCACTCGAGACGAGCGCTTCCTCGGAGTACTCGAGGCGCCCGCGAAGCGGGGCGGACTCCGCTGCCTGCTTGAACGCCGCCCGTACCTCATCGGAGCTCGCGGGGGTCCGGAGATTGGCGGCGAGGTCGGTCATCGACCCATCGGCCACCGGCACACGAAGAGCTATGCCATCGAGACGGCCGGCGAGGTGCGGCAGGACCTCCGAGGTCGCCCTCGCGGCGCCGGTGGTAGTCGGCACGATGTTAAGGGCCGCCGCCCGTGCCCGGCGATCGTCCTTGTGGACCGAGTCGACGAGTCGTTGGTCACCGGTGTAGGCGTGCACGGTGGTCATGAAGGCGTGCTCCAGGCCGAAAGCATCGTCGAGGACCTTCACCATCGGAACGAGGCAGTTGGTGGTGCACGAGGCGTTCGAGACCACGAAGTGGTTGGCGGGATCGAAGGTCTCGTCGTTCACGCCCATGACGAAGGTGGCGTCTGCCCCCTTGCACGGGGCCGACACGACGACCCTCTTCGCACCTGCGTCCAGGTGGGCGGCCGCCGCCGGTCGGGAGGTGAACCGGCCAGTCGCCTCTACGACGACGTCCAGCCCGAGGTCTCCCCAGGGGAGCGCTTTCACCTCCGGCTCGCGCAACATGAGCACCGGTCGGCTCTCGCCGACCTTCATCTCGTCTCCGTCAACGCTCACCGGCTCTCCGAACGCGCCGAAGACCGAGTCGCGCGCCAGCAGATGGGCCAGCGAGGCCGCTGGCGCCAAGTCGTTCACGGCAACTATCTCGATGTCCAGCCCTGATCGGGCTGCTGCCCGGAAGAACGCCCGGCCCGTCCGGCCGAACCCGTTCACGCCCACTTTGATCGTCATTGTTGGATGCCTCCTCGGCTCATGGATACTGACAGAAGTTCAAGCGGTCATCGACTCGCTCGCGTCGCCCTCTCCCCAGGCGACGTCAAGGAGATTGGCGATCTCGGCCATCAATCGGGCGGGCCGGAGGCGGAGCTCCAGGATCGACCGGGCGCGGACCAGCCTCGCGTTGGGGACCTGGTGAACGAGTGAGGCCGCGTCGCTGAAGGGATGGATGAAGTCGGCTCCGTGGCCGATCACGATGGTTGGGACGGAGATGGCCCGCCTCTGCTCCCAGGTCGGCGCGACAGGCCCGAGCAGGATGCCGTGGAGCACGGCTGCCATCTCCTCCGGCCGCAACGATGCGGCGTTGAGGACGCTGTTGAGCGGCGCGAACCGAGTCCTGGGAGCCCGCCGCATGAGACCGGCGATGAAGCTCGCCGGCAGGCGGGCGTAATGGACACCGAGAAGAAACGGCACGAACGTCAACGCCACCGACGGCGCCGCCCGCTCGAGCACAGGCATCTCGAGCACGAGTCCCCGCACTCGCTCGGGATCGCGAACTGCTGCGAGGAGGCTGACGTTCGCACCTAGGGAGAGCCCTCCGAGTACGGCCTCCTCCGCCCCGATGTGGTCGAGGAGCGCGATGACCTGGTCGACGTAGAGGTCCATGCGGTACTCGCTCGCGTGTGCCGGCTTGTCCGAAAGCCCGTGCCCGAGCAGGTCCAAGAGCACGACCCGGTTGCCCTTTTCAGCGAGTGCTTGTGCCATCGGACGGTTCAGGTTGGCATCCAACAGCAGCCCGTGGAGGTAGACGAGAAGGCGGTCGCCTTTCCCGTGCACCTCGTAGGCGAGGCGGTGCCCCCGGTAGACGAACGACTTCATCTCGACGAGGTCATGGCCGGGCCGAACGGGCTTGGGTGTCATCGGACCAACAGCGCGGCACCGACGACGATGCCGGCGCCAGCAGATACGAGTAGGACCCGGTGGGCCGCCGCGAGTCTTCCCTCGCGCTCGGCCGCCTCGAGAGCGACCAACAAGGCTGCGGTGTGGACACGCTCGCAGTCGCCGACGGACATGATCCGGTCCGATCCGATGCCGGCATGACCGGAGAGCCCTTCGAGGAAGCTCGGCGTGAGCGGGCTCGCAATCACGAGATCGACGTCGTCCGGCCGCAACTGGTGATCGGCAAGCAGCGAGAGCGCTGTCTTGCCCGCGAGGACTGCCGCCCGGGAACCGAACTCGGCGTCTTGTTCGATGTGGAGCACGTTGTGAGACTGCTCGAACAAGACCCGAGAGCGCGAGGTGTCCTCAGGGTCGACCTCGCTCTCCCACTTGAATCCGACGAGCCCCGCGGGCCCGTCCACTCCGCTGCAGACCACTGCTGCGCCGCTAGCCGCGAACGGGAAGCCGGGTGCGATTCCGTGACCAGGGCTGGCGTCGCTCGCCACGACGAGAGCGTGCTCGATTGCTCCCGACCGCAAGAAACCATCAGCGACCTGCAACCCCGTCAACACCCCGCAACCGCCGTTCGCGATGTCGAAGGAGAACGAGCCGTGCCCATCGCCGTGCGGGTCCTCGGGATTGATCCCGACGTCCTCCTGGATGAGCGCCGCGAGCGCCGGCTCGCCGAGGGCGCGGTCGTGGTAGAGCCCGCAGTTCAGCAGCAGGTCGATTTCGCCAGGCTTCAAGCCGGCGTGCTCGATCGCGTCCCGGCACGCCGCGTTCGCCATCTTGCGGGCGTCGGGATGGACGTGACGCGGAGCGAGTGCAACCGCAGGGCTTTCAAGCAGCGTGTGCATAGTGACTCACCAGCTCGTCGTCGACAGTGAACAGGACAACACCGATTTCGATGCCGGACGCGAGCGCGATGAGCGCGACGCGCTCTGCCGGCTTGAACGCGCCCTCCTCGAGCAACTCGACGAGGGCAACGAAGTGCGAGGTCGATGCCGTGTTCCCGTAGTGGTCGACCGTGTGGACGGCAGGGTTCTTCGGCTCGCCGCCCAGCGCCGCACAGACCTCCTTCATCCCCTTACGGATCGCCCGAGCCGAGGTCTGGTGCGGGATGACCCAGTCGATGTCGCCGATGGAGATGCCGGCGGTGTCGAGCGCCTCCTGCAACAGGATCGGCGTGTCCGCTATGGCGAACTTCTGGATCGCCTGCGACTTGGTGAACATACGGGCGCCCTCATCGTGCCGGGCGGGGTACGCGAGGCAGAGCCTGCTGTGCTCGGAGAGAGTCGTGAACCCGGCAATCGAGATCCCGGCCACACCGGCGGGCGCCCTCTCGACGATCGCCGCTGCCCCGGCGTCGCCGAGGGTGAGCGAGGCCAACTCGGGGCTGACGATGCTGCGCACGTGCTTGGCGGCGTTCTTGCCGAGCTGCGAGATGTACTCCCCGCTCACCACCATCCCGCAATCGATCTCACCGCGCCGGATGCGGTTCGCGACCACGAAGACACCCGTCAGCATCCCGGCGCAGGCATTCGATATGTCGAATGTCGTTGCGCTCGATGCGCCGATCTGCTGCGCGATCGCGAGACTCATCGGAGGCTCGAACCATTGGTCGAGGCCGTCGCGGTACTTCGTGATGCTGCAGCTCACCAGCAACTCGATGTCCCTCGCGCCGTGCCGGGAGTGGCTCAGGCAGTCCTGCGCCGCGCCGACCGCAAGTGTCAGCGAGTCGTCGGCCGCGTCCGCGATCCTCCGTTCCTCGATCCCGGTCAGGCGCTCCAAGTCGATCTTCGTGCGGTGACGGACCGTCGCCATCAGGTCCTCACTCGAGAGCCGGGTCTCCGGCAAGCGGCGCCCGATGCTCTCGAAGCGGGCCGTGAACGGGCTGCTCTCGCCGTCCGGACTCTTCTCCATCATCAGCCAGGTGTTCCGCATGACCATTCCTCAACTTTTTCCTGCCGCCAGCTTGATACCGCCGGCGGTCGCGGGCCAGGGCCGAAGGTCCCCAAGTTGTGAACCCAGATGACTTTCGCCCCTGGCGGGATCCGCGCTCGTCGTCGAGGATCACACGTATGGATGTCCGTGTCCCGCCGCTGCCCCAGGAGCGACTCGGCCCTCTCGCTCGTCTCGTCGGCCGGGGTGCCGCACTCGTCACCGCAGGCGATCCCCCGCACATCTTCTCGACGCTTGGGCGTCACCGGAGGTTGCTGCGTGCCTGGCTCCCGTTCGCCGGCACGATGCTGATGAGGACCAGGCTGCCTCGTACCGACGTGGAGCTCGTCGTCCTGCGCACAGCCTGCAACTGCGCGTCTCCATACGAATGGGCGCAGCACGTCAGCCTCGCTCGCAGGTCGGGCCTTCACGCCGAGGTGATCGCTGCCGTGCCCGGCTGGACGGCTGAGGGGGGCGGCTCGACGCTAACCGCTCGCCAACGCATCCTGCTCGCCGCCACCGATGATCTGAATGGCCGCAGGGTCGTGACCACAGACAATTGGAAGCCGCTTGCGTACGAGCTGGACGAGGGCGAGCTCATCGAGCTCTGCATGCTCGTCGGTCATTACGAGATGGTGGCGATGACCCTCAACAGCCTCGGCGTGGAACCCGACGCTTCATCGGTCCGATCGCTCGACCAGCACGAGCGAGAGACGTTCGATCTCCTGCAGGCCCGAGCGACGTCCCTCGCCTCGGACTCGCAGCTGTGACCTTCGCCCCTATCACTCGTCGCTCCCAGGGCCACAATATGGGACGTCAGGTGCAGACGACTTCTGAAAGGAACGGTCCGCCATGTTGGTGAGGGAGTGTTTGCGAAGTGCTCCGGTGACCGTGCCACCGACATGCACTCTCGAGGAGGCGGCTCAGCTCATGGGTGCCCATGGCGTGGGCGCGCTGCTCGTGGTGAGCGGCAGCAAGTTTCTCGGAATCGTGACCGACAGAGACATCACGGTTCGCGGCGTCGGGCGCGGGCAATCGAACGGCGCCGAAGTCAGCTCCGTGATGACAGAGCACCCCGTGACGATTCAAGGGTCAGCAGACATCGCGGCGGCGTTTCAGGAGCTGAAGACCGCAGGAGTTCGTCGCCTTCCGGTCCTCGAGGACACGGATCTTGCGGGCATCATCACCGTCGACGACCTACTCGTGACCTTGGTCCTCGGATTCGCGGCGGTTATCTCCCCCGTGGCCCAAGAGCTGGTCAACTCTCAGATCTCCTATTGACGACGCCGAGCAAGCCGGAGCGGGTGCACCATCCGCTCTTCGCCCGCGCGTACGCCCGGCTGGCGCCCTCAGCCGAGTCAGCCGGCATCGCAGAGCACCGCGACGAGCTCCTCGCAGGGCTCCGGGGGCGCGTGGTGGAGATCGGCGCAGGCTCGGGGCTCAACTTCGCTCATTACCCGCCGACGGTCAGCGAGGTCGTGGCCGTCGAGCCCGAGCCCTACTTCCGCCGCCGTGCGGCCTCTGCTCGCTCGGCGGTGGCTGTGCACCTCGTTGCGGGCACCGCTGCAGCGCTTCCGTTGGCCGACGGGAGCGTCGACGCCGCCGTGTTCTCGCTTGTTCTCTGCTCGGTGAGTTCACCCGCGGCCGCGCTCGCGGAGGCAGCGCGGGTCCTCGTCAGCGGTGGCGAGTTGCGCTACTACGAGCACGTCCGCTCAGAAGACGGGCGCGCCGGCCGCCACCAGGATCGCTTCGATCGGGTATGGCCCTACTTCGCAGGCGGGTGCCACTGCAATCGCGAGACCGAGAGCGCCATCGGCGCTGCCGGGTTCGAGGTCACCAACGTGCGACGTTTCGAATTCCAGCCGCGCGGCATCGCCTTACCTGTCTCGCCACACGTGATCGGCAGCGCTGTCTGGCGGTCGGCCTAGACGCGCCTACCCGGGCGAGCAGAAAGAACCGTGCGACCTGAGGTCTGACTGCCAGGGCGCGGCGGACGTTGGTGGGAAGAAGTCGCCGGTACGGAGGTCCTGGCTGTACGGGACAGGAGGCGGGTCTCCCCCGGCGATCCGAGCGACTGCTGCGAGGAGCTGTTCGCAATCCGCCTCAGTCGTGTTGAGGCCCGCGCTCGCGCGCACCGCACCGGGCATCTCGCTGCGATCGCCGCGCCGCAGTCCTTCGCGGTAAGCAACGACATCCTTGTGAGAGAGGCCGAGCAGGCGGATCAGGTACGGGTGGGCACAGAAGCAGCCGTGGCGCACGCCGATGGCATCTTCGGCCGCGAGGCGAGCCGCGACAAGGGCATGGGGGACGCCGTCCACTGTGAACGTGGCGACCGGAAGCGTCTCTGTGCCCGAGCCAGGCCCGAGGAGGTGCACGCCCTCGATCGCCTCGAGACCGGACCGGAGCAGGCTCGCCAGCCGCCGGTCGTGGGCGCCGATCGCCGGCCAGCCGAGATCACCGAGAGCGTCTACGGCGGCGTGCAGCGCGACGGCACCGATGACGTTCGGGGAGCCGGCTTCCTCGCGATCGGGCGGGTCGGTCCAGACGACCTCGTCGAGGTCGACGAGGTCAACCGCTCCCCCACCCGCGAGAAACGGGTCACCCTCCATGAAAGCCTGCCGCGGCCCGACGAGCACGCCGGCCCCGAACGGCGCGTACATCTTGTGACCGCTCCAGGCGATGAAGTCGGCAGCTTTCGGAAGGGGCCGGTGCGGAGCCAGCTGCGCCGCGTCCACGACTACCGGGACCCCTCGTTCGTGAGCGGCGGCGAGGATGAGATCGAGCGGCGGGAGCCAGCCGGTGATGTTCGAGGCCCCCGTGACCGCGAGCAGCCGGGGCCGCGGTGCCTCGTCGAGGGCCAGCTCGACGTCGCTCACGCCGAAGGTCCCGTCAGGGCCGCACTCGACGTACCGGCACGTCGCCATGCGCCCCCAAGGGAGGAAGTTGGCGTGATGCTCCACGACCGTGGTGACCACCACGTCGCGAGCGTCCAGGCGGAGGCGGTAGGCGAGGTGGTTGAGGGCCTCCGTCGTGTTGCGGCAGATGATCGCGACGTCGCTCGGGCCGCGATCGCCTGCGAAGGCGAGCGCAGCATCGCGAGCGTCCTCGTAAGCAGCAGTTGCCACTTGCGACTTGAATCCGGCGCCGCGATGGATGCTCGAGTACCAGGGCACGAACTCCTCGACCCGCTCGAGCACCGAGGGAAGCGACGCTGTCGACGCGGCGGCGTCGAACGACAGGTACGGTCGCTCACGACCGTCGATGCAGGGCACTTCCATTCCATCGCCGACAAGAGTCACTGGTGGTCCGGTCACGTCTCAAGACTCTCACTCGTAGGCCTCGACCGCGACCGAGCTCGACACTCACATTTCGTCAGCTCGCCTGGCATTAGCCACCGCGCTGTGCCACAGTCCTACAGGTGAACCGCAAGCCAATCGGCTCTGTTCCGAGCTGATCCGGAGGAGCATCATGCCGTCCGAGCAACCCTACGAAGGCGTCGTCGGCCGAACGATAGAGGAGTCGACGCCATGGTGGCCGCCGCTGCCCTCTGCTCCCGAGGGCGCCCCGAACGTCGTGGTGGTCCTCCTCGACGACGTCGGCTACGCCCAGTTCGGCTGCTACGGCTCTGACTTGAGGACTCCAACCTTCGACCGACTGGCGGCCGAGGGGCTGCGGTTCTCCAACTTCCACACGACTGCGCTGTGCTCTCCGACCCGGGCGGCGCTGCTGACGGGCCGCAACCACCATTCGGCAGGCATGGCGCGGATCGTCGAGTTCGCCTCTGGCTTTCCCGGATACGACGCCACGATCCCGCCTGACTGCGGCTTCCTCTCCGAGGTCCTGCGCTCTGCCGGGTATGCGACCTTCGCCGTCGGCAAGTGGCACCTCGCCCCGGCACCCGAGATGAATTCGGGTGGGCCACGGGATCGGTGGCCGCTCGGGCGGGGTTTCGAGCGGTTCTACGGCTTCCTCGCCGGCGAGACCGACCAGTACCACCCTGACCTGGTCCACGACAACCACCAGGTGGACCCGCCGCGCACGCCCGAGGAGGGTTACCACCTCACCGAGGACATGGCCGACCATGCCATCTCGTACCTGAGCGACCTGCGGGCGTTCCGCCAGGACAAGCCGTTCCTCTTGTGGTTCGCTCCGGGGGCCTGCCACGCTCCTCACCAGGCTCCCCGCGACTTCGTCGACGCGTACCGTGGGCAGTTCGACAAGGGCTGGGACGCCTGGCGCGACGAGGTCTACGCCCGCCAGGTCGCGTCCGGCCTGCTGCCGCCAGGCACCCGCCTATCTGAGCGGCCTTCGTGGGTGCCTCCCTGGGACAGCCTCTCTCCGGACGAGCACCGGCTGTACGCACGGATGATGGAGGTCTACGCCGGGATGCTGACGCATACCGACGCACAGGTCGGGAGGGTGCTCGACTTCATCGACTCCCTCGGCGAGACCGACAACACGCTCGTCCTCGTCATGAGCGACAACGGCGCCTCGGCTGAGGGCGGACCTCGCGGCTCGTTCAACGAGATGTACTTCTTCAACTTCGAGCCCGAAAGCTTGGAGGAGAACCTCGCCCGCATCGACGACCTCGGCACGCCGGCCGCCCACAACCACTACCCCTGGGGATGGGCCTGGGCGGGGAACACGCCTCTCAAGCGATGGAAGCGAGAGACGCACGAGGGCGGTGTCTGCGACCCGCTCATCGTTCACTGGCCGTCGCGGATCGCCGCCAAGGGCGAGACTCGCCACCAGTACACGCACGCTATCGACGTCATGCCGACGATCCTCGAGCTCGCCGGTGTCGGTCAGCCAGAGGTGCTGAACGGTGTGACGCAGAGGCCGATCGAGGGGGTGAGCTTCGCTCGCCTGCTCAACGACGGCTCAACTGCCAGCGCGCATGTCACGCAGTACTACGAGATGCTCGGCAGCCGGGCCCTCTACCACGACGGATGGAAGGCCGTGGTCTTCCATCCTCTGCCGGGGATTGCCTACGACGGGAGCGACCCCTTCAAATCGTTCGACGAGGACGACTGGGAGCTGTACCACGTCGCGGAGGACTTCTCCGAGACGGAGAACCTCGCTCCGACCATGCCCGAGAAGCTGCAGGAGCTCGTCGACCTGTGGTGGCAGGAGGCCGAGAGTCATCAGGTCCTGCCCCTCACGAACCAGATCGGGCGAGGACACGATCGCCGCTACCGCCGTCAGCGCTACGAGTACCGGCCGGGCATCGGGTCCCTCAACGAGGCCGTCGCGCCGAACCTCCGCAACCGTGCATGGACGCTGTCCGCCGAGCTCGCCGTGCCGGCGGACGGGCTCGAAGGTGTGATCGCCTGTCAGGGCGGCGCTGCCGGCGGCTGGAGCCTGTACGTCTCCGGTGGGCGGTTGCATTACGTCTACAACTTCCTCGGGAACACGTCCACGACAGTGTCGGCCGAGGTCCCGTTGCCACAGGGCCCTTTGGTCGCCCGGGCTGTCTTCCAGCCGACCGCCCGCTTCGCCGGGGACCTCGACCTGTTCTACGGCGACCTCCCTGTGGCCGAGGGCCATATCCCGAGGACGGTGCCGGTGACCTACGGGATGACTGGTTTCTCCGTCGGTTACCAGCGCGGGAGCTCCATCACCTCGGCTTATGAGGGCCGTTTCCCCATCACACCGGGGACGCTTGGCAGAGTCGTCATCGAGGCCGCCGGCAAGCCGTACCGCGACCCGGCCGGCGAGCAGCAGGCGGCGATGTTCATCCAGTGAGTGCTGGCGGGCGGGCAAGCTCGCCCCACGATCAACGCGCTTCCTCGTCGAGGGTCTCCTCGATCGACTGCTCGTACCAGTCGGCCTCGGGAACATCGTCGCGACGATCGGTCGGTTTGAAGCTCTGTTGCTCCTCGACGACCTGGTCCTCCTCTTGCACGTCGGCTTCCGGCGCGTCGAGGGGCAGGTCTTCGTCAATGCCCTTGGTCATGACCTCTTCCTCTCGACTTCGGGTCGGTCGAGCACTCAGCGCTTTTTCGCCGGTGCGACCTTCGGCGCGGGGAAGTGCTCGATCGCCGCGTCGCTGCCCGGGAAGAAGAGTCCCTCGTGGCCGTCGTCCGACCAGCGGACCATGTACGGCGGGCCTCCGTCAGTGGAGTGAACCTCGAGGATCTCGCAGTCCCGGTCCGGCTCGCCCACATGGTGGCCCTTCACGACCAACCGGTCGCCCGGTGAGGCAATCATCGTCATCGACTCCCTTCGTTCACTCTCGGCGCTGCTGGCGTCACCTCCAGAATGACGTTCGGCCCGCTCGACCGATAGGGCCTTCGGTCACAAGGTGCCGGTCGGGATGACGAGGGCCTCAAGACGACTTCGACGAGGTATGCGTAGGGGCTCTGTTCGGCAGCACCGCCAGCACGATGACAGCTCCGCCCATCACCACGACGGCGCCGACCGTGACGGCAAGGTCCATTCCGCTCGTGAAGGCAGTGCGCGCGCCCGACGCCAGCTCGGCGCCGAGGCTTCCTCCGATGCGGCTGGCCACTTCCAAGGCGCCCCCCAACGAGCCCGTGATCAGGCTCAGGATCGGCCCCGGGACTTTGTAGTGTGCAAGCGCTCTCGTCATGTGGTCCTGATAGCGCGTGTTGAGGAGGCTGCCGAGTACCCCGACACCGAGTGCGCCGCCGGTCTGCAGAGCGGCGCTGTTCGTCGCAGCACCTACGCCGGCCTGCGCTAAGGGGAGCGAGCCCATCACAGACTCGGTGCACGGGGCAAAGGAGAGACCGGTACCGGCACCCATCAGCAGGAAAGCGGGAAGTGAATCAAGCCAGGTTCCGTGGACCGTGACCCGCGACATGAGCAATAGCCCTGTTGCGATGAGCGCCATGCCTGTGAAGACGACGGGCTTCGTGCCGACGAAGCGCACCAGCACACTCGAGAGCGGCGCCGTGACGAGAACGACGGCTGCGATCGGCGTGACCCTCAGGCCGGTCTGGAACGCGCTGTATCCAAGGGAGAATTGCAGGTACTGGGTCAGCAGGAACAGGCCACCCATCAAGGCAAAGACGACAAGGCTCAGGCCTGCTATCGCACCAGAGAAGCGGTGCGACGAGAACAGCGACATCTCCAGCATCGGGTGGCTCGAACGCCGCTCCCAGATGACGAATGCGCTGAGGACGACCACAGCGCTCGCTACGGCTCCGACGACCAGCGGAGACGACCAGCTCCGGGTCGGAGCCTCGATGATCCCCCACAGCAGCGCGCCCATACCCACAATCGAGAGACCAGCACCGATCGCATCCGGCCTCTTGCTCGACGGGCTCTTCGAGTTCGGAACGAGCCACGCCGTCGCCACCAGCCCGAGAAGGGCGATGGGGACGTTGACGAGGAACACCGATCCCCACCAGTAATGCGCGAGCAGCCAGCCGCCCGCCATCGGCCCGATCGCGAGACCGACCCCCGTCGTTCCCGACCAGAGGCCGATCGCCCGCGCGCGCTCGCGCTCGGTCGTGAAGACGTTCGTGAGGATCGAGAGCGTGCACGGCATGATCGCGGCGGCGCCCACGCCCATGAACGCGCGTGCGGCGATGAGCCGATCGGGCGTGTCCGAGAACGCTGACGCGGCCGAGCCGGCGACGAACACAACCAGGCCCACCATGAACACCCACTTGCGCCCGAGACGGTCGCCCAGGCTGCCGACGACGAGCAAGAGGCCGGCGAAGGCGATCGAGTAGGCGTCGACGATCCACTGCAGCTCGGTGGAGGAAGCGTGCATGGATCTTGCGATGGTTGGCAGCGCGACGTTGAGGATCGTGCTGTCGAGGCTCACTATGAGCAGGCTCACGCAGAGGACCGCGAGCACTGGCCCGCCGCGGTGGCGGCGCAACCGGGAGCCTTGCGGCACTGAACCTCTGGATGCGATCGTGCTGTCAGCGAGTGAGGTTGTCGTCATCGCGCGTCTCGTCCGCTCACCGTGCGAGCTTGCTCCCCGAGAACCGATCACGTCCAGAGCCGAAAGTCCCATACACATCGAGGCTCGCGGCGCCCGGACGGGGGCATCACATGACATTCGGCCCTACCGGCAGGTTGCTCGGCGAGCGCATGCTGCAAAGGAGGAGTACGCGCACAACCAGGGAGGGGGTCAAGGGCGACTCCGACTACCTCGAGCCCCGGGCGCCGGGTGGTGCCCTTTAAGGGACTTCCGGCACTATCCCGCGGCGCTGGCGGGGTCGCACAATCACCTAACAGGAGAGTGTGAGATGTCGGATACTGAGAAGCCTGCGACGGATTCCATGAGTGGCGCGGACGCGCTCTTGTGGACAGTCGGCAGGGACCCCGTTCTCCGTCCGACCATCGTCGCCGTTATGGCGCTCGACCGGTCGCCGGACTTCGCCAAGGTCCGGGCAAGGACCGAGAGACTGACCGAGATCGTTCCGAGGCTCCGGGCGCGGGTCGTCACCAAGGCGCTCGGGCGTGGGCGGCCGACGTTTGTCGCTGAGAGCCGTTTCGACCTCGACGCACACCTCCGACACATCGTGCTGCCCCAGCCCGGCACGTTCCGCGACGTGCTCGACATAGGCCAGATCATGGCCACCAGCTCCTTCGATGAAGCGCTGCCGCTCTGGGAGGCGCTCCTGGTGGACGGCGTCGGAACACAGGGCGCGTCGTCCAGCGACGGCGCTGCGCTGATCCTCAAGATCCATCACTGCCTCATCGACGGGGTTGGCGGGATGGCCGTGCTCCTGCACCTGCTGGACGCAGTTCGCAGGCCGCCCCGCGCGCGCGAGCGCACGGCTCAGACCGGGAGACCCGCAGGCGGGAGCGCGGAGACGCCCGTAGGGATATTCGACCGGATTCCGGATCTGGAGCAGGTCTTCGAGACAACCGTGCGCCGGGCGACACACCCCTTCCACGAGATCGAACAGGTTGTCGCGACCGCGACGTCTGCGGCGCGCCTCGTAGCCCCGTCCGGCAAGCCGATCTCTCCGCTGATGACCGAGCGCGGCTTCCGCCGCGGTCTCGAGGTACTCGACATGCCGCTGCAGCCTTTGCGCGATGCGGCAAAGGCAACCGGCAGCTCCCTCAACGACATCTTCGTCTCATCCATCGCATGCGGGTTGCGGAACTACCACGAGGTCCACGGCGTGAGCATCGACCACCTGCGAGCCCTCATGCCCGTCAGCGTGCGATCGAGCGACGACGCCCAGGCGGGCAACCACTTCGTGCCTGCCCGCTTTCTCGTTCCCATCGCTCGCGAGGCCGGCGATTGCGTCCGCGACGTGCGCAAGGTCACCGGATCCTGGAAGCACGCTCCAGGGCTGGCGTTGAGCGACGTGATGGCGAACGCGCTGAGCGTGCTGCCTCCAGCCGTGATCTCGGCGATGTGGGGGTCGATGCTGAAGGGCGACGACTTCTGCATCACGAATGTCCCCGGCCCGCCCTTCGAGACCTTCCTCGCGGGTGCACGTGTCGATCAGATGTATGCCTTCGCGCCACCGTCAGGCGCAGCGCTCAACGTCTCCTTGTTGACTCCGGCGGAGCGGGCGTGCATAGGCATCACAGTCGACACAGCCGCGGTGCCGGACAGCGCGAAGTTGGCCACATGCCTTGCCGACGGGTTCGACGAGGTCATCCGCCTCGGGCAGGCGCCGAAGGGCTCACTCAAGTTGCACCGCGAGCAGCGCGGCGAGGGGATCTCCGAGTGACTCGCCGACCCGCCGCCGAGACACTCTCTCCGCTGGATTCGTTCTTCCTCTACCTCGAGTCCGCCCGGACGCCGATGCACGGTGGCTCAGTGGGGATATTCGAGGCAGCACCGATGCGGGACCGCCGGGGCCGGCTCCGCATCCGTGCCATCCGGTCCGAGGTCGACAGCCGCCTCCACCTCGTCCCGAAGCTCCGGCAGCGAGTGCGCTTCCCACTGTTCGGCGAGGCAGCGCCGGTCTGGGCCGACGATCCGGACTTTGACGTCGCCAACCACGTACTCGAGACCTCGCTCCCCTCACCAGGCACGGAGGCCC
>JBKQLZ010000151.1:0-10358 GCA_052146895.1 Acidimicrobiales bacterium
CAGAATCGCCAGACGCAGGAGTGGGAAGAGGCCACCTCGTTCTTTGACGTCGTCTGCTGGCGCGAGCTGGCGGAGAATGCGTCCGCGAGCCTCCACAAGGGGACGCGTGTCAGCGTCACCGGTCGGCTCGAGCAGCGGAGCTGGGAGACCCAAGAGGGAGAGAAGCGCTCGAAGGTCGAGATCGTCGCCGACGAGATCGGTCCGAGCCTGCGCTGGGCCAGCGCCCAAGTCGAGAAGAACGAGCGCCGCGGACCTGGTGACGCCCAGTCCGCCCCTCGGCAGAACGCCGCGCCCGCCGCCGCCTCCCGGCCAGCGGGTCAGCCAGAACAAGAGACCAGTTACGCATCCTACGACGAGGAACCTTTTTAAATGGCAAGGAACAATGATCGGGAGCGGGGCACTCGCCGCTCCCCCAAGGAGAACATCCGCCGCGGCAAGAAGAAGGTGTGCATCTTTTGCAAGGAGCACATCGCCTGGGTGGACTACAAGGACATCAACCTGCTCCGCAAGTTCATGTCGGACCGGGGCAAGATCCGTGCGCGCCGCGTCTCGGGCAACTGCGCCCAGCACCAGCGTGACGTCGCGCTCGCCATCAAGACGGCCCGCGAGCTCGCGCTCCTTCCTTACACGCAGAGGACGACGAGCGACCGCCCGGGTCCGCGCGGTGGTGGACGTGGCCGGCCGCCGGCCGACTTGCAGGGAGTGTCCGACGACTCCGAGGAAGCAACCCTCGATCTAGCGTTCATTGCGGACATCGAGGGCGACGAGGACGAGGACGTCGAGGCTCCCGAGGAGGACCTCGTCATCGCGGGTGTCGAGGAGGACGCATGAAGATCGTTCTTCGCAGCGACCTCGACCGTGTCGGCAAGCGCGGAGACATCCTCGACGTCGCGGATGGCTACGCCCGCAACTATTTGATCCCGCATGGCATGGCAATCCCTGCAACCGACGGGATCGAGCAGCAGGCGAGCTCGATGCGACGTGCGCGCGACCTGAAGGACTCAAAGGACCGTGAAGGTGCCGAGGCGATCGCCCGGAAGCTCGTGCCGATGGTGATCACCATTCCTGCACGCTCCGGCCCCGAAGGACGTCTCTTCGGCTCGGTCACGACGCACGATGTCGTCGAGGCCGTGGAGGCTCAGGCTGCCATCGCGATCGACCGGCACAAGATCGTGTCGAGCGATGCCATCAAGAGCCTCGGGACTCACCAGGTCGGTGTCCGCCTGCACCCGGACGTGCAGTTCCAGATCACGATCGAGGTCGTCCCGGCCTGAACCCGGGCCGTCATCGAGTGATCGTTGCTCGAGCCGCCGGTCTTGGGACCGGCGGCTCTTGCTTTGAGGGTCGGTTGTCGATCGAGTCGGACGTCTCGCCTCAAGGGAGTGTCACACCCCGCGTCTACGGTCGCACACATGTTCGAACCGGATTCTGCTAGGTCCCTACTCGGCACAGACGGGCGCGGACGACAGATCGCCTGTTATCCACAGTCACTGGCAAGTTTCCACTGGCTCGTCCACAACATCTCGGGCCTAGCGATCCCCAGGGCTTCTCGGCCATCCTGAGAACCACGATGGCTTCAGTGCAACCTCTCCCCAACGCGGCCGCTCGCCGGTCCCGCAGCCAAGCTCAGGTATCCGGGTCCGGCGCGAACGGCGCAAGCGGGGCGCCCGCTGGGCGGGTGCCCCCGCATAGCTTCGAAGCCGAAGAGTCACTGCTCGGGGCGATGCTGCTGTCTCGAGATGCCATCGCAGTCGCGGTGGAGCAGGTCGGCCCGGACGACTTCTACAAGCCATCACATGCCCACGTGTTCGTCGCCGTAACGGCGTTGTACGCACGCGGTGAACCGGCAGACGCTGTGACAGTTGCCGAGGAGATGCGACGGGCCGGGACACTGGACGCCGCGGGTGGCGCCGCGACCCTCATCTCGTTACAGGCGAACACGCCGGCGATCTCGAGCTCGAGCCGCTACGCCCGCATCGTCCAAGAGCTCGCCATGCTGCGACGGCTGATCGGAGTTGCCTACGAGATCGCCGAGCTCGGCTACGACTTGCCGGGCGACGTCACGGCTGCGCTTGACCAAGCCGAGGCGATGGTATTCGAGGTCGCCCAGCGCAGATCGAGCGACAGCATCAGGTCTTTGAAGGAGCTGTTGACCGAGAGCCTTGACCAGATCGAGTACCTGTTCGAGCGAGGCGAGTCGATCACCGGGGTGCCTTCGGGCTACACCGACCTCGACCAGCACCTCTACGGCCTCCAGCCCTCCAACCTGATCGTGGTAGGTGCCCGCCCCTCGATGGGCAAGACGGCCTTCGCGCTCGGCCTCGCGTCTCACGCCGCAGCGCGGGCGAACGTCCCCGTCCTTTTCTTCTCCCTCGAGATGAGCCACGTCGAGATTGCCCAGCGCGTGCTCTGTTGCGAGGCACGTGTCGATGCCGGTCGGGTGCGGAACGGCAAGCTCGTCGAGAGCGACTGGTCGAAGATCTCCTCCGCCATCGGTCGGATCGGCACAGCGCCGCTGTTCATCGATGACAACCCGAACGTCACCGTCATGGACATCCGCGCGAAGGCGCGGCGTATGAAGAGCGCGGAAGGAGGCCTCGGGCTCGTGGTTGTCGACTACCTGCAGCTCATGACCGGGCGGAACTCAGCAGAGAGCCGCCAGGTCGAGATCTCGGAGATCTCCCGAGGGCTGAAGATTCTCGCTCGGGAGCTTCAGATCCCCGTCGTGGCCCTCAGCCAACTTTCACGAGGTCTCGAGGCGCGCGCCGACAAGCGCCCGATGCTGGCCGACCTTCGTGAGTGCCTCACGACCGAGACTCGGATCCGGCGGGCGGACTCCGGCATCGAGACGACGATCGGCGAGATCGCTTCAAGCGGTGAGCACAACGTCCCGATCTGGTCGGTGGACGACCGGTGCCGCCTCGTCCCGGCATGGTTGGCCGAAGCGTGGAGCACGGGCACAAAGCCTGTCTTCGCGGTGACACTCTCATCGGGACGGACTGTCCGAGCCACCGCGAACCACCCGTTTCTCACGCTGGATGGCTGGCGGAAGGTCGAGGCTCTAGCAGTTGGCACGCGCTTAGCGGCGGTGCCGGCCGTGCCAAGCTCGTCCGAGGACTTCCGTTCACACAGTTCGATCACGAGTCCCGGTGGCCGGCCGCCCGTCGCCGTTGCTCCCGTATGGCCGGCTCCTGTCGCCGCGACGCCCGGCGGGGCGCTGGGACTGGTGGCGCCGGCCACGGTGCTCGAGCGAGTTGCGGCTTCCGACTTCCCGTTCGCGCCGGAGCTCTCCTGGGAGGAGGTCGTGTCCATCGAGCCTGACGGCACGGCGGAGGTTTTCGACGCGTACGTGCCGGGGACTCACAGTTTCCTCGCGAACGGGATCGTCTCCCACAACAGCGGCGCGATCGAGCAGGACGCCGACGTCGTGATGTTCATCTACCGGGATGAGATCTACAACCCCGACTCAGCCGACCGGGGCGTTGCCGAGGTCCTGATCGCTAAGCACCGCAACGGACCGACCGGCGTGGCAAAGCTCGCATTCGTCAACAACTACGCTCGTTTCGGCGATCTGGCCAGGTCCTGAGCTCTCGGGTCGGCCGGACAGCAGGGAGCAGGCCAAGGGCTAAAGTGACCGAGCCCCAGATTTGGAGAGCGGTGTCCAAAGCGATCGCACGAATCCGAGCGCTACCGACTTGGGCGCTCGCGGTATTGGCTGTCCTGATCTGGCTGGGCTGCGCCGCCTACGCCCTCCACTTCTTCAAGCACTGGGAGGTCGACCTCCGCGTCTACCGCGCGGCCGGGGCGGCTCTGTACCACGGCGGCGCGCCGTACTCCGGGTACTTCACCTCGTACCACCTGCCGTTTACGTATCCACCGTTCGCCCTGCTCGTTCTCAGCCCTCTGTCGTTCGGCGCACTTGGCCTCGTCGAGACACTCTGGTGGCTGGCCAGCGCGGCTGCGTTGGTGCTCACGCTGTTCCTCCTGTTGCGTGCGGACCGCACTCGTCCGACGACGGCGCCGTCGGGGAGTGAGGGCCCCTCTAACGAGGGCGGCGCGGGCGACTGGAGCGACGGGAGCGACTGGAGCGACGGGAGGTCCCTTGCCCTCGCGGGGGTGTTCGGGGGGATAGCCACGCTCGCGTTCGAGCCTCTCCGGAGCAACTTCGACTATGGGCAGATCAACGTGCTCTTGATGGCGATGGTGGTGCTCGATGCGACGCGCGGACCGTCGAGATGGCGCGGCACCCTGGTCGGACTGGCCGCCGCCGTGAAATTGACGCCGCTCGTGTACCTCGGCATCTTCCTCGTCAGGAAAGACTGGAGGTCGTTAGGACGCGGCGTGGCATCGTTCGTCGTCGCCACCCTCGCGAGCTGGCTGATCCTGCCACACGAGTCGGCGCTGTACTGGTTCCACGAGGTGGTCGACCCACGACGGACCGGCGCGGTGGGCTCAGTCATCAATCAGTCCTGGTACGGGATGCTCCATCGTGCTCCCTTCGATGGTGGCCAGCTCGCCATTGCGCTCTGGGCCGTCCTCGCAGTCGCGACCCTTGCATGTGGCTTGCTCCTCGCGAGGAGGTTCCTCGCGCCGAGCCAAACGTCGCAGATGGTCCTCGCCCTTGCACTCACCGAGGTTCTCGTCAGCCCGGTGTCGTGGACTCACCACTGGTCGTGGGTTGCCGTCGTGCCCGTAGTGCTCGTCGCGCTCGGGCGATCTCGACCAGTGGTCTCGTCGCTGATGGTGCTCCTCCTCGCCGTTGTCGTTGCCGATCCGTACCGACTGCAGCACGGGCCTGCGTCGTTCTTGACCGGGAATTCGCTACTGCTCTGTGGAGCTGTCGTGCTGGTCTGCTGGGCGGCGTCGGAGTGGGCCGTCGCGCGTCGCGCCCACGACCTCCCGGAGCCCCGACCGGCCACGCGCCAGATCATCAGCACCTGACCGACTCATCGGCGGCGTTCCAGCGTCCCAGCGTCCCGGCGTCCCAGTGGCGGCCCTGCCGCTGCGCGCGTGCAGCGCGCTCGAGCCTCAACTGCTCGTGAAAGTGCCCGTGGCCGTTACGAGCAAGCTCTGGAGGGTGATCTCATGCTTACCAGTTGCCAGCTTCAGCATCGACGGGTCGATCATGTACGTGACGGCGCCGAGTGTGTTGGCCGTGAGCGTCGCAATCGCATGATTGTCTATGAGCAGCTTCACCGGGTGGTGCGGTAGGAACCCGCCCGCCAGCAGATACGTGGTACCGCTCGCGGCCACATCGTGACTCGAAAGATGGAAGCGCTCGAGTAAGGCGAGGTCCTCGTAGGCCTCGTGCCGGATTGCACTGTCCTGATGGGCCGCCTTGGTGGCCGCCACGAGCGCCGGCACGAAGCGCGGAGCGTAGAGGGTTCCCCAGCCACTCGCGACGTCGAAACCCTTCGTGGCAGTGAACCCTGGGACGATGACTCGGCCCGTCGGAGTCTCGGCCGAGTTGTTCCCGCTCACGACATCGACGATCCCGTCCTTCGTGCCCTGCGGGCCGAGCACGTCGTAGAGCGCCGGGTTGATAGGCCCTACGTTCCCGCGGTTCAGCTGGGTCGCGAGGGCCAACACACCGGCCAACATCGGCCCAGCCTCAGATGTCCCGTCCTGCGCGTCCATCGTGATGTCGGGTACCGACCGCATAGGGCTCTTCGTGATCTTCGCGACACCATCTTGATAGGCGGGCCGCGTGAACACCGACGAGTAGCCGGCGCCCTCGGAGAAACGCCCATCCACGTGCCACAGCGGGTCGGCGCCGAGGCGCACCCCCGAGCTGCCGAAGTTCGGGACGCTTCCTCCGACCGCCGTCACCCAAGGCGAGTCGTCCCAGGCCGCCGTGTCAGGTGTCGTCGATACGTCCTTGCACTGCCCGTTGGCGACCGCCAAGTTCTGTACGACGCCGCAGTCGCCGGTCCCGACGACCACGGGGATGCCTGCCGCAGCAGCCGCGAGCTCCCCAGGGTCCTGCGCTGTGATCTCGGCGTTGCCGGCGCTGTAAGTCGTCTCGCCCGTCCCGTCGCTGATCGAGATCACGTTCGCCAGGTGATGGCTGCTGATCTGCTCGAGCGCTTCCATCATCTCCGGCGGGGCCACCTGGCTCGCGGCGTCCTCGCCGATCTCGCTGTCGGCGGGTGTGGCGGAGATGAGGATCTTGGCGTACGGAGCGACAAGGTGGGCAGTGATCACGTCCAAGGAGAGCTCGCCCTGCCACGCCGAGCATGATCCGTAGCTTCCGAGCTTGACCATTCCCGGCGGGCACGTGGCGGGAAGCTTGCCGTCTCCCGACGGGTAAATGGTCTGGATCTCGGGATTCGGAAGGCCGAAGAGCTTGTCGAAGGACGCGACTTCCTTGGCGATGCCTGGGTAGTCCCAACCCTCGATCACGGCGACCGTCGTTCCGGCTCCGTCGATGCCGTGCCTCCAAAGCGAACCGATCCCGTAGTCGACGATGTCCTGCGGTCCGGGGGAGTACAGCGAGAACTTCGTGTAGTCCTTCTGCATCTTCGCCAGCACGGCGGAAAGAACCTTGATCTGCTGCTGTTTGGTCGGCAGAGCCGATGGCGCGGCCTCAGCGGCGGTGAGAGAGCTGGCGCCCGCAGCACCCGGGATGGAGAAGAGAGGGCCAGGCGTGCGGATGACGAGCTGGCTGTTGGCCCCTGCTCGTCGCGGGCCAGCCGCGCCGGCAGGACCGGGCAACAATCCGAGACAGGCTGTGAGGCCTATCGCCAGCACGGTCGCGCCCGAGACATCTGCGACTCGCCTGCTCGTCGCCTTGCGCATCTTCGGCTCCTTTGCGATGTGACTGCGATGTCTCTCGTTGGGTGTCAGGTGACCATATCTCCGGACCCGAGCGCTCAAAGGCTCTGCTCCCAGATAGCGAAGACCTCACCTACCGTTGATGAGCGCCTCGATCTCATGGAACAACGAGGCCAACGCTTCGGTGTCCACGACAAGCTTGCGCCTGCCCGCTTGACCATCAGCACTGCGCACGAGCCCCGCCTCGCGCAGCAGCTTCAGGTGATTGCTGACGGTCGGCTGCGACACGACCAGCTCGACAGCCAGCTCGCCGACGCTGCGCGGTTGGCGAGCTATCAGCTCGACGAGCGAGAGGCGTGTCGGATCGGCCACGGCCCGCAACCGGCGAGCGAGCTCGGCCGCACGGGCGCGATCAGTTGTTGCCCGGTCCTTGATGCTCATCGCGAAGAACTGACCGTCCGGAAGGTCGATGACGAGCGACCCGCCGTAGGCGCAGATGGCGACGACCGTCGAGCCGGACTGGCGCGCGCGCTCCCATCCCGCGTCGAGGATCGGCTTCGCTGTGTTGGCGCCCTTCAGCAACGACTGCCAGGGTTGACCACGCCGCTCGTGGGCGGTGCAATCCGCCGCCGCCCGCTCGATCGCCGGCAGCTGGCGGGCTGTCCAGTCAGACTCGAACACGGCCCAAACCTCGGCGATCAACCGCAGGTAACGCGACCGCAGCCGCCTGTCATCGTGAAGTCGCTGCAAGCGCTCGAGGATCTTGACCCGGTCGTCATCTGACTCCGAGCGCAGCAACGGCTGAAGAGGCATCGAGTCACAAGCGTGCCCGAGACGCGACTCGATCTCCGCAGGCGCCAGCAGGCCCACGAGCGCGCCCGCTTCCCCGGCCACGATGAACAGCTCCCAATAGAGAACGTCGTCTCCCCAGAATTCCGCCACCCGGCGGGCGAGGCCGGCGGGCACGGGCAGACCGGGGTCCACTCCCTCCGGGCACTCGTCTGGCGCCTCCGCCCTTGTGCTGCGCATCCACTTGAGCAGGTACAACAACTCCGCGATCACTGAGCTCTCGAACCGGATGCCGGTCGGACGCGTCTCCTCGGAGGTGATGGGCATAGTTAGAATCCTATATTAAAATATGCGCATATGCAAGGAAATAGCTGCTATTATGTCTACTAGAAGGAAGCGACGAAGAGGAGGTGAATGACATGGACATGTGGAACCTCGGAGAGTTTGCAAAGAGCCGCATGATGGAGGCCGAGAAGAGGGCCAGCGACCTGCACAACGCGCGCACCGCGTCCTGTGGCCGGAAGGAGTCTTCTGCCTCCAAGCGCGCTTTGAAGCTCGTTTTCTTGCGCTCACGCGCCACCGCCTGAGCAAGGGCTGCGACACCGGCCTATCGTCAAAGCCGGAAGGCCAGAAGGCCAGAAGGCCGAGACAAGCCTAAGGGGGGCCGACATGCCGGTCGAGGAACGGTTCACGATCGCGGGGATCCTGCGCACCCATGCTTCGCAACGGCCACAAGCCGAGATGTTGATAGCGGGCGATGAGCGCCGCACCTGGCTCGAGGAGTATCAGCGGGCATGCCAGGTCGCGCACGCGCTCGAGGGGGAGGGGGTCGGGAGGGGAGGCCGGATCGCGTTTCTCGACAAGAACGACGTCGCCTACTTCGACGTCCTGTTCGGAGGCGCTTTCATCGGAGCGGTGAACGTCGCGGTCAACTGGCGGCTCGCACCGCCCGAGATCGCGGCTGTTATCGACGACTGCCGCGCGTCGGTCCTCGTCCTCCATCCCGAGTACCTCGGTGCCCTCGCCGCGATGGAGAGTGGCTTGCCCCACGTGCGGCGGATCGTCGTGCTCGACGGGAGCAGGCACGGTGAGCTGGCAGACGATCGAGCTGTCGGCTACGGGGAGTGGTTGTCCGGCCAGCCCTCCACCGATCCTGGATTCCGAGGAGCCGACGACGATGTCTCGATGCAGCTCTACACGTCGGGAACGACCGGCCTGCCGAAGGGCGTGATGTTGTCGAACGCCAACCTCGCCACGACGGTGGGCTATGCGGGCGAGAACTTCCACATCGGGGACGACACGGTGAGCCTCGTGGCGATGCCGCTGTTCCACATCGGCGGCTCGGGATGGGCGGTCGCTGCGATGTCCCGCGGCGGCCGGTCCATCATCATGCGGGACGTCGACCCCGTGGAGCTGCTCCGGTTGGTCGAGGTTGAGGGGATCACCGAGGCGTTTCTCGTGCCCGCCGTGCTGATGTTCCTGCTCGCCATCCCGCAGATCGCCACAACAGACCTCTCGAGCTTGAGAAACATCTTCTACGGCGCCTCACCGATCTCCGACCAGGTGCTCGTGGAGTGCATGAAGGTCTTCGGGTGCGACTTCACCCAGGTCTACGGGATGACCGAGACGACCGGCGCCATCACCGCGCTCCGGGCCGAGGACCACGACGCGGACGGGCCCCGTCAGCATCTGCTCCGGTCGGCAGGCAAGCCGCACCCGAACGTCGAGATGCGTGTCGTGGCACCGGAGACAGGCGAGGAGGTGCCCGTGGGAGAGGTCGGCGAGATCGTCACGCGATCAGGCTTCAACATGCTCGGGTACTGGGACCGGCCGGACGAGACGGCGAGGACCATCGACGCCGATGGCTGGCTGCACACGGGGGACGCTGGCTACTTCGACTCGGAGGGCTACCTCTACCTTCACGATCGGATCAAGGACATGATCGTCACCGGGGGCGAGAACGTCTATCCGGCGGAAGTCGAGAACGCGTTGCTGAGCCATCCGGACATAGCCGACGCAGCCGTCATCGGCGTGCCTGACGACCGCTGGGGTGAGGCGGTGAAGGCGATCGTCGTCCTGGCACCCGGGGCCTCGCTCAGCGCCGAGGAGATCATTGCCTTCTCTCACCAACGCCTAGCCGGCTACAAGTGCCCGAAAACGGTCGACTACATCGACGTGCTCCCTCGCAACCCGTCCGGGAAGATCTTGAAGCGCGAACTGAGGGAGACCTATTGGGCTGAGCGCGACCGGCGCATCGGCTGACCGCGTCTACTCCGTGCCGATTCCTCGTTGGCTCTCAGGATCCCCCCAGGTGCTGCTTGCATGCTGGCCGAAATGCGACGGGCACGGGGTCTGCGCGGAGCTGTTCAGCGAATGGATCCGCCTCGACGACTGGGGCTACCCCATCATCAGCGAGGCCGCGATCCCACCGGAGCTCGTGGCCCGAGCTCGGTGGGCGGTCAGCAACTGCCCTGCGCTGGCACTGTCTTTGCGCCGCTACAACGTCGACTGCCCCTAGTAGGTCGCCCGAGCTTCGCGCCCGTTGGTAGGTTGCGAGTCGTGGCACCGGTCGACGTCGACGCGTTCAGGCGGGCGATGGGAACCTTCGCAACCGGCGTGACGGTCGTCACTTCGCTCGATTCCGGGCGCCCCGTCGGGTTCACCTGCCAGAGCGTTGTGTCGCTCTCGCTCGAGCCCCCTCTGGTGGCGCTCGCCCCAGCCAAGTCCTCGACGAGCTGGCCCCGGATGGCGGAGGCGGGGCACTTCTGCGTGAACGTGCTGTCGGAGGATCAGGA
>JBKQLZ010000152.1:0-9808 GCA_052146895.1 Acidimicrobiales bacterium
CTACCGCCGGGCTCCACTGCCGGATGGCCTGTCGATCAACCGCCGGGGACTTCCTTACTCCCCGTGGCTCGCGCTCCTCGACATCTGCTCAGATCGCGGCGAGCGCATCGGCACTCTCGCCAACCTCGCCGTCCACCCGGTCGCTCTCGGCCCCGAGTGCCTCGCTGTCTCGGCCGACTGGGTAGGGCCGTTCCGAGAGGCGCTCGAGACCGAGCTCGGTGGAAGCGCCGTGATGCTCTCGGGAGCACTCGGGGACGTCAATCCCCGTCATGTGCACCGTCAGAACAACACGTGCGGTGCCGATGGTTTCGCCGAGGCGCATGAGCTTGGGCTCGAGCTCGCCGACGCCATCGCCGCCGAGGTCGGAGCGGCCGAGCCTCTAGATGGCGCGATCGAAGTGCTGCGCTGCGAGCGTCTCGACTTACCCGCGGGAGACACACTGCTCGCCCAGCTCCAGCGCTCTCCTACGACCTCGGTCGAGCTCGTCGAATGGTCGCTCGCCGGTGCTCGCCTCGTGTCCGTTCCTGGCGAGGCGTTCCACGCCTTCGGGAAGGCGATCGAGGCTTCTCGCCAGGCGCCGGTCCTCCTCGCGGGCCTGGCACCTGTGTGGCTCGGATACCTCCCCGTGCCCTTCCGCGAGGGATACGAAGAAGGCATGAGCTACGGCGAGCCCTTCGTCACCGCCCTCTTGCGCGCCCTCACCGACTCATTCGCGCCCTCCTGAGAGCCCCTGGACGGACAGCCCTCGTGTCGGTACTGTGAAGTTCTGTCAGACGGGAGTCAGGCGGTCGGCATGCGGGATCGGCGCGCAACACCGGGAGTTGACGAGGCGGCTGCCGCGCCCGCGCCCACTCCAGCTCCTCCCGCTGATGCGGCCCGTGTCCCAGCGAACGAGCCCGGCCCTGCAGCGAACGAGCCCTACCGGCCGCCGGAGCATCCCTGGGGGATAGCCCTCTCCGGAGGAGGCATCCGATCGGCGTCCTTCTCTCTCGGCGTCCTGCAGGCGATGCGCGGCTACGCAGCCGCCGGGCATCCGGAGCTTCTCGAGGGACCCGTGGAATCGCGGGCCACCTACATCACGTCGGTGTCCGGTGGCTCCTACATCGCCGGCGCGTTGGCAATGTTGAAACGCGGGAAGTTCCCCAACGATCCTGACGTCGGTGGCGAGGTGCCCGTCTCTCCCGGTTGCGACCCGAGAGACGACATCCCAGCCTTCGCGGCAGGAAGCCCCGAGGAACGCTATCTGCGAGACCACACTCGTTACCTCTCGCACGGATTCGGAGGACCGCTCGGCGCCGTGTGGCGGTTGCTTCTGAGCGTGATCCTCAACTTCACCCTCCTCGCTCTGTTGGTGATGACGATCGCCTTCCCGCTCGGGTGGCTCTACGGCTGGCGGGTCGGCTCGCTTCGCTACATCTGCCCATCGGGCCCGTGCGCCCCTCACAACTTCTCTTTCCCAAGTTGGGCGCTCGTCCTCGTTCCAGTCGTTGTCGGGGGTCTCGGCATACTCGTCGGTCTGATCTGGGTGATGGGCTGGTTCGCAAGGCAAAGCGACAAGCAGAACCTTCTTCTCGTGGTCTCCCTCTCGTTGGTGGGTGCGGCCATGCTGTGGCTTCTCGCCGTGATCGCTCTTCCGATCGTGCTCGAGTGGTTGCGCGTGAGCGTCGGCAAACGGCCCATTCACAAGGTGATCGTGCCTGCTGACCGCTCTTCGGCTGCGCTGGCTGCCGCAACGGGTGGCGGGGCGGTCCTGTCGACCCTCACCGCGCTGTTCGGAGCCCGCGTGGCGAGAACAGTCGACGCAGGCTGGCAGAAGCTCCCGGCTGGGGCACAGACGGCGCTCAGGACGAAGGCGAAGAACCTGCTCCTCCGACTGCGCGTTCCGCTCATCAATCTGGTCGTGACTCTCATCGGGCCGGCGACCGTCGCCGGCCTGGCTCTGCTCGCGTTGCATCTGGGGGCGTTGTACGTGCCGAACACCTCCGCCGGCGGCGTCGTCTGGCCCATCGTCGGCGTAGCGATGGGTGGCGTCCTCCTTGCTCTGGCTTGGCGATTCGCCGATCTCACGCAGTGGTCGCTTCACCCCTTCTACCGGGAGCGGCTTGCGGCAGCCTTCAGCTTGAAGCGATTCGACACCGATGCGACCTTCAACCGTAAGCAGAGTTGGCAGCCGACCAAGGTCGAGACCCCTGCTGGGAAGTGGCAAGCAGCCGACCGGCGTCCCTACGAGATCCGCTACTCGATCAAGGATGCGCAGCCACCCGACATGCCGAAATTCGTGATCTGTGCCGCGGCGAACGTGAGCACCTACGGAGCGACCCCGACCGGCTACAACGCCACGAGCTTCGTCTTCTCCGACTACATGATCGGCGGGCCGATCGTCGGCTCGTGCACCGCCGCTTACTACGAGGACGTGATCGGGCGATTCGATGCCCTGAGCAGCACCATCACGTTCCAGGCCGCGATCGCGATGTCGGGGGCGGCAGTGTCTCCGGAGATGGGGAGGATGACACGAGCGCCGTTACGGTTCCTCCTCACCCTCGCGAACGTGAGGTTGGGTGTGTGGGTGCCAAACCCTCACCGTCTCGCCTGGTTCGCGAAGAAGAAGCGCAAGAAGAACGTCAAGCCAAGGATCACCTATCTGCTCTACGAGATGCTCGGCAAGAACAAGATCAACAACAAGTACCTGTACGTCACCGACGGCGGTCACTACGAGAATCTCGGGCTCGTCGAGCAACTCCGGCGGGGCTCCCTTTACGTCTTCTGCGTGGACGCCTCCGGTGAGCAGCAGGACAACTTCGGCACTATCGCCGGCGCCGTCGCGCTCGCCTACAGCGAGTGCAACATCCGCATCGACATCACTCCGGAGGTGATGGCCCCCGATCCGACGGAGACGGCAACCCGGGCGGCGAGCGGTCTTCCTCCCTGTGTTCAAAGCACGTTCTGCGTGGGAAACATCCACTATCCGGTCGGCGATCCCAACCACAAGGACGGGGCGCTCGGGCGGCTCGTCGTGATCAAGGCGGGCGTGCCGATCGACGCACCGCTTGACATCTCGGACTTCCAGGCTCGCAATCCGAAGTTTCCCTGCGACCCGACACTCGACCAGCTCTACGATGCGGAGCGTTTCGATGCCTACAGGTCACTCGGCAACGTCGCCGCCGATCAGGCATTTGCGTACGTGGGCGGCGACTTCGAGAGGTTCAGAACGACTAAGTCCGTCGGCGCCTGGGGTGGAGCCAGTGCTGCGTTCGGGCCACCGGCCTGAGCTTCTCGACTCTCGCAACCGCCACAAGGGAATCGACACTGAGCAGGCGGGTCTGCCCCGTCCTAGCCTCCACCTAAGCCACGAAACGGAGATCGGCAACGGGCTCGCTCCTTCGTGGACTGTCGAGGAGGACCCGTGTCCAGATTCAAGTACTTGCCAGGCGCAGGTTGGTTCGTCGCCGGCGTCGCCGTGACGTTGCTGCTCATTCCAACGACTGTCGGCGCAGTGTCGGCGGCGCTCACCTACACCGGCATCGAAGGGGTGACCGGAGGCACGAAGGCGAACGTCACCAAGGCGGGACAGCTGCAGACAGCTTTAGCCGGCGCCAGCCAGCTCTTCAACTCTGCATCCGCATCGGTAAATCAGATCGGCGGCAACAACGAGCAGGTCGTGCTCACCGCGCCTGCCAAATCCGCCCTCATCGTAGAGACGATCCATGTCAACACCAATGAGGACTCGACGCCCGGCTTCTCGAGCCATTTCTACTTGTTCATCGGCATCGGCGGCAGCTGCGCCAACTTCTTGAAGTACAACGGAGCGACATGGGAACAAACCGTCAATCCCCCCGGCCTAGGCGAGACAGACCTGCCTATGAGCCCGGGCCTTGTGATCCCGAGCGGCGACTCTCTCTGTGCCGGCACCGAGGACATCGACGTCGACATCACGGTCTCGGGCTACACGGTGGCTGCATCGGCTGTGCCGTAGCGAAGATGCCAATATGACGCGATGACCGGCCCTGACCACCTTGAGCTCCCAGACGGGAGACGCCTCGACATCCGCGTCTCCGGACCCGAAGACGGCGTGCCGTTCGTCTTCCATAACGGGACACCGGGCGCCGCTATCGAGTGGCACGCCCTCGAACGCTCGGCGCACAGCAGAGGGTTGCGCTTCGTCACGACATCGCGACCTGGCTACGGCGAGTCGAGCCGGCATGCAGGCCGCGCAATCGTCGACGTCGTCGCGGACACAAAGGCGGTGCTCTCCGCGATTGGCGCCGACAAATGTGTGGTCGGTGGATGGTCCGGGGGTGGCCCTCACGCCCTCGCCTGCGCCGCAAGGCTCGAGGGGACAACCGCCGTGCTTGTGATCGCCGGCGTCGCACCCTACGAGGCCGAAGGTCTCGATTTCCTCGCCGGCATGGGCGAGGACAACCTGACCGAGTTCGCGGCCGCGCTCGAAGGCGAGGAGGGACTGAGGCCCTTCCTCGGGGCGATGCGGGACTACCTGAAAGAGATCACCGCGGACAGCATCGCGGAGTCGCTCCGGTCGCTGCTGCCCGACGTCGACGTCGCTGTGCTGACAGACGAGTTCGGAGACGACCTGGCTACGTCCTTCCACGAGGCCGTGCGCATCGGAGTCGACGGGTGGCTGGACGATGACTTGGCCTTCGTCAAGCCGTGGGGTTTCGATCTGGACGAGGTGACGATCCCGACCATGATCTGGCAAGGGAGCGACGACCTGATGGTGCCGTTTGCTCATGGCCAGTGGCTTGCCTCGCAGATGCCTCACGCCTCGGTCCACCTAGAGGCAGGCGAGGGTCATCTCTCGATCGGCGTCGGAGCAATCGACCGGATGTTGGACGAACTGGTCGCAGCGCACCGGTCAAGCTGATCTGCTCTTCGGATCTCACCCCGGCGGGTGTGACTGCGTGGCCAGGATTCGCGCTTACGGACCACCCAGCCGGTGCAGCACGACGTCGAGCCCCGGCCACGGCACACCGTCGCCGAGGCTCTCCTGGACGCACCGCGCGAACAGCCACTGCCGGACCCGCCCGGCGTCGAGACCGGCCAGGTCGGCGACCTCGGTCAGCAATCCGATCGGGTCCGCCTGCAGCGACCCGTTGCAGTTCAGCAGGTGCTGCAGCACGTCGTAGTGCGGGTCGCCGACGTACGGCTTGGGGTCGATGAGCAGCCACGGGCGGCGCTCGCCGGATAGGACGTTGCCGGCGTGCAGGTCGGTGAACAGAAGCACGTCGGTTGGTCCCGTACGCGACAGCTCGCGGAAAAGCGCCAACCCCTCGCGGGCCAGCCCACCGTCGAGTCGCGCCGGGTCGGCGGCGAGCCGCGCCTCCGCGCGCGCCACCCAGTCGTCCGCCATCATCGACAGCGGACGAAACGGGTGGTCGGACGGTAGCTCGACGGCCCAGACCGACCGGAGCAGGTCGGTGACGACGACGTGCTGCTCGGCATCGGGGAGTCCACGCAGCTCGGTGCCGGGGCGGCACCGCTCGAGCAACATCGCCGTGGTGTCGGTGTCGCCGGGCGGTCCACCTCCGTGCCGAGTAGGCGGCAGATGCTCGAACGCGTACACCTCGACCGCCCCCTGGCCGCCGAGCGCGGACAGTGCTTCCGCCTCGTGCAGTGCCTCGGTGTGCTGCCACGCCACCTTGAGCACGACCTCGCGTCCGCTGCGGTCGGTCCCCGGCGCGACCCACGAGCAGTTGCCGCCCGGATCGAACGGCTCGCCGAGGTCCAGCCCCCAGCGCGCTGTGAGCTCCTCGACCCGGTTCGGCAGCGCGGCGAGCCACTCCACCCGCGCCGGCCCGCCGGAGTCGCACGAGGCCTGCAGGTAGGTCGGCACGCGGAGCTTCGCGGACATGCGCCACAGCGTACGTTTCCGGCCCGGGTGCCCCACCGCTGGGGTGGCCGAAGCGCCCGTAATATCTCCTTTCGTGATCGACGAGTTAGGGCCGAGGCCGTCCTGTCCAAGCTGCGGCGCGACCTACGCGACTACGGCCAACGGACGGTCGGCACACGGACTCCTGCACAGTTGGGATCCAAGGGGCGTCTGCACGAGACGCACCATCGTGAAGACAGGTGGGCACATCCTTCACGAGTGTTCATATGAATACCCGCTCGGCGAGGGGCCTCCCGCTCGCCGAGCGCGCTAGCCAAACAACCACCCGAGTAACGCCGCGCGCCCGGGCTTGGGGCGACGAACTTCCGACGGGCCTGCGCTTGGTTCCTCTCGACTCATTCCTGGTACGGGAACCTGTGCGTCCCAGCTATTCCAAGACGAGAGCGAGCGCCGGGGCAGGTATCGCCCACGCGGGATGCTCGAAGTTGACGATGGCACGCGTCGCGACGACTCCTGCAGAGAACTTTGCTTCCATCGTCCTCGCCTCTGAACGCCACCCTGTAGAGACCCACTTTGACTCGACTGGCACTGTCCTGAGAGTTCCCGCTGGCCCGAGGACAGGTACCGGCGCGAAGTCGATCTCGCCATGCCCGGTCCGAAGGTAGCCAATCGAATCGTCGGCCATCCATCGACCAGGTTCGCGTACATCCATGGAACGGGCGATGGCTACTCCGATGCACGACTCCGTCAGGCGTGTGAAATCGGGTGCGGGCAAGCCACCGCGAAGGCGAGGGCCGATCCAGGCTAGCAACGGATCGGTCAGATAGAGCTTGGACTGCGCGCCGGGCACACGGTCGCCTGACTCGTCAACCTGATGACACCAAATCGAGGCAAAGGAGCGGACGAGTCGGTTGAGGCGCAAGTCGAAGTTCTGGCGACTCGTGTAGTCGAGGTCCTGTGCGAACTGCTTCCTGTTGAGGGCGGAGGTCTGGCGGCGCTCTACTTCGGACAGAATTCGCGGAACGGAGTCCGGTGGAGCATCTGGGTCAACGTCGCGATGAAGCCACGAAGCTAAGTCTTGAAGGAAGGCATCGCTGACCTCACCCTGCCGGTGGTACTCCGCTACGGCCCTGGGGAATCCGCCAGTGGTAAGAAACGCCTGCCAAGCCAGGTCCAGTTCATCGACGAAGAATTCGATTTCTCGAACCGCCTCTCTCGCCTCCCGGTCTTGTAGCGCCCAGGCCGCCACGGTCGTAGGCGAGGGGATTCCAGGTCTCGTCGCGGCCAGCACGTCGCGAAGGGTCATGGGGTGAAGAATCCGTGAACGCCTTGCCGAACTCGAACCCGAACGGCCAGCGAATAGGTCGCGCTCCACCTCGGAAGTCTCATCCCACGACGATCCCGTACAGACGACCGTGTCACGCGCTAGATCGGTGTTGTCCCGAAGGTACTTCATCGTCTGAGTCCAGCCTCGAACGCCTGTTATCTCATCGAGCAGCCACACCCTCGGGACGTCGCCCACAGAGCGAGTGAGGTCGCGCCCGAGCTTCGCGACTCGATTTAGGTCGGCAGCACGCATTCCGTCGGTCGGAAGATAGATGAGCTGCCGGGGATCGACGTCTGTCCGAGCGCAGAGCGCAGCGACGGTGTCCTTGAGGAGAACCGACTTACCGATCCGCCGGGGACCGCGCACGACGACGAGCTTGTCGTCGATCGAATCGGTCGCGACGTCATCGAGTAGCGCCGCTCGGTAGCCGAGGTCGTAATTCCTCCGCGAACGAAGGGTGGGATCGGCATCGATCCAGTTCAGCGCGTTGCCGCCCGAAGCTACTGAGCGCCACCAGGGATTGCTGTCACGCAGCCGTTCGCGGATCTCGTCGTCACGCATGTCAGATATCTTATCAAAACCCCCCGGGTTCTGATAAGGATGACATCCCAGAACCCCCCCGGTTCTGGTAAGAACTTCTGAAGAGGACGCTGGTCCTCCTAGTCGCCCGCCGTCACGTCGATGATCGCTTCGTGCTCGAGGGTCGCGACGACCTCACCATCCACACGAACCGCCACGTCGGCAACGGCACGCTCCCCGCGCCGAAAGTAACGACGGACTACGACAGCCGAGACCTCGGCCTCCGCCCCGACCTGGGCAAGCCCGTAGTGTCGGACGATGCTTCGCGTATGGACCCAGGCGCCGCGGGCCAACTGGTCGTGGAAGACCACATTGGCGAGCCGTGGCCAGACCGCCGGGTGCACCACGCCCGCCGCCGAGCAGTCCGTCTGGTCGTCACCAGCACGGGCGGCGTAGTCCGACCCGTACTCGCCTTCGAGCCGAACGGTGACCGGAGCGAGCGCCTCGCCCGGCCGCGTCTCGAGCGGACCACGATGAGCACGCCATGCGGACATAATCACCAGCGGCCTTGCATCCCGGGCTGACATGACCGAGACCTCGATCCCACCGTCGTCCCTCTCGACTACCGGCAAGGACAGCGGGTCGCCATCGAACACGGGCGAGAAGAACCGGATCTCCGCCTCACCCGAAGCCACCCACGCGAGCCCATACCGATCGATGACCGGGTGACAGCAGTAGGCGTACGACGTGACTCCGGCGACGAGCGCCTGCTCGAAACCCGCCGCCTTCGCGCCGGCATCAGTGTGAATCGGGTTGCCTGCGTGCTCGGGGAGGTTGCGAGCGACGATCGACCACGGGAGCACGCCGCCCGCAACCACGATCAGCCGATCTTCAGAAGGTCGATCACGAAGACGAGCGTGTCGTTGGTAGCGATGCCAGCTCCGGGTGACTCATCGCCGTAGCCGAGGCTGGGAGGGATGATGAGCTCACGACGTCCACCGGCCTTCATGCCGACCACACCCTCGTCCCAGCCCGGGATGACCTGTCCGGCTCCGAGCGTGAAGCCGAACGGCTGGCTCGTCCACGACGACTGGATCACCTTGCGCGTCGAGTAGGTGGCGAGCACGTACTGGACAGTGACCTTGTCACCATCCTTGGCCGCCGGGCCCTTGCCGACGATGAGATCGGCGGTCTCGAGGTTGATCGGAGGCTTCCCCGGAGGCACGACGACGGTTGGCGCCGTGCCGGCGGATCCAGCGGGCGAGCGGTCCTGCGCGGGGATGTAAGTGATCTCGGAGCCTGTGCTGGCTCCAGAACTGACGACAGCCGGAGCCGTCGTCGTGGCGGGCGCAGCGGTCGTGAGAGCGCTCACTGCAGTGCCGCACCCGGCCAATGCGAGGGCCGATGCGCAGAGCGTCACGAGCAACCAGGAGCGGAGACGAGACATGAAGCGAGATCCTTTGCGACGACGAGATGTGATGGGTAAGGCCGATAGACGGTAGCCGCGACCGCGGTCATCGGGGCCTCGGCGCCTAGAACTGGTATCGCCAAGCGCACCTTCCGAGCGCGATCAAGCGTGGCGCTGACGCGAGAGGGTGCGGCCTCGCCCAAGGTCCGCGACCGCAGCTTGGCGATAGCGTGCCTCCATGAGCAGCCTCCATGACCTGACCCTGCTTGACCAAGCCGCAGCGGTGCGCAGCGGCGAAATCTCACCTGTCGAGCTCGTCGACCACTACCTCGAGCGCATCGACCGGCTCAACAGCGAGGTCGGTGCCTTTGTCTTCATCGCCGCCGATCAGGCGCGTGCACAAGCCAAGGACGCAGAGCGAGCAGTTACCGACGACGCCGAGTTGCCGGCGTTGCACGGGGTGCCTACGGCCATCAAGGATCTCTACCTCACCTCCGACATGCCGACCGGTTTTGGGACCGGAGCCTTCGCACCACTCGAGCTGGACGTCGACGAGGCAGTGGTGACCAAGCTCCGAGCCGCCGGCACCATCAGCCTCGGCAAGACGGCCACGCCCGAGTTCGGAGCGCCCTGCTATACCGAGCCCGAAGGCCATCCGCCGGCGCGCACGCCTTGGGACCTCACCCGCTCGGCCGGAGGCTCAAGTGGT
>JBKQLZ010000153.1:0-6122 GCA_052146895.1 Acidimicrobiales bacterium
TCGTCGTCGTGCCTTGCTCCGAGACCCACCCACCCTTCGACAACGGCGAGTCGGAAGCGCTCTGGACTGAGACCATCGCTTATCCGTCCTTCACCGTCCTCGACTACAACATCCACGACATCCCGGGCAAAGGTTCGGCGATCTTCCTTCACGCCGACATCGGGACTGCCAATACGGGTTGCATCAGCATTCCCCTCGGCGATCTGGACGAGGTGCTCGACTGGATGCTGCCATCGGACGACCCCGCCATTGCCATCGGGACCCCGTCGACGATCACTTCGTATTGAGGCACCTCTCCGGGTAACCTCCGGAGCGATGCCAACGCGCCCGGCCAGTGTCGACTTCCACTTCGACGTGATGTGCCCGTTCGCGTACCAGACGTCCCTCTGGATCCGTGAGGTGAGGGAGGAGACGGGTTTGGAGGTGAATTGGCGTTTCTTCAGTCTTGAAGAGATCAACCGGGTGGAGGGCAAGCGCCATCCTTGGGAGCGCGAGTGGTCGTACGGGTGGTCGCTGTTGCGGATCGCCGCACTCCTCCGGCGCCGTGACATGGCCGAGGTCGATGCTTGGTACGCCCGATCCGGCTCGGCGCTGCACCGGGAGGGACTCAAGCCGCACGATCCAGACGTCGCGCGTGAGTTGCTGGCGGAGATAGGCATCGACCCCGCGGTAGTCGACGAGGCGATCGCGGATGCGACGACTCACGACGAGGTTCGGGCAGACCACGAGCGCGTTGTCGCAGCGGGAGGCTTCGGTGTGCCGACCCTCTTCTTCCCCGACGGACAGTGCCTCTTCGGGCCTGTGGTCATCGATCCTCCGACGGGCGTCGAGGCCGTCCGGTTGTGGGAGGCCGTGACTGGGATGCTCGAGTTCCCTCGCTTCTATGAGCTTCAGCGGCCGAAGTCGAAGGCGGACGGCGAGGCGATCGCCGAGTCCTTGCGCCCCTATCTCGAGGGTCGTGACTGGCAGAGCATCAACCGGGGCCAGCTGATCTCGATCCCCGGCGACCCGAAGGCTGCGGCTCGGCCGTGACCGACCGCGTCATCGACAAGGCTTTGGTCGTCGGCGCGCTCGTCGAGGAGTGGGGGGCCATCGCCGAGTTGCTCGAGGCTCTGCCTGATGCGTCGTGGGAGGCGCCATCGCCACTGCCAGGGTGGAACGTGCGGGACCTCGCCTCTCACATCATTGGCACGGAGGCCTCGCTGTCGGGGGAGTCGCTGCCGGCATCGGAGGTCGATCTCCGTGAGCTGGACCACGTTAGAAACGACATCGGTGCCCTCAACGAAGCCTGGGTCCAGTCGCTTCGCTCGACTGCGCCGGCGGAGGTGTTGGCGCGATTCCGCCAGCTGACGGGAGAGCGGGCAGCCGTGCTGGAGGCGATGTCGCAAGAGGAGTTCGATGCCCCGTCGTGGACGCCGGCAGGGCAGGGAACCTACGGGCGTTTCATGGAGATCCGGGTCTTCGACTGCTGGATGCACGAGCAGGACATGCGTGACGCCGTTGGCGTTCCTGGGCATGGCAGCGGGCCGTGTGCGGAGCTGTCGATCGACGAGATCGTGCGGGCGCTCGGGTACATCGTCGGCAAGCGCGCAGGGGCGCCAGAGGGCTCTCTCGTGACTTTTCGGCTGATCGGGCCTGTTGAGCGTGTCGTGCACGTTGGCGTCGACGGCCGTGCGGCAGTGGTCGAGGAGCCGGACCGGGAGCCCACTTGCACGCTGATCTTGTCGTCAGCTGTCTTCGCCCGGTTGGCCGGAGGCCGCGTGCCTGTGTCGTCCCAGGCGGGCGAGGTAATGCTCAACGGTGACCTCGAGCTCGGCCAGCGAGTGCTGGAGGCGCTGGCCTTCACGATCTGAGGCGGGGGCCTGAGACCGTTCGCCGGCGTCGGTCCCGTCGCCGTCGCCAGCTCGCCGCGCTCGCGTTGGGGCACAACAGTTGCTCGGCTTCATACCGCTTCCATACCGTTTCATGATGTGTGGATAAGTTTTCATGGTTGTTGCTTGACATCGAGTGACGACGGGGTATACTCGAACACATGTTCGTAGGAGCAAAGCGGCCGTTCCGGGAGATCCTCGGTGAGCTCGAGGTCTTCGTCGAGGGGCTCGAGCCCGAGGAGTACCAGCTCTCGGAGGTGCAGGCCCTGATGGGCGAGATCACAAAGGCCGAGAAGCTCTGCGGCAATGCGAAGATCCTCATGGGGCGTAGGGCAGCTGCTCTCTTCGCTTTCGACCGTGACGGCGAGACCTCTTCTGCGAAATGGATCGCGGGAAAGAGCGGTGACTCTGTCGGTCGTGCCCGGCGTGACTTGGACACGGCAAGGAGGATCGCTGATCAGCCGTTGGTCGAAGAGGCACTGCGGGCAGGTGAGGTCTCACCGACGCAGGCCTCGATCATCGCCCCGGCCGTCTCGGCAGACCCCGATGCAGCCAAGGCGCTTTTGGACGCAGCCAAGAGGGACTCTCTTAACGAGCTCAGGGAACAGTGCGCCTTGGTCATCGCCGCCAAGACGGCCGAAGAGGAGATGGCCGCGAAAGAGGCACGCCTTCGGTCTCGGCGCCACCTTCGCATCTCGCTCACAGACGATGGAGCAGTCTCCTTCCGCGGGGAGCTACCACCCGTCGAGGGAGCGATCGTGAAGAACGCCCTCGAGGCCGAAAAGCGCCGCATCTTCGACGAGGCACGTCGTGAGGGGCGGCGGGAGTCAAACGAGGCCTACATGGCAGATGCCCTCGTTTCGCTCTGCAGCACCGGTGCCGGCGCGTCGGGCTCGGCTTCGGCTGCTGAGCCCGGCCCGGGCTCCGGGCCGGCGCCCCGCCCCCGCCCCGGCACACCGAAGGCCGAGATCGTCCTCCATGTCAGTGCCGAGGCACTTAGGCGGGGTCAGCTCGAACAAGGCGAGAGATGCGAAGTCGAAGGTGTCGGCCCGGTGTCGCTTTCGACCGTCGAGTACCTGTTCGGCAACTCCTTTGTGAAGATCATGATCGAACAAGGTGTCGACGTCCTCTCTGTCACTCACGCCGGCAGGTGGATCCCGAGACACATTGACAGCGCACTCAGGTCTAGAGACCCGGTCTGCCAAGTACCTGGTTGTGGCATCGACTACGGGCTCGAGCGGGACCACATCATTCCGATCGAAGAAGGCGGCCCGACGGAGCTCGACAACCTCGTGATGCTCTGCCGCCGCCACCACTACCTAAAGACCCACCGCCACTGGCGACTGCTCGGCCGCCCTGGCGAATGGGAGTGGGTCAACGTCCGGCCTGAGCAAGAGCTCGTCGATGACGATGACGATGACGACGTCTGTCCGCCGGGCGAGCCGACGCTTGGGCTTTCACGCCCGATGTTCCGCCCGCCACGGTTCCTCGAGGACGAGATCGAACAAGCCCGTGCCGCCGACGCACCGGCGAGTACCGGCAACGGCACGGGCACCCAGCAGAGCTTCACCTGCGCCGCCGGTGGGCGGGTCGTGATCGAGCGGGTGAGGCCAGCCGCCTCTGCCGCCAGTTCCGCCCAAGCCGGCCGCACGAGCGCCGACGCCGATCAAGCGACCTCCGCCGACCCTGCCCAGTCGGCCGCGGCGAGGGTGTCGGAACCAGCGAGCGTTTCTCCGCTCGCCGGGGACGACACGCTCGACGAGGCAGCCAAGGGACCAAGCCCTGCCGCCAGGCCGACTAGCCGGCGGGCTCCTCCAACCTCTCCGCCAGGTGCGCACTCAGATCGGCGATCGGCAACCGCACCTGCGCCGTCGAGTCCCGCTCGCGCACAGTCACCTGATGGTCCTCGAGCGAGTCGAAGTCGATCGTCACGCAGAACGGCGTACCGATCTCGTCCTGCCGCCGGTAGCGGCGCCCGATCGCCTGCGTCTCGTCGTAGTCGCACATCCACCGGCGCTGGAGGGTCCCAAGCACCGTCCGGGCGAGCGGCGTGAGCGTGTCCTTCTTCGACAAGGGGAGAATGGCCACTTGATAGGGGGCGATGAGGGGGTGGAGTCGCAGTACGGCGCGGCGCTCGCCGGCGACTTCGTCCTCGTCGTAGGCCGCGAGAAGGAAGGCCATCATCGAGCGGGTCGCGCCCGCTGCCGGCTCGACGACGTGCGGGATGTAGCGCTCGCCAGTCGCCTGGTCGAAGTAGTCGAGCGCCTGGCCCGAGTGGGCGGCGTGGGCCTTCAGGTCGTAGTCGGTACGGTTGGCGATGCCCTCGAGCTCGCCCCAGCCCCACGGGAAGAGGAACTCGACGTCGGTCGTGCCCGACGAGTAGTGCGAGAGCTCCTCGGGATCGTGGTCCCGCAGGCGCAAGAGCTCGTCCCGGATGCCGTATCGCTTGTACCAGGCGAGGCGCTCGTCGCACCAGTACCGCTGCCAGCGCGGACTGTCGGCCGGCGGCACGAAGTACTCCATCTCCATCATCTCGAACTCACGCGTGCGGAAGACGAAGTTGCCGGGCGTGATCTCGTTGCGGAATGAGCGGCCCTGCTGAGCGATACCGAACGGAGGCTTGCGGCGAGTCGTCGTGAGCACGTTCAAGAAGTTCACGAACATGCCCTGAGCGGTCTCGGGCCGCAGGTATGCGACCGACGCCTCCTCCTCGACTGGGCCGACGAACGTCTTGAACATGAGGTTGAACGGCCGGGCCTCGGTCAGGTCGGTCGACCCACAATTCGGGCACTTGTCCTCGATCTGATCGGCCCGCCAGCGCTCCTTGCACTTGCGGCAGTCGACGAGCGGATCGGTGAAGGTGGCGAGGTGGCCCGAGGCCTCCCACACCTTCGGGTTGGTGAGGATCGCGGCATCGATCGGCACGACATCGTCCCGCTCCTGGATCATGGACCGCCACCAGGCGTCCTTCACGTTGCGGAGCATGAGCGCACCGAGCGGCCCGTAGTCGTAAGTGGACCGGATACCGCCGTAGATCTCGGCCGAAGGGAAGACGAATCCGCGCCTCTTGCACAGGTTGACCACGGCGTCGAACAGCGCAGGGTCCGGGGTCGCCTCAGGAGCCACCTGCTGGGTGTCGGCCTCGTTCGTCATGGCGGAAGGTTAGTCGGAGGCCAATAAGCCTCCGGAAAGGCTGATTTGCGGCTCAGCTCCGTGCTGTACGGCTCAGCCCCGTGCTGTACGGCTCAGCCCCGTTGCAATATCCGCTGCCAGGCCATCTCCATGCCGGCGGCGAGAGAACCGTCGACTACAGCGTCGTCGCCCAATGCGCTGACGCGGATCTCCGGGATGAACGGCGCGAGCGACTCGAGACCCTGAGCGACGGCTTCCGCGAAACCTGGCGCCTGCCCGATCCCACCGCCGAGCACCACCAGCTCGGGGTCGACGACCGCCACTATGGATCCGATCGCTCGAGCGACCTGCCCGGCTTCCTCTGCCACGACCGCGAGCGCCCGCTCGTCGCCCTCGGTGGCAGCAGCGAATACCCGCCGCGCTGTCAGCGAGCCCGACATCCCGTGGCGCCGAGCCGAGCGAACGACGGCTGAAGCAGAGGTGACGGCCTCGAGCTGCCCGTGCTTGCGCACCTCGCTCGCGCTCACGTCACCCGGCGCCCCGAGTGGCAGGTAGGCGATCTCGCCGGCCGCACCATGAGCGCCTCGGTGGAGCTGACCGTCGATGACGAGGCCCATGCCGATACCGGTCCCGACACTGACGAAACAGAACGTCGCCACCCCCCGCCCGTGCCCATGGTCACGCTCCGCGAGCGCGGCAAGATCGACGTCGTTCTCGAGGACCGTCGTGCGGCCGAACACCTGCCGCAGCTCATGCACGACGTCAGGGCGCTCCCAGCCGGGGAGGTTGCGAGCCATCGTGAGCGCCCCGCGCTCGGGGTCGTACACTCCTGGGCTCCCGACGACCACCTGCGTGATGCGATTGCGACGAATCCCAGCAGTAGTGGCCATCCCATCGGCGAGAGAGACCATCTCGGCGACGCGGCTGTGGGCGCTCGGGGCATGGACCCGGCGGCTTGCCCGGGCGCGTACAGCCCCGGACATGTCGGTGAGAGCGCCGCGGAGATATTCACGCCCGACGTCCAACCCCAGTACGAACCCGGCCTCGGGCCGTATCTCGTACAACACCGCCGCGGGACCGCGGACGCCGGTACGGAGCCCGGCGACCCGCACAAGGCCG
>JBKQLZ010000154.1:0-3865 GCA_052146895.1 Acidimicrobiales bacterium
TTTGAAGCGTTGATGTCGCCAGCGATGAGGATGTCCACCGGCACCGAAGGGTTGCCAATAGGGACGCACGTGGCGCGCAGCGTGCTGGTAGTGGTGACGTAGAAGCAGACAAACCACTGGCCGAAAACCTGGCACTTACTGTGGCTACTGCCCGGCCACGCGGTGCCGGCCCCAACCGGCGTCGGCCCCACAATGGTGAGACCCCGGGACGTGTCGATGATGTTGTAGCTGACGCCCAGCACGTCCGGACTGCCGTCCGCGTGGCTGCCGACGTCCCGCCAGGAATAAATTGACTCACCCTCTATCTCGAGGCCGCGCTCGAGCAGGAGCATCACGTCCTCCTCGTCGAGCGCCTCGAAGCGCCACAGCGTGGAGCGGCTGAGCAGCGGCGTGTTCAAGGCGAAGAAGGGGTTCTCCGTCGTCGCCCCGATGAGCGAGATCACACCTTCCTCCACGCCGTGCAAGAGGGCGTCCTGCTGCGCCTTGTTGAAGCGATGAACCTCGTCGAGGAACAGGATCGTCCCGCGGCCCTCGGTACCGAGGCTCGTCCTCGCCGCTTCGAGCTCAGCCCGGACGTCTTTCACGCCTGCGTCGACCGCTGAGAGCGCTCGGTATCGGCGTTTGGTGTGCTCGGCGACGAGCCGCGCAACGGTCGTCTTACCAGTGCCGGGAGGGCCGAAGAACACAGCCGACGACAGGCGGTCCGCTTCCACGAGGGTCCGCAACGGTGCGCCGGGGGCTATCAGGTGGCGCTGGCCCACGACTTCATCGAGGCGCGTCGGACGCATCCGCGCTGCAAGCGGCGCTCGCCGCGACAGCTCTTGTTCCACTGCTGAGTCGAACAGGTTGGAAGGCTGGCCGTCGGGACTGCCTGCTGGCCTTCGCGCTGGGGTCATCAGCTGCCGACCGTCACAGAGCAGGGCACGGTTGTCAAGGCTGTCGCGGCACTGCACCAAAACTTCGCACCCCGCGCTCCATTTCCACCGCGGGTGATCCACACTGTGCGGAGAGGGTAGTGGTGAGGAGCACCTAGATATGACGACGGAACCTGTGAACGGGCACACCCGCCGGATCGCTCCGGCCCAGACGAACGGTATTCCAGTAGACGCGTTCAACCCACTCCTGAGATCACTGATCTCCTGGGAGCTCGTGACGCGTCAGGACGACGGCGAAGGCGGCTTTCGCTGGGTCCTGATAGAGGATGCTCAGCGCCGGCTCGAGAAGCTGGCGCCCGGCCCGGCGCAGTCGGCGGCCACGCTCGCATATCTCGACCACTGGTGCGCCAATTGCCGCCAGCAGAGGCTGACCCACTTGAGAGAGGGTCGCTACCTCTGCGTCGAGTGCGAGCGGATCGAGGCAGCGCCGAAGACGAGTCCTCAGCCCGCGCAGGTCCACTCGCACAACGCCCGCGAGCTCATCAGCCGTCACCTGACGCCGAGGCGCGCCTAGGTTCCAGGCTGAGCACCTCGCGAAGGGGGCTTGACTATGCGCAAGCCGAGCTCGGCCAGCTGTCGCTCGGGCAGCTCCCGCGGCGACGAGGCCATCAGGTCCGCGCCGGACTGCGTCTTCGGGAAAGCGATCACCTCACGGATGTTCTCCTCCCCCGCGAGGATCGCGACGATGCGGTCGATCCCATAGGCGAAGCCACCATGGGGCGGCGCCCCGTAGCGGAAGGCGCCGAGAAGGAAGCCGAAGCGACTCTCGGCCTGCTCGTCTGAGATCCCGAGTAGGGAAAAGATCCGCCGCTGGATGTCCGCCCGGTGGATCCGGATGCTGCCCGAGCCGAGCTCCCAACCGTTCAGCACGAGGTCGTAGGACTGGGAGCGGACCGAGAGAGGGTCCGACTCGAGCCGGTCGAGGTCGTCTGCGTGGGGCATCGTGAAGGGGTGGTGCGCGGCAAGAGGATTGCCCGCCTCGTCCAGCCCCTCGAAGAGCGGGAACTCCGTCACCCACAAGTAACGGTAGGGGGGCTCGGAAACCGGCGGCTGACCAAGCTCGAGCCTCAGTTGCCCGAGGACCGCGCACGCGAGCTGTCGCTCTCCGGCGACGGCGAGGATGAGGTCGCCAGGCTCAGCATCGGCCGCCTTCACGATCGACGACTGCTCGTCGGCAGAGAGGAACTTCGCCACGGGCGACTCGAGGGCTACACCCGTGCCATCTTCACCGGCTACGACACGCAACCACACGAGGCCGGCAGCGCCGAGCTTCTTTGCGCGATCGGTCAGCGCGTCGAGCCGCCCGCGACCGAGCGCGCCCTCTCCCGGCACGCGGATTGCGCGCACAGCGGGTGCCTTGAAGGCATTGAACTCGCTCCCTGCCACGGCTTGCTCGAGGTGGACGATCTCCATCCCGTAACGAAGGTCGGGCTTGTCAGTGCCCCACCGGTCGAGCGCTTCGGACCAGGTGACCCTGACGACTTGAGGGGGGTCTTCGCCGGTGATGTCCCGTGTCGCTTCGAGGACGGAATCCTCCACCATCTCCCATACGTCTTGCTGGGTGACGAAAGACGCCTCGAGGTCGAGCTGGGTGAATTCGAACTGGCGATCCGCTCTCAGGTCCTCGTCGCGCATGCAGCGGGCGATCTGGAAGTACCGGTCGACGCCAGAGACCATGAGGAGCTGCTTCGCTATCTGAGGGCTTTGGGGAAGCACGTAGAACGAGCCGATCTGCAACCTCGAGGGGACGGCGAACTCCCGCGCGCCTTCTGGGGTGGGCGTCCAGAGAAGGGGCGTCTCGACCTCGGCAAAACCCTGCCTCTCCATGGAACGACGGATGGCGGCGTTGACCCGCGCGCGGATGCGCAGGTTCCGCTGCATACGCTCCGAGCGCAGGTCCACGTAGCGGTATCGCAGCCGCACTTGCTCATCGGTGTCGGCCCGTCCGTCGGGATCGAACGGTGGGGCCTCGGAGACAGAGAGGACCTCGACGGTGTCGGCCCCGACCTCGACCTCGCCGGTCGGGATCGCCTCATTGACCTTGTCAGTTGGCCGGAGCCGGAGCTCGCCCGTGATGCGGATGACGAACTCCGCCCGGAGGTCATGCGCTCCGTCCACGACACACTGGATGATCCCCGTGTGGTCCCTCAGGTCGACGAAGGCGAGGTGCTCACCGTGCTCGCGCCGTCGTGCCACCCAGCCACAGACAGAGACAGTGCGGCCGGCGTCGCCCGCTCGCAGCTCTCCGCAGTAGTCCGTCCGCAGCCCACGAGGCCGAGCGGCCTTTGAGCGCTGCACGGTCTCGTGGGGGTCTTGGTCGATCGGCCGGCTCACTGCGACGCCGGCGCCGAGACCTGATTGCCCTTGCCGGGCAGGAGGCGGTATGCGTCGTAGACGCTGTCGAGCTGACGCAAAGAGTCGAGGAGGGAGTCCAGGTGAGACGGGTCAGCCAGTTCGAACTCGAAACGCATCCGGCTCACCCTATCGGCACTCGTATTGGACGAAGAAGAGAGGATGCTGACATGGTGCTCCGCCAGCACCTTGGCGACGTCGGCCAGGAGGCGCGCGCGATCGAGCGCCTTCACCTCTATCGAGGCGACGAACACACCTTGGCGGTCCTCGTCCCACTCGACGTCAATCAAGCGCTCGGAATCGCTTCCCGACAGGGCGAGGGCATTGGCGCAGTCCTCGCGGTGGACCGAGACGCCGCGGCCGCGGGTGATGAAGCCGATGACGCGGTCGCCCGGCACAGGCGTGCAGCAACGCGACAGCCGCACCATGACGTCGTCGAGGCCTTCGACGTAGATGCCGGCACCGCCGCGGCGCGCGCTCGGCCGACGCGGAGTGAGCGCCGTCGACGGGAGCTGGTCCTCCTGGTCACCGCCGCGCAGCTCCCGTTCCAACCGCTGGGCGATCGCTTGGCCCGAGAC
>JBKQLZ010000155.1:0-3973 GCA_052146895.1 Acidimicrobiales bacterium
CGAGCGTCGCGAAACGGATGATCGAGCGCCGAGCGCCCCTCGTCTCGTGGCCGGCGACGTTCAATAGTCAGGAGCTCTCCGGTCTGATCGGCTGGCCGATCGACGCCCTGGCCGTGCCCGGGCTGGCGCTCGGCGGTTGCCGGTTGGTGCCTGCCTCACCCGCGATCCCGCGATCCGGAACGGTTGTAGGCGACAGCAACTTCCCCGGCGATCCACGGCCACTGGCTCTCGATGTCCAGGCACGGCTCAGACATGTACACGTCCTAGGCCCGACCGGAACGGGTAAATCGACCTTACTGATGCAAATGGTGCTTCAAGACCTCGACGCTGGGCACGGCGTCGTGCTGCTCGACCCGAAGGGTGACTTGGTGCAGTCGGTTCTGGAGCGGATGCCGCCGAAGCGCCGCGGCGACGTGATCGTGCTTGATCCGGCCGACACCAGTCGGCCAGTGGGCCTCAATCCTCTCGAATCCATTGACGTCGACCACGCTGAGGTCGTCGTCGAGAATCTCGTTGGGCTGTTCAAGAGCCTGTACAAGAACTCCTGGGGTCCGCGTCTCGACGACATCTTGCGTGCAGCGCTCTTGACGTTGGCTACCGCAAAGGGCACGACGCTCTGCGAGGTGCCGCTGATCCTCACTAACCCTGGTTACCGTCGCCGGTTGGTTGGCGGTCTTGACGACCCGGTCGGCTTGGAGAGCTTCTGGGGCTGGTACGAGGGGCTGAGCGAACCGATGCGCGCCGAGGTGGTCGGACCGGTCCTGAACAAGGTTCGCGCCTTCATCATGCGTGCGCGTGTCCGGAACATCGTCGGCCAAAGTCATCCGAAGCTGAACCTCCGCGACGTCCTGGATGGCCGCAAGGTGCTGCTCGTTTCGCTGGCCTCGGGTCTACTCGGCGACGAAGCGGCCGCTCTGCTCGGTGCATTGGTGATCGCCGAGCTCTGGAACGCCACCCAGGGCCGGGCCGGTCAACACTCAGACAGCCGCCGGCCGGTGATGGCTTACCTCGACGAATGGCAGAACTTCTTGCATCTGCCGACTCCGATGGCATCGGTGCTCGCGGAGGCTCGGGGGCTCGGCCTTGGGTTGGTGCTGGCGCACCAACACCTCGGGCAGCTTCCCACCGAGGCCCAACACGCCGTACTGGCCAACGCCCGTTCCAAAGTCGTCTTCCAGCTTCCCGCTGGCGATGCCCGACTGATCGCCCGGGAACTCGGCGGAGTGCTGACGGACGACGACCTCCAGGGGTTGGGCGCCTACGAGGTGGCTGCACAACTCTTCGCCGACGGGACGACTCAGCCGGTCGCCACTGCCACGACGCGCCCGATGGGCCAGCCGACCAGCTCGGCCGACGAGGTTCGGGCCGCGTCCCGAGAGCACTACGGGGTCGCCCGAGAGGACGTCGAGAAGCAACTTCGCAGCCGCCAGCACGCCCGGGCCGACGCCCCGACCGGGCGGCGCCAACGTCACGGAGGTAACTCGTGATGCCTCGCTCGATTCCGCCGGTCGGCTCGAGTGGTCGATCGCGTCCTACCTGGTCAGAGCAGTCAGATAACGCGAATTCGCGAACGAATCTCCCTTACAAAATCTGGTTAACGGGGAAGCTCACGTGAGTAAGCGGACCTACGTCACGGCCGCTCGGCTGGCAGCCCTCCGAGCACAGCTCGTTCCGATCGAGTGGGATCTCCTGAACGACGTTGGTCGTCTCGACACTGCCTCGGGCCAGCAGCTTCGCCGTCTGCACTACGCCGACTCCGGCACCGCCCGGCGCAGGGCCAGGCTGGACCTGGAGGGCCTTGTGGAACGTCGGGTGCTCGCTCGCCTCGGCAGGAGCATCGGCGGCCATCACGCCGGTTCTGAGGGGTTCGTGTACGCCCTCGGCGTGGTCGGTAAGCGTCTCCTGCGTCCGGAGCAGCGGCGCCAGTGGGAGCCCTGGACACCGGACAGTCATCACTTGCGCCACGCCCTGGCGGTCAGCGAGCTGTACGTACAGCTCAGAGAGCTCGAACAGCTGGGAAGGATCGAACTGGAGCGCTTCGACGCCGAGCCGACCTGCTGGCGGTTCTTCCACGGCCCGGGCGGAGCGCCACTCGTGCTCAAGCCGGACGCCTACGTTGCCACTGCCACTGCCGAGTACCTCGACAGCTGGTTCATCGAACTTGACCGCGCCACCGAGCCGATGACCCTGATCGCTGCCAAAGCCAAGGCGTACTGCCGCTACTGGCAATCCGGCCGTGAGCAGATGACTGAGGGCGTCTTCCCAACCGTGCTCTTCACGGTCCCCGACGACAAGCGCAAGGCGCAACTCCTGGACACCCTTGCCGAGCTGCCCTCCGAGCACTCGCATCTCTTCCAGGTCGCTACGGCCGACGCGGTTGTCCGATCCATGGCCTCGGGCGAACTCATCAACGACAACACCACGAAGGGGGTGACTTCATGAATCAAGCAACGGCAACGAATGTTCTGCACGGCTACTGCCGGCGAAGCTCACCGGCATGGGCGGCAATCCCGAGAAGACAGATCGTCACCGGCGACGCACTGACCGAGCTTCGTCGGATGCCCACTTCGAGCGTCGACGTCGTACTCACCAGTCCTGCGTACTACCGGCTCCGCGATTACCAGGTTGACGGCCAGTTGGGCATGGAGTCCACTGTCTCGGAGTGGGTCGACAACCTGGTGCGAGTCTGCGATGAGCTGGCACGGGTACTCAAGCCGACGGGCAGTCTGTGGCTGAATCTCGGCGACAGCTACAGCCGGCACGAGCGGTTCGGCGCTCCGCCCAAGTCGCTGCTGCTCGGTCCGGAACGATTGTCGACGGCGTTGTCCGCCCGAGGCTGGATAGTCAGGAACAAGGTTGTGTGGGCGAAGCCAAACCCGATGCCCGCGAGCGTCATCGACCGGCTCAATACCACTTGGGAGCCGATGTTCCTGCTGGTGCGCTCGCCCCGGCCGTTCTTCGACCTCGACTCCATCCGCGAACCGCACCGCTCCACGCGCTCCCCGATAACCAAACCTCCGACCGGCATCAAGTACGGCGGCGGCAAACGACCACCCTGGGCAGGTCCGCTGGCCGGGAGCAACGACGGACTATTGAAAGCGAGAGCCGAGGGCCGTAGCGGTCACCGGCTCGGCAAGAACCCGGGCGATGTCTGGACGGTGGCGACCGCGAGGTTTCCGGGCCAGCACTTCGCAACCTTTCCAATCACCCTGATCGAGCGGCCGCTCAAGGCGACATGTCCGGAGCGCGTCTGCGCCTCGTGCGGAGCACCGTGGCGGAGGAACGATCGAAAGCTCCGCCCCAGCTGCCGCTGTAAGGGCGCATCGCGACCGGGACTGGTCCTTGATCCCTTCATGGGATCGGGGACAACGGCCGTCGTTGCCGAGCGGCTCGGCCGCGACTGGTTAGGGATCGAGCTGAAGCCGGAGTACGTGGAGCTGGCCACAGAGCGCATCCAAGCGGATCGAGTCAGACGGGAGGAGGTGATGAACAAGAACGAAAGGAGGAACAAGAAGTGAGCGAGGGAGAACAACGAGAACAGGAGCAAGCAAACCGTGAAAAGGAACCAACAGTCAGCCCGAGGGTCTGGATCGCCAGCCTCAGCGACTACAACGCCGGTCACCTGCACGGGGCGTGGGTTGACGCCGACCAGGAGCCAGATGACATATGGGAGGGAGTCAACGGAGTGCTTCGTACGTCGAGAGAGCCTGGCGCCGAGGAATGGGCAGTCTTCGACTACGAAGGCTTCGGGCCGCTGCGGCTATCCGAGTACGAAACGGTCGAGCGGATCAGCCGCCTCGGACGAGGCATCGGTGAGCACGGCGAGGCTTTCGCCGCTTTCGCCCACTTCCTGGGCGACGGCGAGGACGAACTGCTACAGCGCTTTGAGGACAGCTACCTCGGGCACTGGGAGTCGGTGCGGGCCTACGCCGAGGACTATCTCGACGCCTGCGGGATTGATGAGCTGCTCGAC
>JBKQLZ010000156.1:0-12991 GCA_052146895.1 Acidimicrobiales bacterium
TGACTCGCAAGGGTCCGTGGGTTCAAATCCCACCTCCTCCGCCATCTAGGTGCTGGTCAGAGCGATATTATGCATCCCATCAAAGATAGGTCGATGCAGGGTTCCGGGTAACCGAGTTGTCGGAGTCCGAGGCGGTCCGAGGCGGCCCACGACTCACGGTTCACGAACCCCCGTGGCCCCAAGATGCGCGCCGACGCCTTGCCCCCTAAGGTGACGTTCCGGCCGATCGCCGAGGTCGTGATGCCGGATTGCCGGAAACCACAGCACGGGGGGACTTCCATGACTATCGCTCCAGCAAAGTTCGTGCACGTCGTGTATCGCACGCGCCGCTTCGACGAGATGCTCGACTGGTACAGGACCGTGTTCGGCGCCTGGGTGCAGTACCAGGACCCTGGCCTCGCGTTCCTCACCTACGACGACGAGCACCACCGCTTCGCCTTCGCCAACATGGACCTGCTCGACCCGACCGGCGGCGGACCCGACGACCGCGGGCCTATCGGCGTCGACCATGTCGCCTACACCTACGCCTCGCTGTCCGATCTTTTCGACAAGTACACCGAGCTCAAAGCCGAAGGGATCACGCCGTATTGGTGCATCCATCACGGCATCACCGTGTCGATGTACTACGGCGATCCCGACGGCAATCAGATGGAGTTCCAGGTCGACTGTTTTGCCGACAACGACGACGCCAACGCCTTCATGTACCGCTCCTTCGCCATTAACCCGATCGGCGTCGAGTTCGACCCCGACGCCTGGCTCGCCAACCTCCGATCCGGTACGCCGGCCACCGACCTGCTCGCCCGCAAGACCGACCTACCCGTCTCACCCATACGCAATGCCAGATCGGCTGGGTTCGTCGTACCGGCGCCGTGATCTCAATCGGCACGCGAGACGTCGCAAACCGTCGACCCTGGCTAACCCTCAACCCCACTTAGATTCTCCCCCACGCGCCCACCCCAAGACGGATGGACCACCAGTAGCACCACCAGTCAGGGCGAGCTGCCATGGAACTCCCCGCGCCAAGCGACAGTAGGACCCATGATGGGCACGGTGCGGGCGCAAGACCTTCCTCCGAGCGAACCGGTGCTTGGGCAGGCGCCTGGCGCGCTCGGGCTTGGCGTCGAGGACATTGGCGCTTTAGTCCACGAGCATCTCTCCCAGATCTTCGGGTATCTCGCTCGGCGAGTCGGCCGCGACCTTGCAGAGGATCTGACTGCCGAGACGTTCGCTCGGGCTCTCAGGTACCGATCTGGCTTTGACCCGGCTCGTGGGACCGAGATCGCTTGGCTGTTCGGCATCGCCACGGGGCTCGTCAGCTCGCATCGCCGCACAGAATCGCGTCGCCTGAGAGCTCTCTCACGGCTCGCCCCAAGAGAACGTGAGCAATCGCCGGAGGAGGCGACCGTCGCAAGCCTCGACGCCGAGCGCCTTCTCCCACTCGTCGCGAGAGCGCTTTCGCAGATGCCCCGGAATCAGCGCGACGCCCTCTACCTGGTCGGCGTCGCCCGATTGAGCTACGAGGAGGCCGCCTCTGCACTGTCAGTGCCCATCGGGACCGTTCGCTCACGAGTGTCGAGAGCGCGCGCCCAGCTGGTCGCGTCATTACCGGAAGACACAACTCAAGACCCACCGGCTAACAAGGGAGCGCGACATGCCAGTTGACGAGATGGATCTCCTTTCTCGGCTGTTCGCTGAGGAAGCGGCGCTCGATGACAGCGAGCGTGCGGCACTTGTCCAGAAGATCAACGTCGCCGCTGTCGACAGCGGCTCCTCCCGGCGGCTCCCTCGAGTGCTCGGGATCCACCCACGCGGCCGCACCATCGCACTCGGTGCGGCTGCCGCCATCACAGTGATCGCCGCGCTCGCGGTAGGACTGCCGCTCTCGCAGCGAACGCCCGGACGGCCGTCCGCAACGACGCAGCCTCTTCGGCCGGCATTCGTCGTCCAGCCGATCCGTCCTGGCGATGAATCCAGCCCTGCTGACTTCGCCATGATCGAGGCGAACGGTTCACTCGACATGTTCTCGCCCCTGACCGACGGCGTGGTGAAAAGAGTCTTGTCTTCCATTCCACGGCTGACGAACAATGGGCTTGCCTTGTCGCCGAACGGCTCAGACGTCTACTTGACCCTGCTCCCAATGCATTCGCCGGGAAGTCTCGACATCGAGCGGGTGAGCGTAGTAACGGGGAGGATGACGTTCGTCGCCGACGGCAGCAGGCCGGCACTCAGCCCGACTGGTCGCTACCTCGCCTACGTCACCGGCCGCGTCGGCCGAGACGTCGTCGTCGAAGATCTCGCCGATCATCGCCGCCGCGTCTTCGACCTCTCCAAGCTCATGGGCGCGGGCGCCACGCTGTCCGACGGCACGAGCTTGGTGTGGCTCGGTGACGGCTCCACTCTCGTCGCAGCGCCGTCAAGTCTGCCGGTTGCCAGCACGGCCGGGAGTGGGGCAGAGTCAGCTTCGACGACCACGTCCGCGCCTGCCCCACGAGTGTGCGGCGAACAAGCCACCAGCTCCCGCCTTTGTTTCATCACGCTCGAGCTGTCCGCCGAGAACACGACAGGCAACCCACACCGGTACATCGTCTCGCTCGAGGGCACTGGCGACACCGATCTCTTCCCTGACTTCTCCCTGTCGCACACGATGATCATGGCAACCTTGTCAGACAAGCAGTCGGTTCTGACGGCCTTCGACTTCGCGGACGGCCGAGTGACGACGAGCAGGCATCGGGTCACCCCAACCGGGCTCCCGATGGCGGTCGACCCGAACGGGCGGCAATTCCTCGTCCTAACCACGTTCGCCCAGACCGGGACGCCACAGCTCTGGTTGGTGAGGCTCTCACCGACCTTCAGGGAGACCGGCAAGGGTGAACTGTCCCACTACTACTCGTCACTCCAGGCCATCGCCTGGTGAACGAGGCACGTGCCAGACTGAAGTCGTGGTCGGTCCCCTGCCCACCTACCGTGAGTGGTCTGCCGAAGAGCGCCTCTCTGGAAGTGTTGCGTGCCTGTGGGTGGCGCTCCAAGGCGAAGACCAAGCGAGTCGCGACCCTGTCCTACCCGACGCTTGCATCGACCTCTTGTGGGACGGCGTCTCGCTGTTGGTCGCTGGACCTGACACCGGGCCGGCGCCGATTGTCTGGAGCGAGTCCGGCTACTTCGCGGGCCTCAGGTTCCGCCCCGGCCGAGCGCCGTCGATACTGGGCGTCCCGGCGTCCGAGATAGTCGATCAGCGGGTGGAGCTCGAGGCGCTCTGGGGAACCAACCCTGTCGGCCGGCTCGCAGCCGACCTGGCGACAGCGCCCGACCCGGACGCAGCCGCCGAGATGTTAGGACGCGCGGTCGCGGAGCGAGCGTCGGCAGCCTCTTCCGCCGACGCGGCCGTTGACGGCTTGGCTACCCTGCTGCTCGACCGGCGGATCGGTCCTGGAGATGCAGCAGTCCGAGCAGCGAGCGAGGCGTTGAGCATCGGCGAGCGGCGCCTCCACCGCCTCTGCCTGGCTGCGGTTGGCTACGGCCCGAAGACCCTCGAGCGGATCCTGCGCTTCCAGCGGGCGCGGCAGCTTGTGGCGCGCGGCAGCGGGACCTTCGCGGCCGTCGCAGCCGAAGCGGGCTACGCGGACCAGTCGCACTTCGTGCGCGAGTGTCACCGCCTCGCCGGGACGACTCCGTCCGATTTGTTCAAGACAGCAGGCGCCATCGCTCCTTAGGGTGATCCCATGAGCGACACATCTGCCGACGGCTCCACCTTTCTCTTGCGCCAGGGTCGACTCCTCGAGCGGCGACTTGCGGACTGCTGTCTTGGCGGGGCACCTCCGTCAGGAGTCATCGAAGCGCTCCGCGGTTATCAGAACGAGGACGGCGGCTTCGGGCATGGCCTGGAGCCGGACACCCGCTGTCCGGCAAGCTTGCCCATCTACGTCGAGTTCGCGCTCCAAGCACTGGTAGCCGCGCAGGCCTTCGATCCAACGATGGTTGACCGAGCGGCCGATTGGCTCGCTGGCGTGGCAGCGGAGGCCGATGCTGGAGGCGCCGTCCCACTTGCCTTTCCCGTAATCGAATCATTCCCGAGAGCCGACCACTGGACTGATTGGACGTATGAGCCGGGATTGAACCCGACTGCCGGGTTGGTCGGCCTGCTCTACAAGCTCGGCGTCGATCACCCCTTCGTGACGAACGGCGCCCGGTACTGCTGGGAGCAGCTCACCTCCCAGGAGCTACCAGACGATGCGCACGCTCTCTCCGAGGTGCTCGTCTTCCTCGATCACACTCCCGAGCGCGAGCGCGCCGACGAGATGGTCGCGGCTGTTGCCGGCGCGTTGAACAAGGCGAACTTCTTCCGCCCCGACGCCGCAGACGACGGCTACGGACTCAGCCCTCTCAACATCGCGCCGTCGAGCGGGAGCCGCTGGCGAGCGTTGTTCAGCGCCAAGCAGTTAGGGGCCCATCTCGATCGGATGACGCGAGACCAGCAAGCCGACGGCGGGTGGCCGATCTCCTGGGAGCCGCCGAGCGAGCTGGCAGCACTCGAGTGGAGAGGCATCGAGACGTTACGTGCGCTGCGCACACTGACCTCCTACGGACGCCTCGAGCCACGGCCCTGACGCCGCAGGTTGGCCGGGGCGGGCCGGGAGTACGCTCGGCGGACAGCCGACGGCGGGTCTCTGTGACAGGCACGGGGGCCGGGCGGCAGCCGGGGGCAGGGATCGCCGATGCGAAGAATTCTCGTGAACGGGCTCGTTGCCCTGCTTGGCGCGACAAGCATCACCTCTGGCTCACTCGCTATCGCTGCAGCATCGAGCGGAGCATCCACGGTCGGTGCCGCCCATCGGGAGGCCGTCGCATCATGGAGGGCCACTGAACCCCCTGCGCCAGCAGGGCCAGCGGATCCGGGCGAGGCCCTCGGCCCAATCTCGTGTACGTCGGTTGGCAACTGCGTCTCGATCGGGACGGAGCTCAGCTCGAGTGGCGAGCGCATCCTGTCGGCCTTCACCGAGTCGAGCGGGCACTGGACAGCTGCGCCTCTCACTCGTCCGGCGTCGAGCGGGAGCAATCCTTTGCATCCTGACTCCATTTCTTGTGCCAGCGCCGGCAACTGCGTGGCCGACGCGAGCGGGAGCATCGAGATAACGGTCTCAAGCTCGGGCGGCACCACGGTCACCTCCAACGCGACGAGCCCGGAGAGCCTGAGAGACCTGACAAGCGCGACCGCACCTACTGTCGTGAGCCAGTTCGGAGCGTGGGAGAGGCCACGCTCGACCAGCGTCGAATACACGGGCACCGATGTCCTGATCTACCAAGAGACGAACGACGTCTGGTCATCATCGGTCGCGCCGGCACCTCGTTCGGGTGCCAAGTCCGACAAGTACGACTTTGTCGGTGGACTCTCGTGCGCAGGCGGCACTTGCACAGTGGCCGCCGTGTACGGCTCCAGCTCGCTGAGGCCCGTCGCGATCTCGGACAACGAGGGCTCGGTCACCGCCGGCTACTTGCCTGCCCCCGCCGGAGCCCAGCTCGGGGCTCTGGTCGGAGGGAGCGACCTGACAGGGATCTCCTGCACAGCCGCCACCACCTGCATGGCCGTCGGCTCCTACGCGGCGGCGGGCGGCAAGATTCACGGTCTGCTCCTAAGGGAGACCAGCGGATCGTGGACCGCTGCCGAGGCGGGCGCTCCAGTGAGCGCGGACCAGTCCGAGCTCAACGGGATCTCCTGCACCGCAGCGTCGCAGTGCACGGCCGTTGGTGACTATGGGACGAAGGTGATCAAGCCCGAGGTGCTCGTGGACAACGGTGGGACATGGACAGCTACGCGCTCTTCAGTCCCAGCAGGCTTTCCGAGCGGTACGGAGGCGGCTCTTGAGGACGTCTACTGCAGCGACGCCACCGACTGTTTGGCGACCGGGCTCGCCCTCGATGTCACCGGGTCCCTGACGTTCGTAGAGTTCGGGTGGCTCGCCGAAGAGAGCTCCGGCGTTTGGACGGTCGAGGCGATGCCGCTGCCGTCGGGAGCCCCGACAGGCTCCGACAGCGCCGACACATCACCCGTGTGCTCGTCAGCCGGCAATTGCGCGCTTGTCGGCATCTACGTGACGGCCTCGGGCAAAGAGATGGGGGTCGCCGACCTGCAGACGAGCGGAGGGGCGTGGATCTCCGAGGCCGTACCGTTCTCGAGCCCTGAGATTTCAGAGGCGAAGCTTCCGGCACTGCTCACGGAACGTCTCCCGCAGCTCGTGGGCAGTCATTTCCGGAGAGCCCTCCAGGCGCCGCGCGCGGCCGTCGGCCTCGTCGAGCTGGTCCTTGACGGCGTCGCCTGCCCGGCTGCCGGCTCCTGCGAGGCCGACGGCGGCTACATCGACAGCTACGGCAACACTCACGGGATAGTCGCCGCCCTCACGCCAGCCGGTGTCACAGCGGCCGAGGCACCCGTCGTGCCCAGCTCTGGGTTCGATGACCGGGCAGCCGAGCTCAGTGCCATCAGCTGCAAGTCCACCGGCAACTGCATTGCCGTCGGCGCGACCGTCAACGAGTACTCGGGCTTCCTGACAGGACCGCTCGCCGAGACCTGGAACGGGACCTCGTGGTCTCCGACCCAGCTCAGCCTCCCCGCTGGTCAGACAAGTGAAGCCGAGCTCTTGTCGGTCACCTGCTCGGGCCTCGGTGGTTGCGCAGCCGTCGGGCTCGCCGCCGCGGCTACCGGAGACGAGCCGATCGCAGCAGTCAAGACGGGCAACACGTGGAAGGTCTCGGTGCTGTCCCTACCCGCTGGCGTGACTGCATCAGATGACGAGATCCCCGGTGCCATTGCCTGCGCCGGCGGCAACTGCCTCGCTGTCGCCAGCTCTGAGCTCGCCGAGATCGGCGGCAAGTTCCCGTCGGTGCTCTGGTGGTACCACGCCGGCAGGTGGTCGAGCCACGATGCTCCGGCGGCGGCCGGCTCGAAGGGTGCCGGCACGACGATCGCGGATGTCGCGTGCTCAACGTCGTCGTATTGTGCCGCGGTCGGCAGCAGCGGGCCAGTCTTCGGGGAAAAGCCCTACGTAGTTGAAGGATCGGCGGCCTCGTGGCACGACGAGGAGGTCGCGACGCCGGCGAAGTCCCTGTTCTCGGTGCTCACGGCGATCTCGTGTATGCGTGGTGACGTCTGCGAAGCCGTCGGGAGCGGCATCTCCGAGAGTGCGGTCGGCGAGTACGGGATGATCGTCTCGATCGCGCACGCCAAGACGGTTGGGGTGATCACGCCCGTGCCGTCCAACGCGGTACCCGGAGACACTGAGACAGAGGGCATCTCCTGTCATGCGACTGGCTGCCTCGCAGTCGGCGGCTACTCGAACAGCAAGCATCAGGTCGAACCCGAGCTCCTCGCGGGCTCTGGAACCTCCTTCGTGCCGACCGAGGCACCCGTTCCTGCCGGTAAGGGCTTCACGCAGTCGTTCCTCGAGTCGGACTCGTGTGATTCCGAGGGCTACTGCGGCTCCATCGGGATCACTCAGAGCAACGGGTACTTCTTCGTCACTGGTTCACTGACGACCTGGTCTGCCACCAAGATCGCTGCACCCCCTGATTCGGCGAGCGCTCTGTTCGTGGAAGTCGATCAGATCTCGTGCCCCGGCCAGGGCCGCTGCATAGCGCTCGGCGAGTACGTGACAACAGTCGGCCTCACGAAATCGTTCGTGGAGGTCCAGCACTAGCGGGTTTGCCACTCAGAGTGTTGCCTTGACCACGCAGCGTGCGTTATAATTGATGCGTGACCCCCGCACATGGCAGTACCGCTCGCTCCAGCGTGCTCGCAGTTACGGTGCTCGTCCTGGCAAGCTTGACCCTGGGACTCCTTGCACCCACTGCGGCTTGGGGATCAGTCGCTCCGAGAACGACCCCGTCCGCACCGCTGCACGACTCTCCCGCCTGGACGGTCCGGGCGTCCTTCGCGGGTCTGATTGTCGACGTCCGAGGAATCACTTGTGCCTCTTCGACGACTTGTGTGGGTTACGGGGCTGACCCCGGAATGGGCGCGTGGCTGCTTGTAACGACTAACGGCGGCGGCGGGTGGAAAGAAGTGGCGCCTAGCGGTGCCGAGTACATCAACGACGTGACCTGCCCGACGAGGTCTCGCTGCGTCGCCGTCGGGCAGACGCCGATCGGGAACCCCTTCGCCGTCGGCACCTCCGATGGCGGAGCAACATGGGCGGCAATCCCGGCACCAGGTCACACCGGTCCTCTCGTCAGCATCAGCTGCGCAACGGCGCAGGACTGCACAGCCCTCGGTCACGGTCCCCATCGCATGTTCGCGCTCAGGACGACGGACGGAGGGCGTCGCTGGACAACATTCTGGCTCCAGACCTCGATCCGTTCGCTGTACAGCATCACGTGCACGACGGATTCTCACTGCCGAGCAGTCGGCGCGGCAACGATCTCCCGGTTCGGTGTCCTCGGCATCACGACCAATGGCGGCAAGACGTGGTCCGTGCGGGCGGTGGGCGGCATCGAGGCGCCACGGGCCCTCGCCTGCCCGACGAGGACCGAGTGCCTGATGGTCGGCATGGTGGGGAAGTACCCGGCGATAGTCGTCACGACCGACACTGGGAAGTCCTGGGTCCGGGAAGCGGTCCCGGCTGGCATCGGCATATTGCACGCGATCAGCTGCGAAGGCACGAGGACATGCGAGGCCGTCGGGAGTGCCCCTGAGGCCCGGTCGTCGAGCGACGCGCCTGGAGTGGTGATCGGGACCACCGACGCGGGGCAGCGCTGGAAGGTTCAGTCGTTGCCGCGTGCGTTCAACGCCGTGCTCGGGGTCTCGTGCCGACCGGGCGGCGCTTGCGAGGCTGCCGGTGTGTTGCACCCTGGGAGCTCGGAGGCATCGCCGTTCCTCGTGCGGACCACGAACAGCGGTTCCAGCTGGGCCACAGCGGATCTGCCAGTCCGTATCGGTCAGCTGACCGATGTCGCGTGCCCGACGAGCGACAGCTGCGTCGGCGTCGGACTCGGCCCGGGAATGATCGTCACGACGACCAACGGCGGCCGCAACTGGAAAGAGCGGCTGGTGCCGGCGTCGGTAGGTGGCCTGTACTCGGTGTCATGCGCCTCGACGGCTCGATGCGTCGCCGTCGGGTATTCCCAGTCCGGCACGGGCGAGATCGTCACGACACGCGACGCGGGCCGGTCCTGGAGGTCCGAGAAAGTCCACGGCGGTGTCGACCTGCTCGCGAGCGTCTCGTGCCCCTCGAGCTCGAAGTGCGTCGCTGCCGGCACGGGCGTCTTCGAGACGCGCGGTGAGGTCGTGACGACGGACAACGGCGGGAAGTCGTGGTCGCGCTACATGCTCCCGAAGCAAGTGGGGGCGCTGAACGGCATTGCCTGCTCGAGCACGTTGCGCTGCGAGGCAGTCGGCGCTTCGCGACAGGGCACGATCTCGGCCGCCAGCACGAACGGTGGGAGGACCTGGGAGGTCCATTACTTCCCGACGTCGGTTGCCGGGCTCTACGGCATCACCTGTTCCACGTCGAGGGAGTGCCAGGCCGTCGGGCAAGCGGGACGCGAGTCGACGGGTGTGATCGCGACGACCACGAACTCCGGCTCGAACTGGACCCTTCGCTCACCGCAAGGCTCGCCGAGCGCGCTCGACGCCGTCTCCTGCTCATCCTCGTCGGATTGCACTGCCGCCGGGGCGGCCGCGGACGGCTCCGGCTACCTCACCACGTCGACAGACGGCGGCGCTCACTGGGCGACCGTCCGGCTCCCTCTCGGGTCGGCCGGCCTCTTCGGGCTCGACTGCTACCAGAAGACCTGCGTCGCGGTCGGAGCAAACGGTGCCGCCGGAGGACTCGTTCTCGCAGGTTAAGGCCAGCGGCCGGGAGGCCGGGCGGCCGGGCGGCCGCAGTTTGCCTGCGAGCGGCTACTCCCTCCAGTAGTTGGTCGGGTTCTCGAGGTACTCCTCGATCGACATCGCAGGGCCGTCGACCACCCCGAGCTCGAAGCTCGCATGGGCCAACTGGATCAGCGCACCTCCTGTGGTGCGTGGGTGGAGGAAGAACTCCTGCCAGAACGCGTCCTCGAGATGGACGCCGAAGGGCTCGAGACCTGCTGCGCGGGCGGCCTCGAGCGCCTCGTTTATGTCTGGGACCTTGAAGGTGACGTGGTGCAGTCCCCCGTCTCCGACGCGCCGGAAGAAACTGTCCAAGAACCCCGACCCCTCCGTCGGCTCCAGCAGCTCAACCTTGCCGCCACCTTCGAAGCGGAACTGCACGGAGCGAAAGCCCACTCGCGGAACCTCCCCACCACCGATGAACTCACCCCCGAGGAGGTCTCGGTAGATGGGCACGAGGCTTTTTATCGAGCGGGTCCCGTGCGCGACGTGATCGAAGGTCGCGTTGATTCCTCGGAGTTGATCGGGCATGGCGGATCAATATAGGCGGCAGTTGCGTACGCTCTGGCGTGCCCGGGAACGTGTTGTTCATAACCGTGGATCAGTATCGGGGCGACTCGCTGTCGTACCTCGGCCATCCACTGGTGAAGACGCCGGCGATTGACCGATTGTGTGGGAGGGGGGTGTGTTTCTCCAATCACTGGTCGGTCACGGCACCCTGCGGGCCTAGCCGTGCCTCGCTCTACACCGGCACCTACATGCACCACCACCGATCCGTCGCCAATGGCACGCCCCTTGACGCGCGCTTCACCAATGTCGCCCTCGAGGCGAGGCGGGTCGGCTATGACCCCGTCCTGTTCGGTTACACCGACGCGAGTGTCGACCCCCGGACGGTGCCACCGGACGACCCCCGCCTGCTCACCTACGAGGGCGTGCTGCCCGGGTTCAGGCCGGTCGTGAACGACCCGTACGACGCGGGCAGCCTCGAATGGGGGAGGTGGCTCGCCGGGCGGGGCTACGACGTCCCTTCGAATCCCCACAAGCTGTACCAGCCCGACCTCTCGTTCCCCGGGGCGACCGATCACGGGTCGACCTGGGCGCCGGCGCAGTTCGCGCCCGAAGATTCCGAAAGCGCGTTCATGACCGAGAGCGTCATCGAGTGGCTCGAGCACAACGGCGACTCCCCATTCTTCGTCCACGCCTCGTACGTCAGGCCGCATCCGCCCTATCGCAACCCGCCCGGATACCACGACCTGTACTCGGCCGACGACGTCCCACCGTTCGCCGGTCATGCAACTTGGCAAGCCGAGTCCTCGATGCACCCGCTCGCTGCGGCCCTCATCGGCATCCCGGGCGTGGGCGCTCCTCACGACGAGCGCGAGCGACGCCAGCTGCGGGCTACGTATCACGGCATGCAGGCCGAGGTCGACCACCAGCTCGGCCACCTCTTCGAGTACCTCGCCGATTCCGGGCTGGGGCGCGACACGCTCGTGGTCCTCACGAGCGATCACGGGGAGATGGGCGGCGACCACTGGCTTCTCCAAAAGGCCGGCTACTGGGACGAGAGCTACTCGATCCCGCTCGTTGTCGCCGATCCCCGGCCGTCCGCCGACCCCGGGCGGGGGCGCGTCGTCGAAGCCTTTACGGAGTCTGTCGACGTGATGCCGACGATCCTCGAGTGGCTCGGGCTCGAGGTGCCACTGCAGGTGGACGGATCGTCGCTGCGGGGCTGGCTGGCTGACGAAGGCAAGCCCGAGCATTGGCGCTCCGAATCGCACTTCGAGTGGGACTTCCGCAATCCAGTCAGCCGGCTCGCAGAGCGAATGCTCGGAATCCCCTCGGCTCATTGCACGCTTACGGTCCTCCGCTCCAAGGACGCGAAGTACGTGCAGTTCGCAGCGGATCCCGCGGTGCTGCCACCGTTGTTGTTCGACCTGTCCGAAGATCCCGGCCAGCTCACGGATCGGGCTGGCGAGCGGTCCTGCATCGAGCGGCGGGCGTGGGCGACCGAGAGATTGGTGTCCTGGCGCATGCGCCACGACGACGTCGTGCTAGCAAACCACTTGCTCACCCCGGGCGGCGTCGTGGCGCTCCGGGACCCGTGGCGCTGAGCACGGAGCGGGGCCCCCGCGCTGTACCTAAGGCCTGAAGGCCTCGACTCCATTCGTCGTGCCGACGAAGATCTCGCCGTCGCCCGCTGCAGGCGTCACGAAGTGATCGACCTGCGAGAGGCTCTCGGTGACGAGAACCTGCCCTGTGGATGGGTCCATGCCGTACAACTCGTTGCCTCCACCGCCCCCGTCGGCTCCCGTCGAGATCGCCCAGACCAGGCCGCCAGCGAGGATCGGCGGTCCGTTCGGGTTGCCCGTGGATGCCTCCCAGATACGGGTGAACGAGGGGTGGGCACCCGTCTTCACGGCGAGGGCGACGGTGCCACTCGGGCAGGGCACGAAGATGACGGTCGTGGCCACGCCCTTCACCTTCACGACTGAGAACGCGTCGGCTCCGAAGACGTACCCGGCGTTCGGGCAGACCTCGCCACGGAACAACGGGTGGCCGACGCCGCCGAGCGACTTCGGGTTCAAGAGGTAGCCCAGGCTCTCCAGCGGCCCGCTGTCGCCACTCGGGTAACTCGCTTTGCCGGCTTCGAACAGAAGAGATTCCCCGGGGAGGAGCATGGGGCCGCCCGAACCGAGGTCGCGATCCTGGTCGTTCATCACCGACCAATCCAAGGGCGCGTAGTCGCTGATCACCTTGAGCGACGGGGAGAGCTCGATGACTGCGTTGTCCATCTTGAACGTCTTGTCGGAGTCAGAGCCGTTCCCGGTTGCGACGTAGAGATCGCCGCTCTCGTTGACAGCAGCGCCTGACGTTGCCCAGATGGCGTCCTCCCGCGGGGACGGAGTCTGGTAGACGCCAAGGGGAGGCTTGCCGGACTCGGGTAGAGACACGACGTAGCCGTGATACGCCGAGCAGTCGCCGGCGAGGCCGCCGAACTCGGCGTAGACCCGACCCCTGTCGAGCGACAGTGCCGAGCGCTGCTGCTCGGCGGCGATGATGTAAGTGCCGCCACTGCCGTTACCGGAATGGGGTGGATCGATCTGCCGTGACCAGAGAATCTTGTGGTCGTTC
>JBKQLZ010000157.1:0-14922 GCA_052146895.1 Acidimicrobiales bacterium
TACTCGGGCTCGGACTGTACGTGTCCTCGGAGGCCCAGGGCTGGCCAGAGAAACAGGCGATCGACGCGATCTTCAACGAGGCGGCCACCGTCTGATAGTTCAAATGGATTTCTCGCACGAGCTTTACAGCGAGAAATAGCCAATTTGAGGGTCTTGGGAATCCGTTTTGGGAATCCAGGCGCTAACATTGCTGGCGTGCGGGGTCGCACCGTCGCTGCTCGCAGTTAGCCGCCACGTCGGGCTCGCAGTGGATCCACCGGGGTTCTCGCTGCCGATCTGCAATGCTCGCTCCGCCTCTGAGGCGGACGAGTACTCATCTGGCGAGTAGAAGACGCTCTTGGGGCTACCGGCGAGGTCGGTGTTCGGGATGTATCCCGAGTTTTCCGCCGCGACCTTCTCGCCGTCGCTGACATAGCGGTAGACAACGCTCGTATCGCCCTCTGCGGCAACAGACGAACCGGTCGCGGAACTGTCGTAGTTCGGGGCTCTCGGCCGACTCCCACCAGGCAGGACGGTCTCGTGAGGCCCGACGAGCTGCGTGGTGGCGTGTTCGATGGCCGCGACGCGTGTCTGTGGGTGCTGGACCGGCGAGGCTGACGCCACGGGCTCGAGGAATCCGATGAGCGCGACGACCAGTCCGGTGAGGAAGGTGAGGACGGCGAGGCGTTTCACGGCGCCGTCAGGGATCCAGTCCCGACGACCGATCACAGCACCAGGACCCGCAAGCGACCAGGGTCAAGCTTCATCACTGGCGCGGAATCTTCCCGGTAAACCTCCAACTCCTTCATCTGACCGTCGACAACGTGCAGGAGCACGTGGATCATTACGCCGTCCTGATCCTCCGCTTCAGCCTCAACCGGAATACGACGAACAACCGGGGCAAGTGGGCCATCTGACTGCGCAAACTCCAAGCTTCCGTCAGCATCGAGAGGACGAGCGGAAATTCGAGCTGCCTGCTGGGCAAGCTGGACTTGGCCTGGAAACTCGGCCTTGAGGAGAGGTGCGAGAATGCCACTTTCGTTCGCCGTAAGAGGGCGAAACCCGCCGAGCCTATTGGGCGATTGGCTACGGGACATAGTACGTCCCGACATTGATCGTCCCGTTCGGCAAGGTGTAAGCGCGGTACTCCACCGTCTGCCCGTCAACCACCACGCGTCCCCAGAATGAGCCGGTTGAGCTTGCGGCAGACGCGGACGTCCTCACCTGAGATTCGATTGCACCTTCCACGTCGGCCTGATCGAGTCCGGTCCCTGCAAGATGACGCGCTCCGTGGCCGAAGGTGACGTCCGCTTCTGACTCCTCAGCTGTTTCAGCGCCACTTGCACCCCCCTCTGCGGCAACAGACGAACCGGTCGCGTAACTGTCGTAGTTGGGGGCTCTTTCCCGACCCTGAACTGCGAGGACGTCGGCGTGAGGCCCGACGAGTTGGCCAGTCGGCTCGGCGATGGCCGCGACGCGTGTTTTTGGGTGGAGGATCGGTGAGGCCGACGCCGGTGGGGCCAGGAGAGCGAGGAGCGCGACGAGGATGCCGGCGAGCAGCGTGACGAGCGCGAGGCGCTTCGCAACGAGGCCGGTCGACGTCCGTGTTCTTAACCTCGGCTGGCTGCCCCGACGGCGATCGTCAGCGTTCATCGAAGTACCCGAGAAGCTTCCGGGCAGCGGTGGAATCCTCTTCTACACCCGCGCTCACGAATCGCTCCAACTCGATGAGTCCGTCCTCGAAAAACTCGAGTTCCCATCTTTCGCCGGGAATCGCGACGCTCAGCATCAGCGCCTCTGGGCGAGCGAACGTCAATTCATAGTTGACGCGGCGAGCGTCGAGCTCTCGACAAAGCTTGGACACCTTCTCGAACGCCGTCACTTGTTGAACCTACTGTCAGTCAGAAGCTTGAGTATGGTGCGATATCCCGGCAGGTTCTCCTGAGCGCCAGCTCGAATCTCGGAAAGTGTCATGTTCGTGATGTCGGACCACGCCGGCGATCCCGACGGCAGTGGTGCTCGCTGGATCGATCCAAGCTTGCCTTTCAGGATCTCAGCGATGGTTGGTTCGTCGGGTGGCTGCCCGGCGGCTGGCGTGCCCGGCCCCCAGCCTGGCTCCGTGGCGCCAACATCCCCCTCTGCGGCAACAGACGAACCGGTCGCGTCTTGGTCGTAGTTTGGGGCTCCCGGCCGACTCCCACCTGGGAGGACGATCTCGTGAGGCCCGACGAGTTGGCTATTCGGCCCGGAGATGGCCGCGACGCCTGTTTCTTGGTGGAGGAACTGTGCTGCCGAGGCGGCAGGGGTGAACACGCCGATGAGCGCCAGAACTATGGCGGTAAGTAGCCCTATCCAAGCAGACCGCTTCGCGAGTTCCGACGCTTCTGTCAAGTCCGGCCCTGATCCTCTTCGTCTGTCCACTCGACCAAGGCGGAGGAACTGAGGGCTCCCGATGCAAGGAAGCGTTCCACAGCCTGAGCCGCGCCAGTCGGCAACGAAGCAGTAGGCACGCCGCGACTTCGCACGGACAGGAACTCGAAGCCCCTCGGCACGCCAGCGGCGTCCAGATCAATGATCGTGCCCACCTCGTTGACGGTCGTTGAGCCTCCCGCACCGGGTTTCGCGAGCCTCACGTAAAGGGCATCGGCCAAGGGGTCGTACGTAACCCTCACTTCGGAACCCATCCATAGTTCGAGGCCAGCCGGTTCAACGAGGATTCGCTGATTCCTTTCAAGTTGGTTATCACACCGTTCTGGCCTTGGACCACGACGTTGTACCGGTCGCCAACCTGCTGGACGTACACGTCGGCGCCGTCGCCTTGAGTGAACTCCTGCGTGAAATTCGCGATGACGTTCTGCTGTTCGGCCGCACTCAGCCTCGAGGGATCGAAGGAACGTTCAAGGCCGTGGGCTGTCTGCGTGAGCTCACTGCCGGCAGAATCCCCCTCTGCGGCAACAGACGAACCGGTCGCGTTCTGGTCGTAGTTTGGGGCTCTCTGCCGACTCTCACCTGCGAGAACGGAGTAGGAAGGCCCGACGAGTTGGCCGGCGGGCTCGGCGATGGCCGCGACGCGTGTTTCTGGGTGGAGGAGCGAAGTGGCTGACGCGCTCGGGGCGAGGATCCCGATGAGCGCGAGCCAGATGCCGGCGAGGAGAGCGACGAGCACGACAAGGGCGCCAACCAAGGGCGTCTTCCGCGCGTTCGACATTCGTCGGATTTGCCGCCCTTGGTTGTCAGCTTTCATCGAGGTATCCGAGAAGCTTCGCGGCAGCAGCCGAATCCGCTTCGACTCCTGTGCTCACGAACCGCTCCAACTCGATGTGTCCGTCCTCGAAAAACTCGAGCTCCCACCTCTCTCCTGGAATGGCGACGCTGACCATCAGCGCCTCTGGGCGAGCAAAGTTCAATACGTAGGGCACGCGGCGAGCATCGAGCTCTCGACAAAGCTCAGATGCCTTCTCGAACCCTGTCATTTGTTGAATCTGCCGTCGGTCAGAAGCTTGAGGATGGTGCGGTACCCGGGCAGGTTCTCCTGAGCACCCGCCCGAATCTCCGAAAGTGTCATGTTCGTAATGTCTGACCACGCAGGCGATCCGGGCGGCAGGGGCGCTCGCTGGATCGATCCAAGTTTGCCTTTCAGGATCTCGGCGATGGTTGATTCGTCTGGTGGCTGTCCGGCGGCTGGCGTGCCCGGTCCCCACCCTGGCTCCGTGGCGCCAACATCCCCCTCTGCGGCAAGGAATCGCTGGCTCGGAGGCGCTCTTGGCCGGACCCTCTTGCCCAAGATCGGCGCGCTCAGCATGCTGCTGAACAAGTCGACAGCGGAGGCTGTCGGCTGTCTGACGGATTCGCTTCGTGCACAGTCGTAGCTGTGTGACGTGCCACTTACCGCCGTCATAGCCGTGCCTAGCATGCCTGAGCGGCCAGCAACGGACGATCCGGTCGCGAAGTTGTCGTAGCTGGGAGTTCGCTCCCGACCGTCACCAAGGAGAATGGACCAGGTAGGTCCGACCAAGTGCCCCCTCCGCTCGGCGATAGTCGACGCGCGTGCTTGTGAGTGGACGACGGAGGTCGCCGAAGCCGGTTGGCCAAGCAGGCCGGACAGGGCGACGAGGATTCCCGCAAGTAGCGCGACGAGCCCGGGGTGCTTCGCACCGCTAGTCGCTCCGCGAGCTGGTGCCTGCCCGCCCATGGACGTTGGTCCGTTCTTGCGACACCCAGCTGGTCGGGCTGTGGGCGGCTGGCTTTGCGGCCAAAGCGAGCAACTTGACAGGTTGAGGGGCCTCGGCGCTGCTGCGAACTCTGACGGCCGTTGACCAACGGGCGCGGTCACCGGCGTAACCCCAGCGCTCCAGCGGATTCCTCGCACCATGAATCGAGCTGGCCGACGGCCTTGTCAAGATCGCTGTCGTCAATGAAGCCAGCGATGAGAACGCACCGGTCGACTACCTCCTGGCCCCAAGCAGCAGTAGGCACTCCTGCCGCCGCCCTCGCCAAGGACTGCCGTGCGCCCGCCACGTCGCCAAGCAATAGCCGCGAGTAACCGACCACCTCGTGCAAGCGCCCATTCGGACTCGCCGGGTCATCGCGGGCCAGCACTTCGTTTAGCGCACTCGTCTCGCCTTCTAGTCCGCCGAGGGCTTTCGCTATCGCTGCCGTCAACGCCTGCTTGTCGATGTTGTCGTACTTGCAGGCTCCGCCGCCGATCCGCTCAGACCACGAAAGCACGACGTGTCTACTCGGAACGAAAAGTGGCATGAGCACACGCCAGACGTACACACCTGTGTCGAATCCGGACCCTTCGCCCAGTACTCCTAGAAGGACCCGCCGCACCGGCAGCCGATAGCACAGCGCCCCGCGAAAGGCCCAATCGTCTCCGGCCGGCAACAACGGCCGCACCACCTGCTTCCACTCCGCTGTCTTCACGGGCGAATCTCGATGACCGGGATGTTCTGATAGCCGGGCGGGAGATTCGCCTGAATCTGAGCGATCCGGGATGCTGTCAGGCTCGCACTGCCGGTCTTCAGATCGTAGACCGCCTCCGGTTCCGAGATGTTGCCTTCGACCACGTCGAGTCGCACGCTGCCGGCAGTGCCGTAAGGCACAACCTCACCATCGAGGTAGGACACCTCGGTCGAAAGATTGGAATCCCCGAGGGCGTTGATCTCCGACGCGAACTCGGAATGCACTGCCGTCCCATACACCGGCCCACTGCCTTCGCCTACAGTCGCCTGCGCCTTGCTCGCCAGGTTCGACAGCAGGTCGGAGGTCGAGCCTCCCCCCTCTGCGGCTATGAACTGTCCGATGGGAGGCGCCCTTGGTCCAACCGGCGCGTTCATGATCGCGGCGCTCACCTTGCTGCTCGGAGCGTCCACTACGGAGTCTGTGGGCTGCCTGCGGCAGTGACTTCGTGCGGGGTCGTAGGCGTGTGACGTGGCCCTTGCAGTGGTCGTAGGCATGCTTGGAGTGCCTCGGAGTGTGGCAACGGACGAACCCTGCCCGGTCAGGTCGTAGTTGAGAGCCAGCATCCGTCTCTCACCTGAGAGAAGGGTGTCGCGGGGCCCGACGAGTCGACCACTTGGCTCGGCGATAGCCGTGATGCCAGTATGCGGAGGAGGAGGTTGTGCGGCTGATGCCACAGGGGCGAAGAGGCCGAGAAGGGCGACGAGCACGACGATAGAAGCCGTCAGGGTGGCCATACGGGCAACACCGCCCTGCCAGTTCCTCGCGCGCTGAATCATCGCTCCTCCAGCCGGCGCTTCAATTCCTGGGCTCCGGTGGCAGTGAGACGGGCTGTGAGCTCCGGGTTGGCGAGCTCGAACACGACATCGTTGATGACGACCTCCAGTCCTCTCTCGAGGCTGACGTCGTCGCGACCTTCAAGAGCCTCGGCCCAGGCCTCGACGACCTCGGCCCTGATTCGGCCCGTCAAGTACTCGTCGAGCACTCTCTCCAAGTCCGCTCTTGTCAATGTGACAAGCGGTTCGCTGTCCCACATAAACCGGCGTAGGTGTTGCTGAGCCTCGGCTGGCGGGATCCTCATCAACAGCAGGTCCTCGAGCGCCGTGATGCGATCTTCGTCGGTCGTCATGGGTACTTGACCTTCACCGATACAACGGAACCGTCAGGGGCGATCGTCGTCTTGAAGAACGTGGAGGTAACTCCGTCTGGACCCACGACCTTCGTGTAAGTCGCGTACGAGCCAGGGATGTTGGTAGCCGGAACATCGGAGGAGAACTGGTAGGACCCGTCGGATAGCTGAGTGATTGTCACATCGCCGGCTCCGGACGGCAGGCTCTTGAGGAACCGGTTGTAGTTACTCAGGACATCGCCGCTCAGATCGCCAGCCGTCAGCGAAGTTCCCCCCTCTGCGGCTGTCGCTAGACCACCAGCGGCGCCGAAGCCAATCAGCAGGCCACCATCGAACCCGACAAATCCAAGGTCCGCCTGTTCGGCGATCGCCCAGTCACCCGAACAAGGGTCCTGCGCTAGCGCGTAGGCGTCGTAGCCGTGAATGAGCGCGCCGTACATCGGGTTTGTGAACTCATTCAAGCCGTTGTACAGCTGACCGGCGTTGAATCCCGTATGGGGGTTGCACTCTCCAACGAGGTTGGAGTCGACCTCAGCTAGCTCGTTCGCACAGTTCGATGACGCCAACACATCAGCGAAGGTCACGCAGTCGCTCTGATCCAGACCTACCGGCAGGCATTCATCACCGTCTAGGGCAACGGTGTACTGCCCGCTGGGATCCGTCTCGTTCACCGGATCACCGCCAGTGTAGGTGTAGGCCTCGTCGGTCTGGCTGAACGCAGCATCTCGAGTGGCGAACCCACCGGTCTGCGGTTCGAACCAGCGGGCACGCATGTTCTCGAGGCCGTTCGCGTTAGCACTCAGGCCGGCATACTGCCCGGCGTAGCCGAACGCAGATCCCGGGGTTCCGCTTGCGGGAGTGCCGAAGGCGTCGTAGCGGTAGAAGGAGAGCTGGTTGCCCGAGGCGCTCGTCGTCAGCCAGGCCGAGTCCGGAGAGCTGTAGGTCATGAACTGCGGGTTGCTCGCCGGCGGCGAGGCGGTGACGTTGACCTGCTCGACCGGCTCTGCGCCGGGACCGTAGATGTAGTCCCAGCTCGCGTCCGAGGCGACGACCGGCATCGAGCTCACCGCAGAGCCCCAGCTCACCTGGGCGACAGCTGAGCCGTCGTAGCCGAGGACGTTGCCCTTGTTGTCGATAGCGACACAGTAGGTCGTGCTCTCACACGACGGTCCCCGCAGCGTCGTCGTGTCGACGGCTTCGGCCGGAGCCCAGGTCGAGCCGCTCAAGACCATCGCGTTGCCCGAGACGTCGACGGCCACGCAGAAGGTCGCGCTCCGACACGAGATGCTCTCGATCAGGTTGCTTGCGTCGATCGAGACGGCAGATGCCCAGCTCGGTGTCGACGGGTTGCCCGTGATGACGTTGCCCGAGTTGTCGACCGCGGCGCAGAACGACGCGGTCGGACACGAGATCGAACCGATGTGCGTGCTCCCGTCGGCATCGGTGTTTGTCTTCGTCGACCAGCCGTTCGAGGTGGAGACGATGTAGCCGGAGTTGTCGACGGCGGCGCAGACCGACGAGCTCGCGCACGAGACCCTGTCGAGCATCTTTGAGTCGATGCCCTTTTTCGTCCACGTCGTTCCGTTGTAGATGAGGGCGTTGCCGCCGTTGTCGACCGCTGTGCAGAACGACGAGCTCGTGCACGAGACCGAGGACATGACCGTCGTCCCGTCGATCGACGCCGGCGTCGTCCAGGTTGTGCCGTTGTAGGTCGTGACCTCGCCGTCGTTGTCGACCGCGGCGCAGAAGGTGGTCGTCGGACAGGAGACGCCCTCGAGGATGTTCGTGCCGTCGAGGTGGTCGGTCGACCAGCTCGTGCCGTTGTAGGTGAGGACGTCGCCGGCGTTGTCGACCGCGGCGCAGAACGAGGTGCTCGGGCATGAGACCGACTCGAGGATGTTCGTCCCGTCGATGTCGGTCTTCGGCGACCAGCCGCTCACTGAGGCGACGAGCCCGTCTCCCGTGTAGGCGTCGCTCGTTCCGGCGAGAGGCGCCGTCGCGGTCGAGGTCAGCCGCCCGAGGGCATCGTAGCCGTAGGTAGTCGACGAGCCAGATGCTGAGACCTGAGCGCCGAGCGTGTCGTATATGTACGTCGACGAGGAACCGTGGCTTCCCGATACCGGCGACTGACCCGTGACCTCGCCGGCGTTGTCGAAGGTCTGTGTGTAGGTGTCGAAGTTGCCGGAGCCGTCGTGGCTCGAGATCTCCGTCGGATCGCTCGAGGAGTCGTACGAGAAGTCGTTCGCCGACGAGCCCTGGGCTGTCGCACCCTGGTAGACGACGCGCCCGGCGATGTCGTAGCTGTAGTTGCGCTCGTAGGTCGCATGCCCGGCGCACGAGCCGGCGTAGGTCTCTTCGTCCTCGGTCAGTTGCCCGTCGGCGTTTCTCGACCCGCTTGATCCCGAGAAGGACTGTGTCAAGGTGCCGTTCGTCCCCGAGCAGACCTCGGTCGAGACGGCGCTCGTGTTGAGATCGGCGCTGTCGTAGTTGAACGCCGTGCTGCTCGTGCCGCTCGGGTAGCTCCCTGAGACGTCGTTGTCCTGCGAGGTCTCGTTGCCGTCGTAGTCGGTCCCGAACGTCACCTCGTTGCCGAGCCAGTCGGTGACAGAAGCCATGTTGCCCCGGGCGTCGTCGGTGTAGCTCGCCGTCGGGTTGGTGTGGCTTGGGTAGGTGGGGTACACGACGCTCGCGAGCGCTCCGGTGACGAAGTAGGAGTAGGCGAGCGTGGCAGACGCGAGGCCGCTGTCAGTCGCGGGAGCAAGGGCTTGTGAGAGGAGGTCCCCGTTCGAGTCGTAGTTGTACGTCGTCGTCCCGGTCCCGTCGGCCGTCGTCTCGCGCGATCCGTCGGTGAAGTAGGTGTACGTGACGCTCGGCGGGCTGGCGTAGCCCGACGCCGTACCCGAATACGCGGCCGAGGTCAGGTCGCCGAGGCCGTCGTAGGAGTCCGTCGTCACCCCTGCGAGGGTCGTCGTCTTGTCCGCCAGCTCGCCGGGGTAGTAGGTGTGCGTCGTCGTCTCGCCGCTCGGATCCGCGCTCGTCGCGGGAGTCGTCTGTGAGTAGAGGTCGTCGGCCGAGCCGCCCGTCGCCGGAGCGGAGTGGGCGCACTGCCCGCTCGCATTTTGGTAGTAGTAGCAGTCCGTCGTGGTGTTCCCGCGAGGGTCGACCATCGTGAGGACCTCGCCGGCCTTCGAGTAGGTGTAGCTCGTCGTGTCGCCGATCTGATCCGTGACAGACGTCGCCCTGCCGGCAGCGTCGTAGATGGTCGTGACGTAGCCGGGATCCGACCCGCCCGACGGCGGGGACGTGAGCGGGGTCGACGGGCAGTCGCAGGGGTAGGTGCCTCCGGAGTTGGCAGTGAGCCAGGCTGCGACGTTGACCGGGTCCGAGGTGCACGTCGTGCGCCCGTCGGCGTCGTAGTCCGAGATAGACGTCTCGATGTCGGGATTGGTGCTCTGCAGCTGCTCGCCGTCGGCATTGAAGAAGGCGGTCGTGACGTTGTTCGCCTGGCTCGCGCTCGGGCTCGTCGAGTACAGGCTCGAAGGGCTCGGCGGGGCGAGTATCCAGCCCGCCTGCCAGGCCGGGCACTGATAGGTGCTCGAGCCGGCCGCGTAGGCGTTGGCGGAGACCGAGCAGAAGACATTGCCGTTCGGGTCGTAGCTGACGCTTGTCGTGTCGACTGTCGGGCTCGAGCCGACCGACGTCGTCAGGACGCGGTTGTCGCCATCGTAGGTGTAGGCAGTCACGATGTTCGGTGCGCTCGTGTTGCCCGACTCGACGGTTGTGCTCGCGACGTTGCCGGCTTCGTCGTAGGTCGTGAGGGTGACCCCGCCGAGCGGGTTCGTCACCTGGATCACGCGCCCGTATGAGTCGTAACTCGTGATCGTGGCGCCGTCGCCCGTCCCGACGCTCGGCGGGGAAGAGGAAGCGCTCGGGCACGTGACGCCTTTTGCGGCCTCGTAGGGAGCGACGGTGCAGTAGACCTCGCCCGCCTCGTCGTAGGCGGTGTAGGTGATCCCGCCGAGCGGGTTGGTGCTCTGGATCACGCGCCCGTCGGCGTCATATCCCGTGATCGTGTCGCCGAGGTAGGCGTCAGAAGACGGTGTCGGAGGAGTCGGCGGGCTCGTGGGGCAGGCCGTGACCCCTTTTGCGTACTCGTAAGGATCGGTCTCGCAGATCTCGTGCCCGCTCGAGTCGTAGGTGTACTCCGTCGTGGCGGAATAGCCGGACGAAGAGGGGAAGGTGACGACCCTCGACAGCACCTCGCCGATCGTGTTGTAGGTGAAGACCGTCGTCGTGCCGTCAGGGCTCGTCTCGGACGCGACAAGGCCCGGGTGGCCCGTCACGCCGTAGGCGTACGTCGTCTCGTCCCCGTCGGGGTCGGTCGTGCTCGTGACGTTGCCGAAGGAGTTGTACGTCGTCGCAGTCGTCTTCGCCGTCGCGGTCGCCGTGTACGTTGCAGGGCAGGTGACGTGGCCGTACTCGACCGGGTCGATCGAGCAGTAGACGAGCCCGGTCGGCACGCCGTACCCGCTCGTCGAGTACGAGTAGGTCGTGGTGTTGCCGAGCGGGTCGGTGACCGACGTCGGCTCGTTGGCGAGGTTGTAGACGGTGATCGTCATTCCCACGTCTGATCCGGCCGCTGGGGGCGAGCTCGGAGCTGAGGGCGGACAGCGGATAGCGGCGCCTGGGTAGGCGGCCGCGTAGGCGGCCGCGCTCACCGAGCACCACACGAGGTTGTCGGCCGTGTAGGCGTACTGCTCGGTCTTGTCGTTGCCGTCGCTCACCAAGGTCGCGTCGGCCGAGGAGGACTCGGTCCCACCCGGTGCGCCGTAGTTGTCGAGCGTCTCGCCCGTGACGTTCCCGGCACCATCCGCGCTCGTAGTCGAGAGCAAAGTCGCGCCGTCGGTCTTGAAGTCCGTCGTCCCAGATGCAGTCGTCTCCGATGCGAGCACGAGGTTCGAGTACTCGTAGCTCGAGACCTCCGTCGGCTCCCCGCCTCCGGTCCCGAGGGGGTAGAAGGTGACGGTCGTGGTCGTCCCGCCTGCGAGCGAGTTCGTCGTGTAGGAGAGCTTGGTGACCTGCGTCACGCCAGAGGCGGTCGTGACCGTCTGCTCGGTCACCTGGCCGGCGGTGTAGGTGTTCGTGACCGCACCGGTCGCTGGCGGGCTCATCGTGAGCTCGTCGTAGTCGTACTTCGCAGTCATGTTCGCGCTGTCGTATGTGTAGGTCGTCGTAAGGCTCCCCGGCGTCGTCGCGCTGCAGAGGTCTGCAGGTTGGCTCCCTCCCCATGTGCTGCAGCCGGTGCCGCTGTAGGTGAAGCTCACGCTCTGGAGCGTCGCCGCCGGGTCGAAGACAGAGAGGAGCTCCCCGCTCGAGGTGTTCACCTCGACAACAAGCGCCTCGCCCGAGGCCGACGAGGTCCACTCGGTGCAGGTGTCGCCGGAGGGACAGCCAGAGACGTAGCTCGAGGAGTCGAGGGTGTCACCGTTGGCGTCTTTGATGCCCGAGAGGGCGTTCGAGGAGTTGAAGGTGTAGGTCATCGGGCTCGAGAGGTTGTCGACGTAGGTAAAGGACCCACTCGACCCGCTGAGGGTGGCGATGTAGCGGGGTGCGGTCGGACAGAAGACCGCCACCGTCGCGTCGGACGGGCACCAGGCGGCCTCGCCGCTTGCCCCGGCTCCGTAGTACTGGAAGGTGATGAGTGCGCCGTTGGCCTCCGTCACGGTCGCGAGGCCCGCCATGCTTTCTGAGACGCTCATGCCGAGATTCGACGCCCAGCCGTAGCCGAGCGGTGGCACGATGCTGGCGGCTGACTCCTCCGCCTGGGCTGCCATCGCGTCGTAGGTGCGGGTGAACTGGAGAGGGATGCCGGCTCCGGGGATCGTGAGGTCGGTGACGGTGTCGTAGTAGTCCCCCGTCGCCAGGTCGATCGGGCTCCCGGTCGAGCAGGGGCATTGTGCCTGCGGGCCGCCGCCCCCGCCGTAGAGGTCCGCCCCGAGCGCGCTCCCTTGCGGGTAGGAGCTCTGCGGGCTCACAGGGCCACCACCGAGCACTCGCACGACGTAGTTGGCGGAGTCGGTGACGATGATCTGGCCGAGAGCATCGGTCGCCACGCCGATGGGATGGTCGAGCTCGGCCAACGACGCCGGACCCCCGTCGCCCTCGTACCCGGCCGTACCGTTGCCTGCGACGGTGTAGATGTCGCCCGATGTCATGACGATGCCGTAGTAGGTGGCGGACGACTCGGCCACGACGCGGATGACGTTGTTGTTCGTGTCCGCGAACACGACGTTGCCGTACGAGTCGACGGCCACGCCGCGAGGCCAGTCGATCTCGGCGCTCGTTGCTGCGCTGTCGTCGCCTGAGTAGCCAGCAGTCCCGGTGCCTGCGATCGTGTAGATGTAGCCCGCGCTCATCGAAGAGCCATAGCAGCTCGAGCAGGCACTCCCGGCGACGACGCGGATGATGTTGTTGTAGATGTCCGCCAGCACGATGTTCCCGCTCTTGTCTTCAGAGACACCGGTGACCCAGTTCACCTCTGCCCCCGTTGCGGCTACGCCGTTGCCGGAGTACCCGGCTGTGCCTGTGCCGGCGATGGTGTAGATGTAGCCGGGAGTCATCGACGCGAGCCCGTAAGGGCACGCGGTCGAGCAGGTCTCGTCCGAGACGAGGCGGACCCTGTAGTTGGTGGCGTCTGAGAACACGACGTTGCCCCATTTGTCGACCGTGAGACCGGTCGGGCTATTGAGCTCGGCCGACGTCGCTGCTGCCCCGTCGCCGGAGTAGCCCCCGTTCCCTGTTCCTGCGTCGTAGCCATCACCAGCGATTGTGTAGATGTATCCGGCCGTCATCGACGAGAGCTGGTACGGACAGCTCATTGAGCACGTCTCAGCCGACACCAGCCGGATCACGTTGTTCGTCTCGTCGCTGAAGATGAGGTTCCCGCTCGCGTCGAAGGTGGTGGCGTACGGATCGTTGATCTCAGAGCTAATCGCCTTGCCCGGGTTGCCCGTGTAGCCGACGGTCCCGTTGCCGGCGACCGTGTAGACGTCGTCGGCGATCATGGGGATCCCGAGCCAGTCGCCCGAAGTGCCGGCGACGAGCCTGATCTTGTTGTTGGCGTAGTCGGGGAACGCGACGTTCAGGTTCGCGTCATCTGCGTCGGCCCATGTGCCGTCGAACTCCGCCTGCGGGGCGGGTCCGCCATCACCTGAGTCACCTGCTGTGCCGTTGCCGGCGTAGGTGTAGATGTCGCTCGCCGGATCTGTCGTCTGCGACAACACAGCCAGCTGGCTGTGGCGCAGATCGGCGCGAGCCGTCCCAGGAGACCGACCGCCAGAGCTCCTCGAACCCGGTGCGCTTGCAGCGATGAGGGACGCGGCCATAACGAGCACAACCGGAACGATCGGCCAGCGCCGCCTCGACCTCGTTCGCCTCTCGCTCGCCGGCGCGCGTGACAAGAGCCGACGAAGCGCTCCGCAAATGTGGTGAGGCCGACGTTCGAACGCCATATCCCAAACCCCCGAATGTCGGGGCGGACCGAACGCTGATGCTCGCGCTCAATAGCCGCCCTCGGAGATTCGGTGCACTTGCGACCGCTCGCACGACTGGAAAACGGGAACTACAAGCTCATGCCTGCCGATGAACACTACAACTGTTGGACTGGCCAGCTTCACCGCGCCCGCCCACTGGGGAGTGTGGGCGCTCTACTCAGATTTGTCAAGGGCCTGCCGCTTTCTGGCTACGCATGCCGAGTAACGCCATCGTCCCAGTCGAATCTGATGCCTGAAGCCATGAGCGGCCGCAGTGTCAACGACATCGAGCGAAGGTTTGGTCCTCGCCGTCGTCTAACCGGCGTTCTGTCTCCGCCACGCTCAAGTGCTCCGGGCGGCGCCTCGGACATGGCGATGAAGGGAAACGACCCTCCAGACCGTGCCAGGACGGGCAAAGCGAGCGCCGCCGCGACTATGTCCTCGATCGAGGTGTGTCACTTGGAAGCCTGAGAGGCGACTCGCTCTGCGATCTCGTCGGGGATCGTGACCCGCAACTCGCTCACACTTCCATCACACCGGTGAGCCGAGCCGTGACGTGATGGCAGCCGGGAGCCCTGTTTTGGGAATCCCTTGGGAATCCAGCGCAGCCGAAACCGGCCCGCTGGCGCCAACGCCTGCGACGGCGCAGCCCTTCCTACCTGCCCAAACAGGCTTCGAGCCTCCAGCGGCCACAGCCTCGGAGCATTTCCTAATCCGCCGGTGCTCCAGGCAGCCTGGGCGAGCGGTGAGAAGGCAAGGCCGAGCGGCAGTGCGACGCACACACCAATCAGCAAACGCTTGATTGCCGGGTTCCTCTTCATCTCAGCGCTTCTCTGCAACGCCGCGGTAAACAAGAGGAAAAGTGGACGCGATACATCCGTCAGGCGCCTTCACGGCCATTCTGGCACGCACCCTGGTCTTGGCCGAACCGTGGGCAGGCACCGACAATCGGCCCGAGAAGGCGGTGACCGAGAGGTTGGCGGCGGTACACCTGGCGTTGGCTTTCTTCACCGTCGTGGCGATCCGGGTCACAACTATGGCGAAGCCTTCCCGGTTGGTCACCTTCAATACGAGGCGGGCTGAGGTGCCCGGGAACAAGCCCTTCACGTGGCCGGAGATTCCGAACGCCTCGGTCGTCGAGGCCGGTGAGATGACTTGCGAGCTGTTGTTGGCGTCGGACCGAGCCGACCCCGAGGTCCCGTAGCCGGTGAGCTGGATGTGGGTGCTCGGGCGGGCAACGCTTCCAGCTGAGGCGACCGCAAGCAGGCCGAGCCCAGCTACGAGGCCGAGTGACCCGGCGCGCAGGGCCGTTCGCCAATG
>JBKQLZ010000158.1:0-15674 GCA_052146895.1 Acidimicrobiales bacterium
GGGCGGGGCCGGGCCGAAGCCATGTCGAAAGCCTGAGCGGTCAGAGTGCTCGACCAGTCCGAGAGGGACTGCAAGGGCTACACTCGCCCCTTAGGAAAACGCAAAGAGGGGTCCTGTTGTCGCCGTCTTCGCAGCAGCGTGGCTGTGAGCGCCCGAGCCAGGAGGTTCGGCCACGATAAGTTTCATCATCAGACGCCTGCTCCAAGCGGTGATAGTCATCCTCGGCGTCACGCTCATCGTGTTCCTGCTGTTCCAGCTCGCTCCGAACGGAGCAGTTGGTCTCGCGCGTACCGACCTCGGCTCGCGCGCCAGTCCGATCCAGATCCACCAGTTCATCCTCGCGAACGGCCTCAATCTGCCTTGGTGGGACCAGTACTGGCACCTCGTGGACAACTACGCCCACCTGAACTTCGGCTACTCCTACCACTTCAACCAGCCGGTCAGATCCCTGATCGGGGAGTTCCTACCGAGGTCGCTCGTCCTTGTCGGCATGTCGACGCTTCTCGCGCTGCTGGTCGCCGTGCCTCTCGGCATCTTCCAGACCGTGCGCCGCAACAAGCCCTCCGACTACGCACTCACGAGCCTCGCTTTCATCTTCTACGCGATGCCGCCGTTCGTCTTCGGTGAGCTGCTGATCCTCTATCTGGCGATCGACAACAAGATCTTCGCCCCGATAGTGCCTTCGACCGAAGGCGTCGCGCAGATGCTGACGAACTTCCACGTCATGTTCCTGCCTGTGCTTACGCTCGCGACGGGCACGATCGCAGCGTTCAGCCGGTACATGCGCTCGTCGATGATGGATTCGCTCGCGCAGGACTTCGTGCGCACGGCTCGGGCAAAAGGCGCCAGCCGGAGCAGGGTGCTCTTCCGTCACGCCCTGCGCAACGCTTTGATCCCGATCATCACGCTGCTGGGGCTCTCGCTGCCCGCGATCGTCTCTGGGGCCGTGATCACCGAGACGGTCTTCAACTTCCCCGGAATGGGCTACCTCACCTACCGCGCGGCAGACCAATACGACATCTACGTGGTGGTCGGCACGACGATCGTGGCGACAGTCGCAACCGTCGTCGGGTCGCTCGTCGCCGACCTTCTCTACGCCGTCGCCGACCCGAGGATTCGCTATGTCCACAACTAACGAAGAGATCCTTGCCGTCAGCGAGGGCATCATCGAGTCGTCGACGATGCCCGATGGCGGTCTGCACCACCTCGTCGACGGTATGGGCGATGGGGAGGGTCAAGGGCCGTCCGGTGGCGAAGCGACCAGTACGGGCAGCCTTGGAAGGCTCATCCTGCGAGTCTTCCTCGAGAACAAGCTCGCGATCGTCGGCGTTGTGCTCGTCGTCTTCATGCTGCTGTTCTCGTTTGTCGGCCCGCTCGTTTACCACACCAACCAGATAGCGGTGAACCTCTTCGAGACGACACTCCCACCGTCGGCACACCACGTGCTCGGCACGGACCCGAGCGGCTTCGACATACTCGGCCGCCTCATGTACGCCGGCCAGAGCTCACTCGAGGTCGGCCTAGCGGCCGCCGCCATGGCGACGATCATCGGGGTCGTGTGGGGGGCCGTGGCTGGCTTCTTCGGGGGCATCGTCGACGCGATCATGATGCGCGTCGTCGACGTTCTGCTGTCGATCCCGGCGCTGTTCCTGCTGATCGTCCTCGCCGTCATCTTCACCCCGGGCAAGGTCGGCCTCATCTTCATCATCGGCGGTCTCGCATGGTTGACCCCGGCGAGGCTCGTCCGAGGCGAGACGCTCACCCTGCGCACCCGTGAGTACGTGCAAGCAGTGAGGGTGATGGGTGGGAAGAACAGGCGGATGGTGATTCGCCACATCATCCCGAACGCCATCGGCACCATCGTGGTGAACGCGACATTCCAGGTGGCCGATGCCATCTTGGTTCTCGCGGGCCTGAGCTTCCTCGGCCTCGGGATCCAGTACCCGCAGGCGGACTGGGGCTCCATGCTGAGCGACGGCTCGCAGTACGTCCTCACGGGCTACTGGTGGCTGATCGTCCCGGCCGGCGTCTGCATCGTGCTCGTCGTGGTGGCCTTCAACTTCATCGGTGACGCTTTGCGCGACTCGCTCGAGGTCCGGCTCCAGCAACGCTGAGTCGGGCGTGCCCAGGCTGGCGGCCCTGTCGCCCGGCCTCTACATCAGGACGGTCTGGACCTCTGCCGCCGCGACCGGCGTCTGCAATGGGAAGTGGCAAGCGGCGTAGTGACCGCTCGAGAAGAGCTGCAGCTCCGGCTCGGACTCAGCGCACTTGTCCTGTGCGAAGGGGCAACGGGTGCGGAAGCGGCAGCCTGACGGTGGGTTGATCGCCGAGGGGAGCTCGCCCTTGATCGGCTTGTTGAGCTTCGCCCTCGCGAGCGTGGGCTCGGCGACGGGGATCGTGTCGATGAGGCCCTGGGTGTACGGGTGGGCAGGGCGCTCGTAGATCGCCTGAGAGGGCCCGAATTCCATCAGCTTGCCGAGGTACATGACTCCGATGCGGTCCGCCAGGTACTTAACGACGGCGAGGTCGTGCGAGATCATGACGTAGCTCAGGTGATGGCGCTCCTGCAGGTTCTTCATCATGTTGAGGATCTGGGCCTGGATCGAGACGTCGAGCGCCGAGACGGGCTCGTCCGCGACGATCAGCCGAGGGCTCAGCGCCAGCGCCCTTGCGAAACCGATGCGCTGACGCTGCCCACCGGAGAACTCGTGCGGGTACAGCTCGAATGCGCGCTTGCTCAGACCGACTTCCGAGATGAGCTCGTAAACCCGCTCGACCTGCTCGTGCTTCGATCCGATGCCCTGCACGACGAGCGGCTCACGCAGGATCGAGCCGACCCGCATGCGGGGGTCGAGCGAGGAGTAGGGGTCCTGGAACATGAGCTGCATGTCCCGGCGCTTGCGACGGAGCTCCGTGCCTCGCAGCGTCGTGACCTCGGTGCCCTCGAACTTGATCGAGCCGCTGTTGGGCTTCTCGAGGCCGACGATGAGGCGCCCGATGGTGGTCTTGCCACACCCGGACTCGCCGACGAGACCGAACGTCTCGCCCTGGCGCAGGCTGAACGTGACGTCGGACACGGCTTTCACCGATCCGATCTTCCTCTGAGTGATCGCTCCCGACGTGACCACGAACTCCTTCACCAAGTGCTCGATCTCGAGGAGCGGCTCACGCGTCGCGAGCTCGGCTACGCGCAGCTCTGCCCGCTCGAGGGCGGCTTTCCTCTCCTCGGGCGTCGCGACCAGCGCGACCACCGACTGCCCGTCCTCTGAGCCGACCGGGTGGAAGCACGCGAACTGGTGCGTGGCGACCGTGGGCTCTGATTCGAGGACCGGCTCCTCGGTCCGGCAGCGCTCCGTCACGTTGGGGCAGCGCGGGTTGAACCTGCAGTTGTCGAGCTTCTGGGCGAGGTCCGGCGGGATCCCCGGGATGCTGTAGAGACGTTGCGTCGAGTCCTGGTCGAGCTTCGGGATCGACTGCAGGAGCGCCGAGGAGTACGGGTGCCTCATCCGGTGGTAGAGCTCGTCGGTCTCGGCGCCTTCGACGATCTTGCCGGCGTACATGACCATCACCCGGTCGGTGCGGCCGGCGATGACGCCCATGTCGTGTGTGATGAGGATGACAGCGGTGTGCAGCCTCGAGCGGAGGTCATCGATCAGGTCGAGGATCTGCGCCTGAATGGTGACGTCGAGAGCCGTCGTCGGCTCGTCGGCGATGAGGAGCGTCGGGTCGCACGCGAGCGACATAGCGATCATCACGCGCTGGCGCAGTCCGCCCGACAACTGGTGGGGGTAGTAGGCGAGGCGCTCCGCCGGGCGCGGCATCCCGACGAGAGTCAGCACCTCGAGCGCGCGGTCCATCGCCTCCTTCTTCGTGGCGTCGCGGTGGATGCGCACACCCTCGGCGATCTGGCGCCCGACCGTCATCGTCGGGTTGAGCGAAGTCATCGGGTCCTGGAAGATCATCGCGACCTCGTTGCCGCGGACGTGCTGGAGATCCTTCTCGCCTAGCCCTACCAGTTCGCGGCCATTGAGCTTGATGCTCGACTCGCCGACGATGTGGCCAACTGTAGGCAGAAGCTGGATAATCGAGAGCCCTGCAGTGCTTTTGCCACAACCGGATTCCCCGACCAGGCCCACGCACTCTCCCGGCGCGACGGTGAACGAGATGTCGTCAACCGCCCCCACATTCGCCTTGCGAAGGTGGAATTCGGTCCTCAGCTTCGATACTTCGAGCACGTTCGCCACTACGACCACTCCCTTGTGATCCGGCCGTCCAGTGAACCCTGGCCACGATGGTCCTGGTCACCCGGCTTGCGTTCCGCTATGGTAGCTGGCCATGCCACAGCCACCTAGTCTCTCACCGGAACAGCGACAGGCCGCCCTAGCAAAGGCAGCGTTGGTACGACGCGAGCGGGCCGAGCTGAAGGACCACCTGAAGGCCGGCCGCATCACCTTGAAGGAGTTACTCGTCAAGGCTGAGTCAAGCGAGACAGTCGGCAAGATGAAGGTCTTGTCTGCGCTCGAAGCGCTCCCCGGCACCGGCAAGGTCAAGGCCCGTCGCCTTATGGAACAAGTCGGCATCTCCGAGACCCGCCGTCTCCAGGGCCTCGGGGCAAAGCAGCGCGTAGCGCTGCTCGAGGCCGCTGAGCGTCCCTGATCTCCCCTGATATTCGTAGTCGTCGGCCCCGGTGGGGTCGGCAAGGGGACTGTCATACGCAAGTTGTTAGAGCGCGACACGACGCTCTGGCTGAGCCGTTCTTGGACGACTCGGCCACAGCGGCCGGGCGAGGCCGATGACGCCTACACGTTCGTCGACCGCGAGTCGTTCAACAGGCGCGTCGCGGCCGGCGGCTTCCTCGAGTGGGCCCCGGTGCTGGATCACTTCTACGGCACTCCGACGCCCGAACCTCCGACAGGATCAGACGTCCTGCTCGAGATCGACGTCCAGGGCGCCCGCCAGGTGCTCGAGCGCCATCCTGAGGCCACATGCGTCCTGCTCCTCGCACCGTCCGTAGAGGCCCAGGCTGAGCGCCTCAGGGCACGTGGAGACTCAGAGGACCACGCACAGCGCCGGATTGCTCTCGGGCAGCTCGAAGAGGACGAGGGCCGCCGGCTCGCAACCCACGTCGTGGTGAACGACGACCTCGACTCCGCCGTCGACCAGCTCTCGGCTATCATTGATGCGGCCCGGAGCGCTTCATCGCGCCCGTAACGGCGTCACCGCCAAATCGACGAGACATCGTGCTGCAAACCGCGGGAATTACCTCGCGAGCAGCGATCTGACAAAGGAGCCAAATGGCTGAGCCGCGTAGCAGCATGATCGAGCCACCGATCGAGGATCTTCTCGACAAGGTCGACTCGAAGTTCACGCTCGTCACGCTGGCTGCTCGCCGCGGGCGCCAGGTGAATTCGTACTTCAGCCAGCTCGGTGAGGGCCTCGGGGCCATCGTGCCCCCGCAGGTTGCCTCCATCGCCCGCAAGCCGCTTTCGATCGCCCTCGAGGAGATCGCCGTCGGCAAGGTCCGGCCGCATTTCAACGCCGACCGTGACGGGCCTGTCGAGGGTGAGCCCGAAAGCGAGGCCGCCGAAGCCGCTGAGGACACCGGCGGCGAGGCGAGCTGACCCTCCCGGCCTCTGAGCGACGCCCGACCAGCCAGCAGCTGCCATCAATGACCGAGACCGGCCTCGAGGGCGCGACGATCGTCCTAGGCGTGAGCGGCGGCATAGCCGCCTACAAGGCTGTCGAGGTCACGCGCCGGCTCGTTGACGCCGGTGCGCACGTGGTGCCCGTGCTGACGGAAGGGGCGTTGCGATTTGTCGGGCTGCCGACGTTCTCGGCGCTCGCCTCTGAGAGAGCGCACACCTCCCTTTTCGAGGACGCCGATCCGATCCCGCACACGACGCTCGGCCAGCGGGCTGATCTGGTCATCGTCGCGCCGGCCACCGCGAGAGTGATCGGTTCTTATGCGGCCGGCATCTCCTCCGACCTGCTCGTCGCGACGCTCCTTGCCACGCGGGCGCCGGTGTTGATCTGCCCCGCGATGCACACGGAGATGTGGGAGAACGCGGCCGTGCAGGAGAACCTCGCCACATTGAGGCGGCGGGGCGTCCACGTTCTCGAGCCTGACGAGGGCCGCCTGGCGGGTGGCGATGTCGGTGCGGGTCGCCTGCCTGACCCCGAGCGCATAGTCGAGGCGGCGGCCGCGGTCCTCAGAGGGGCAGCCGCCACCCGGGAACAGGACCTAGCCGGCCTGCGCCTGCTCGTGACGGCCGGCGGCACTCGTGAGCCGATCGATCCGGTGCGATTCATCGGGAACCGCTCCTCGGGCAAGCAGGGCTATGCGATAGCCCGAGCCGCGTCCGCGCGCGGTGCCGAGGTCACGCTCGTGAGCACCGTGAATCTCGAAGCGCCTGCCGCCGCGACCGTCGTGCGGGTCGAGACCGCAGCGGAGATGGCCGACGCGGTGCTGTCCCGGGCCGAGAGCCAGGACGTGATCGTGATGGCCGCCGCGGTCGCCGACTTCCGGCCGAAGGCGCCGGCGGACGAGAAGATCAAGAAGAGCCACGGTGTGCCCGATGTCGTGCTCGAGCCGACTCTCGACATCCTCGCCGAGCTCGGGCGGACCAAGCGTGCAGGTCAAGTGCTGGTCGGCTTCGCCGCCGAGACGAGCGCCGTCGCGGGCGAGGCCGCCGCCAAGCTCGAGGCGAAACGCGCCGACGTCCTCGTGGGCAATGATGTGGGCGCGCAGGGCGTGGGTTTCGAGTGGGATACCAACGCGGTGACGGTGGTCACCCGCGCAGGCTCCCGGGAGATACCGCTTGCGACCAAGCGCGAGATCGCCGACGCGGTCCTCGACGCCGTGATCGAACAACTAAGGAGTTCCTGAGACGTGAGCAGCTTCCATTTCACTTCGGAATCGGTGACCGAGGGTCACCCCGACAAGATGGCGGACCAGATCTCCGACGCGATCCTGGACGCCATCCTGGAGGCCGACCCGTACGGGCGGGTGGCCTGCGAGACGCTGCTGACCACCGGGCTCGTCGTCGTCGCGGGCGAGATCTCGACGAAGGCCTACGTCGACGTCCCCCGCATCGTGCGTGACACGGTCTGCGCCATCGGGTACGACAGCGTCGAGCTGTGCTTCGACGGCAAGAGCTGCGGCGTCATCGTGTCGATCGACGAGCAGTCGCCCGACATCGACCAGGGCGTGACCTCCGCCCTCGAGGTGCGCTCGGGCACAGCGGGCGAGGACGTCCTCAACTCCCAGGGCGCGGGCGACCAGGGGATGATGTTCGGCTACGCCTGCGACGAGACCCCCGACCTGATGCCGCTCCCGATCTGGCTCGCGCACCGGCTCGCCGAGCGCCTCGCCCGGGTGCGGAAGGACGGGATCGTGAAGTACCTCGGTCCCGACGGCAAGACACAGGTGAGCGTCATCTACGAGAACGGGCGCCCGAAGCGGCTCACCACCGTCCTCATCTCGACCCAGCACGCCAAGGGCATCGACCTCGACACCCAGCTGCGTGAGGACCTCTACGAGCATGTCATCACGCCGTTGCTGCCGGAAGGGCTCGACACCGACGGCTTCGAGTTCCTTGCGAACCCGACCGGGCGCTTCGAGATCGGCGGCCCGGCGGCCGACACCGGGCTCACCGGCCGCAAGATCATCGTCGACACCTACGGCGGGGCGGCTCGCCACGGCGGCGGCGCCTTCTCGGGCAAGGACCCCTCGAAGGTCGACCGCTCCGGTGCTTACGCAGCCCGCTGGGTCGCCAAGCACATAGTCGCCTCCGGTGCCGCCCGGCGCTGCGAGATCCAGGTGGCCTATGCCATCGGCGTCGCCCACCCCGTCTCGGTCATGGTCGAGACGTTCGGCACCCACGAGGCCGACCCGGAGAAGATCTCCGAGGCGGTCGCGGAGCTCTTCGACCTCCGCCCGGCGGCCATCATCCGCGACCTCGACCTGCGCCGCCCCATCTACCAGCGCACGGCCGCCTATGGCCACTTCGGCCGGTCCGACGCGGGGTTCCCCTGGGAGGCGACCCCGAAGGTCGCCGACCTGCAGGCTGCGCTCGGGCTCTAGGCCCGGCGAGCTCGAAGTGGCGGGCGGGCTCGGTGTAGAGAGTGCCGTCGAGGTCCTCCCGGACGTCACCGGGATCGACCGCACATTCCACTACCTCGCCGATGAGCCGCCCGCGCTCGGGACGATCGTCCGGGTCGCGCTACACGGCCGCCGCGTGCGGGGGTGGGTCGTCGCCGTCGGCACGCCCGTCCCCCCTGGCGTCGAGCTCCGCCCGCTCATCGAGGTGGTCTCGGTCGGGCCGCCTCCTCAAGTCGTCGACGTCTGCCGCTGGGCTGCGTGGCGTTGGGCAGGGCGCCTGCGCACCCTTCTCGTTGCCGCCTCGCCCGAGCGGGTGGTGAGGGCGCTCCCGCCCGCCGGCACGCCTTCGTTCCTGGCGTGGCGCCCTCTCCTCGAGGGAACGCTTGCCGAGCGCGTGCGAGAGGCGCTCTCGGCCGGCGACGCCGTTCTGCGCCTGCCGCCCGCCGACGAGCGCCAGCCCGTGGTCGAGGCAGCCTTGGCCGAGCTGGGGGAGCGAGCGCTTGGTTCCCTCGTGCTCGTCGAGACCCGGGAGGACGTCGCCCACCTGGCGGCGAGGCTCCGGCGAGTGGGCTGGCCGGTGGCGACGTATCCGGAGGACTGGCCAGCTGCAGCCGCATCGTCCCACGTCGTCATCGGCACTCGAAACGCAGCCCTCGCGCCCCTCACCCCCACCCTCACCCTCGTCCTCGACGCCCACTCCGACGCGTACCGCTCCGAGCGCGTGCCCACGTTCGACGCCCGGGTCATCGCGGCCGAGCGAGCTCGGCGCGCCGGCACACCGGTCGTGTTCGTCACCCCCTGCCCGAGCGTCGAGCTGCTGGCGCCAGCAGGTCGCCGGCTCGTGAGGTTGCCGCAGTCGCTGGAGCGAGCCGGGTGGGGAACAGTGGGCGTGCTCGACACTCGGGCCGAGGACCCGGCTGAGGGTGGCTACCCCTCGCAGCTCGTGGCCTGGATCCGGGAGGCGGCTTCCGCTCCCGAGGCGGCGGCTCGCGGGCCTGCTCGCGGACCGGTCGTCTGCATCCTCAACCGGGTGGGACGGGCCCGATTGCTGACATGCGGCTCCTGCCGTGCCGTGCAGCGATGCGGCCGCTGTGGCGCGGCCCAGGTCCAGCTCACCCGCCCGCCGAAGGGTGAGATCGGCGTGCTCATCTGTCCCCGCTGCGGCGACGAGCAGCCCGCGGTCTGCCCGGCGTGCGGGTCTGCCCGGCTCCGCGTCGCCCGTCCCGGCGTGGCGAGGGCTCGAGAGCAACTCGAGGCGGTGACCGGCCTCGAGGTCGGGGAGGTGAGCGGTCCCCGTTCCGCGGTGCCGGACACGCCGGTCCTCATCGGCACCCAGGCTGCCCTCTACCGGGTGCGATCTGCGTCGACGGTGGTATGGCTCGACTTCGACCAGGAGCTGCTGGCGCCACGCCTGCGTGCCGCAGAAGAGGCGCTCACGCTGCTCGCCCGATCGGTACGCCTCGTCGGCGGGCGTCGGAGGCCGGGCTCGGCGCGCGCAACTGCGGGCGGCTCGGCGGCCGGGCGGGTCGTGATCCGCACGAGCATGCCCGACCACGAGGTGGTGAGAGCTGCCCAGGTCGGCGATCCGGGCCTCGTCCTCGACGCCGAGCGCTCCCGGCGGGAACTGCTCTCCCTGCCGCCCTACTCGGCGCTGGCGCTCATCGACGGCGACGACGAGGCGGCTCTCGAAGCGGTGGTCGGGCGCTTGCCCGACTCGGTGCAGGCGAGCCGCCTCGGCGACGGTTACCTCGTCCGGGCGGCCAGTTCAGATGCGCTTTCTGACGCCTTGGCGGCACTCGTGGCGCACGAGCCGGCCGGGTGGGCCGGGCTTCGAGCCCGTGTCGAGGTGGACCCGGTCGACGTATAGCGCCGGCTGGTTGCTGGCGTGGGTCCGGCTTGCGTGACCTGCTAACATGCACTTTGTCAGCTTCGGCTGGCGGTTTGCCGCGGCAATCGCGGTGAATTCCGTTGCTTCCCCGCCAGGCCGGCGTCGTCGGCCGGTACCAGAAGAAGGTCATCTTTCTACGCATGCCCGACAAGACGGCAACGATCGCCGAGCATCGGCTACACGAGACCGACACCGGCTCACCAGAAGTGCAGGTTGCGCTCCTCACAGAGCGGATCAACCACCTCACCGAGCACCTGAAGGTTCACCGCGGTGATCACCACACGCGGCGAGGTCTCATGAAGCTGATCGGCCGCCGGCGCCGCCTTCTCGACTACGTGAAGGCGAACGACGTCGACCGGTACCGGGCCCTCATCGCCCGTCTTGGCATCCGGCGCTAGCCAGGGTCGCAACAACCCCGGGCGGCAGGACCGCCCACACATAGGGGGCGATCTGTGCCCGGATGGTCCGGTCGCACGCTCCCGCTGAGTCAAACATGGCGCCAGCGATTGTCAGCTGCCAGTCGCCGGGTCCCACCTTTCGTCCGAGACTCGAGGTGGTGCTCGACGACTGGGAACTGACCGATGCAGGCGCCTCTACCAATGAGGAGTGTCATGGCTGACGCCATCACTGTGTCGGGACCCATAAGTGGGACCGACAAGACCCTGTCCTTCGAGGCCGGCAAGCTCGCCGGTCAAGCGGATGGGGCTGTACTTGTCCGGATCGGCGACACGATCGTGCTCGTCGCGGCCACCGCCGCGAGGAAGGTGAGAGAGGGCACGGACTTCTTCCCCCTCACCGTCGACATCGAGGAGCGGATGTACGCAGCTGGGAAGATCCCCGGCTCGTTCTTCCGCCGTGAGGGTCGGGCGAGCGACGAGGCCATCCTGACGGACCGCCTGATCGACCGACCGCTGCGGCCGTCGTTCCCCGAGGGCTTCAGGAACGAAGTCCACATCGTCGGCACGATCTTCGGCGCCGACCAGGTGAACCCGCACGACGTGGTCGCCATCAACGGTGCCTCGGCGGCTCTCATGCTGTCGGGCATCCCGTTCGAGGGCCCGATCGGCGCCGTCCGCATCGCTTACAGTCAGGACGGCAACTGGATTCCCCACAGCACCTACCAGGAGGGCGACGCCTCGACGTTCGAGCTCGTCGTCGCAGGTCGTGCCCTTACTGAGGACCCTGATTCCGACATCGCCATCATGATGGTCGAGGCCGGCGGCACCGAGAAGGCCTGGGAGTACTACGAGGCCGGCGCGCCGAAAGTCACCGAGGAGGTGATCGCCGAGGGCCTGCAGGCGTCCAAGACCTGGATCCGGGAGTCGATCCAGCTCCAGAACGAGCTGGTCGCGAAGGTCGGCAAGAAAGAGACGATCCCGTTCGAGCTCTTCGTCGACTACGGCGACGACGTCTTCGACCGGGTGGTCGCGGTGGGAACCGACGCCATCTCGAAGGCGAACGCCATCACGACCAAGACCGAGCGCAACACGGCTCTCGACGAAGCGACGACCTCGCTCGTCGCCGAGCTCGCGCCAGAGTTCCCCGAGCGGGAGCGTGAGATCAAGCCTGCGATCCGGTCGCTCACGAAGAAGATCGTGCGCAAGCGGATCGTCGAGGAGGGCATCCGCATCGACGGCCGTGGGCCGACCGACATCCGGCCACTTTCGGCCGAGGTCGACCTGATCCCGACCGCCCATGGCACCGGGCTGTTCCAGCGTGGTGACACACAGGTGCTGAACTTCACAACGCTCGGAATGCCCCGCATGAACCAGATGCTCGACACGCTCGGCATCGAGGACTTCAAGCGCTACATGCACCACTACAACTTCCCGCCCTTCTCGACTGGCGAGACAGGCTTCATGCGGGGCCCGAAGCGCCGCGAGATCGGTCACGGCCTGCTTGCGGAGCGTGCGCTCCTCCCGGTCGTCCCGTCCGAGGCGGAGTTCCCCTACGCCCTGCGCCTCGTCTCCGAGGTGCTCTCGTCGAACGGCTCGACGTCGATGGCGTCGGTCTGCGGCTCGACTCTTTCGTTGATGGACGCCGGCGTGCCGATCAAGGCACCTGTCGGCGGCATCGCGATGGGCCTCGTGTTCGCAGAGGGCAAGTGCACGACGCTGACCGACATCCTCGGCGCCGAGGACGCGTTCGGCGACATGGACTTCAAGGTCGCCGGCACCGCGGAGTTCGTAACGGCTCTCCAGCTCGACACGAAGATCGCCGGCTTGCCGACCGAGGTTCTCGGCCAGGCATTGCGCCAGGCCCGTGAGGCACGCCTCATCATCCTCGGCGTCATGCACGACGCTCTTGCAGCGCCCCGGCCCGACGTGAAGGCCAACGCTCCGAAGATCGTCAGCTTCGAGATCCCGATGGACAAGATCGGCGAGGTCATCGGCCCGAAGGGCAAGGTGATCAACGCCATGCAGCAGGAGACGGGCGCGGACATCGCCGTCGACGACGACGGCCAGGTCGGCACTGTGACGATCGGCGCGAAGGAGCGCTCAGCCGTCGACGAAGCCCGTCGCCGGATCGAGCTCATCCTCGACCCCCCGACGGCGGAGGTCGGCAAGGTCTACCCGGGCAAGGTCGTCAACATCACGAAGTTCGGGGCGTTCGTCAACATCCTCCCGGGCCGTGACGGCCTGATCCACATCTCCCGCCTCGGGCAGGGCAAGCGTGTCGAGCGCGTCGAGGACGTGGTCGAGCTCGGCCAGGACCTCGAGGTGCGAGTCGACGACATCGACCCGCAGGGCAAGGTGTCCCTCTCCCTCGTCGGGGGCGAGAGCACCGAGACCTCCGGTGCCTCGGAGCCAAGGAGCTCCGAGTCCGCTTCGGCTGAAGCGACGCCGTCGGCGCCCTCGTCCAATGGTGGGCTCCGCCGTGCTTCGTTCGAGGAGGAGTTCGACGCCGAGACGGCCGCCACCTACGGCGACCTAGGCCCGAAGGAAGCCTCTGAGCCGGCAGCCGCAGGGCGCAGCCGTGAAGGCGGACGTGGCCCAGGCGGACGCCGCGAGGGTGGGGACTCAGGCCCGCGCCGCCGCCCGAGGGGCAACCGCTGAGCGCGTTGCCGCTCGCGCCCGCCCCTTGGCGGGCGCCGGCCAAAGCATCGTCAGCACCGGTCCGGCCGGCTGATGATCCGCAGTTCTGAGCTCTCGTCGGGTATTCGACTCGTCACCGAGTCGATGCCCGACGTGGCTTCAGCCTGCATCGGGGTCTGGGTAGGGACCGGATCGCGGGACGAGACCGAGGAACAGGCCGGAATCTCGCACTTCCTCGAGCACCTCCTCTTCAAGGGCACAGCGGACCGTTCCGCCCGTGACATCGCCGAGGCCATCGACGGTGTGGGCGGGGACATGAACGCCTACACGACGAAGGAGTACACGACCTTCTACGTGAGGCTCCTCTCCGAGCACCTCGACCTCGGCCTCGACATCCTCTGCGACATCCTCCGGGAGCCGGCGTTGCGCCCGAACGAGGTCGATGCAGAGCGGCAGGTGATCCTCGAGGAGGTGCTGATGCACCTCGACGAGCCGGCCGACATAGTGCAGGAACGATTTGCCGAGGCACTCTTTCCCGAGCACCCGCTCGGCCGCGAGGTGCTCGGCCTCCCGGAGGTGATCAGGGGGGTTGGGGTCGGGGAGATCAGGAGTTTCTTCGATGAGCACTACCTGCCGCGCAACATGGTCGTCGCCGCGGCGGGACAGATCGAGCACGACGCCGTGGCCGAGGGGATCGAGCGGCGCTTCGTCGGGCGCGTGGGGGGCGCTCCGCCCGAGCGGCGCGTTCCCGGTGACTCAGTTCTCGCTCGCCACGTCGAGCACGACGAGACCGAGCAAGCGCACCTCGTTTACGGAGTGCGTGCGCCCGAGCGCCGGTCGCCCGACCGCTTCACGCTTGCTGCCCTCAATCACGTGCTCGGGGGCGGCCTCTCGAGCAGGCTCTTCCAGCAGATCCGTGAGGAGCGCGGGCTTGCGTACTCGATCGGCTCCGATCGTGTTGCCTACGACGACGCAGGCGCTCTGGCAGTGTCCGTGGGCACAGCCCCGGAGCACGCGCACGAGGTACTCGACCTGATCGAGCGGGAGTTCGACCAGCTGAGGGCGTCGGGAATGAGCGATCGTGAGCTCACCGTTGCGAAGGGGCACCTGCGGGCCGATCTGCTCCTGTCGCTCGAGGATTCGGGAGCTCGCATGTCCCGCATCGGGGCGAGCCTGCTCTTGCACGGGACCGTTCCAACGGTCGAGGAGCTGCTCGGCAAGATCGAGGGGATCACGCTGGCCGCCGTTCGTGAGGTCGCCGAGCGTGTGCTGTCGGCGGAGCGAGTCCTCGCAGTGGTAGGGCCGTTCGACAAGGATGACTTCCCGGTCTGAGACCTCTGCGCCGCGCCGCGGATACCTTGTGGTCATGATGTGGTCATGATCCGGGTAGCCGTGTTCGGTGCCGCTGGGCGAATGGGAGCCACGGTCTGCGGCGCCATCGCCGACGCAGACGACCTCGATCTCGTCGCAGCGGTTGATCCTGTCGCCGCCGGGCGGATGATCGGCGACGTCGTGGGGATCGCCGGCCGGAGCATCGTCGGGCCGGCGGCGTTGGTCGAGGTGGCGGCGGACGCGCATGGTTTCGAAGCCACTGGCGTGCAAGTGGCCGTCGACTTCACGGTCGCCAGCTCCGCCCGGCAGAACCTGGCGTGGTGCGCCGAGAACGGCGTCCATGCCGTCTGTGGGACAACCGGCCTGAGCCTCGACGACCGGGCTGAGCTTCAACGCCTCTTCGGGGACGCGAGCGCCCCCAACTGCGTGCAGGCGGCCAACTTCTCGATCGGGGCGGCCCTGATGATGCGGTGCGCCGAGATCTGTGCTCCGTACATCGAGGGCGTCGAGATCATCGAGCTGCACCACGACCGCAAGCGCGACGCGCCATCGGGGACGGCGCTGGAGACCGTCCGGCGGATCGAGACCTCACGGCGGGAGCACACCACGACCCATGCCAGTCTCGCCGCCGACCCGACTGAGCAGGTGACGCTCGTGGGGACGCGGGGCGGTGTCTCCGAGGAAGGGGTCCGCGTCCACTCGGTTCGTCTGCCAGGCCTGGTGGCACACCAAGAGGTGATCTTCGGCTCGCTCGGCGAGACGCTCACGATCCGTCACGACTCGTTCGACCGAGTCTCGTTCATGCCCGGCGTCCTGTTGGCAGTGCGCCGTGTAGGCGAGACGCCCGGCCTCACTATCGGCTTGGAGTCGCTGCTCGGGTTCTGAGCGTATCCTACCCTAGTAGGACAATGGTAGGATACGGTATGGCCGCTAAGAGAAAAGTGTCGCTCACGCTCGATGCGGACCTGGTCGCGGAGCTAGAGCACGCCCCAGACGCGGCACTATCCGCCCAAGTCAACGACGCGATCCGCACAGAGATCTCCCGGCGGCGGCGACAGCGCGCTCTGCGAGCGTTTCTCGACCACGTTGCCGCCGAGGACGGTCCACTCACCGAAGATGACGAAGAGGAGATTGTTCGCCTCCAGCAGCTTCTCGGCGGCCAATGATCGTCGCCTTGGACAGCGAAGCGGTCAACGCGCTTGCTGGACCGGACTCCTTCGAGAAACGCTCGCAGAGCGCGCTGTCGCCGCCGCCGGGAGATCTCTGTGCGGATCGCGTCGTTGACTTGGGCGGATAGTGCCGCGTCTGGGGCGTGCTC
>JBKQLZ010000159.1:0-2936 GCA_052146895.1 Acidimicrobiales bacterium
TCTGAGCCTGGTTGGACATGTCTTCCTTGCCCCCGAACGCACCCCCGTTTGAAACCTGCTCGACGACGATGCGCTCGGCCGCGAGCCCGAGCACCGAGGCGATCTGGTTGCGGTCGTCCCAAGCGCCCTGACCGCCTGAGAAGACCTTCAAGGTGTCATCAGGGCCGGGGACCGCGAGAGTCGACTCGGGCTCGAGAAAGGCGTGCTCCACGCGTTGGGTCTGGAAGACCTCGTGAACGCTGTGGGCGGAGGCCGCGAGAGCCTCGTCAACGTCACCCCTCCGGTAAACCGAGCGGGACAGCACGTTGCCGTCGAGCTCCCAGACCGCGTCCTCGTCATCGTCGATCGCCGCGACGGCGTCGGTCAGAGGGCGTAGAGGCCGGTAGGAGACCTCGACGAGCTTGGCCGCCTCGCGTGCGACCTCGCGCGAATCGGCGACGACGATGGCGAGAACGTCGCCGAGATACGACGTCCGGCCCCCTTCGGGGATGAACACGGGCCAGTCGGTGTGGATGATCCCGACCCGTAGCTCACCGGGAACGTCGGCCGCGGTGAACACGGCTTGCACTCCAGGCACAGCCCGTGCGGCTGTGCTGTCGATGCTGACCACATCAGCCCGGGCGTGGTCCGCCAGCCGCAGCGCGCCGTGCAGCAAGCCTGGAATCCTGATGTCGTCGACATAGGCGCGGTCGCCGAGGGCCAGCTCGAGGCCCTCGTACTTGATGCCTCTCGAACCGAGGCCCGCTGGCAGAACGGGCTCGAGCGTCTGGCCAGCTGCCAGCAACTCCACCGCGTCGAGAATCTTGCTGTAGCCCGTGCACCGGCACAGGTGCGCACCTAGATAGCGCGCAGCGTCGTCGCGGGTGAGCTCCGAGCCTTTCTTGTCGATGAGCGCCTTCACCCTGACGAGAATTCCCGGCGTGCAGAAGCCGCACTGAAGCGCTCCGGTGGCGGCGAAGACGGCCGCGAAACGCTCCCTCTCTGCGACGTCGAACCCCTCCAGTGTCGTGATCGACTTGCCGGCCACCTTCTCGAGCGAGATCTGGCAGCTGACTGACGCCTTAGCGTCTATCAGCACCGTGCAGCATCCGCACTGACCCGACGGCGAACAGCCGTCTTTGGGTGAGGTGACGTCAAGCTCCTCGCGCAGCGCTGCCAGAAGGTGCGGGTGATCGCCGACCTCGACCGGCTTCCCGTTGAGCGTGAACTGAGTCATCATCGCCTGCCTCCACCATCTCCGAGGCGACCCCGCCTTCGGCAGGTCGAAGCCAGCCCCAACGCTCTCAGGCTACCCGAGCTCCCTGGGCTCTCGAGCCGGGCGAAGGTCCCAGTTCGAGGTGCCGAAAGACACTGCTTGTCAATTGAGGGTGAATCTGGTCCCGGTTTCGCCGTGCAGCGCCCGGGCGACGTTCTCCGGATTCGTCACGATCGCGGTGGTTCCGCCATTGGAGAGGTAGTTCACGATCGCCTGGATCTTGGGCGCCATGCTGCCCGCTGCGAAGTGGATACCTTCAGCCAGGTGCGCCTTCGCCTCGGCGAGGGTGAGATGGTCGACCAGTGTCTCCTCGGGCGTGCCGAAGTTGAGAGCCACCTTCTCGACGGCCGTGGAGATGACGAGCAGGTCCGCCCGCAGCTTGTTGGCAAGCAGAGCGGACGCGAGGTCCTTGTCGATGACCGCGGCGACTCCCTGCAGGTCGCCGTTGGCATCAGCGACCACCGGGATGCCTCCGCCTCCCGCGGTTATGACGACGATGCCTGCGGCGATCAATCGCTCGATCGCTGCTAGCTCAACGATCCGAAGCGGCTCGGGCGACGCCACAACTCGCCTCCACCCGCGATTGGCGTCGTTGATCAGGTCCCAGCCCTCTTTGCGCCGTCGTTCCGCCTGTTGCTCGTCCATGAAGCCACCAATGGGCTTGCTCGGATGGTGGAACGCCGGGTCGTCGGCCGCCACCTCGGTCTGGCAGATGACCGTCGCCGCCTGCCGGTCCATGCCGATCTTGCGGAACTCGTTGTAGAGGTTCTGCTGCAAGGCGTAGCCAATTGCCCCCTGGGTGTCGGCACCGCAGACGTCGAGCGGGATCTCGTGCAGCTCGTTGGCCGCCAGTTCCGAACGCCGCAATATGAACCCGACCTGCGGTCCGTTGCCATGACTGATGGCGACGTTCCAACCGTCGCTGATCATGCCGACGATGTGCTTGCACGTCTCCTGCGCAGCGATGTACTGGTCGCTCACGGACTGGTGCTGTTTGTCCTTGATGAGCGAGTTGCCGCCTATCGCCACGACGGCTGTGCCCGGGCTTGCAGACGGGGCCATCAGCTCATCGTAAGCGCCATCACGGCTTTCTGGCCGTGCAGGCGATTCTCCGCTTGGTCGTAGACGATCGAATGAGGCCCGTCGATCACCGCGTCGGTGACCTCCACGTTGCGATCCGCTGGCAACGGGTGCATGAACACCGCGTCTTCATTCGCGAGCGCCATGTGCCTCTCGTCGGTCATCCACGACTCGTACTTGTTAATGAGGCGCGTATCTTCCGCCTCGTCGGTGGTCGTGACCATGGCGCCCCAGCTCTTGGCGTACACGACGTCTGTTCCGCGGAAGCCATCGTCGAAGTCCTCGAGCATCTCGAAGCCCACGTGGGCGCTGCGCGCATTCTCCTTGGCCTGCTCGACGATGTCTGGCATGAGCTTGAACTCCGGCGGATGCACCAGGCGCACGTTCATCCCGAAACGCGGCAACAGCAAAACGAGGCTTTGGGCCACACTGATCGGCTTCAGGTAGCTCGGATCGTGGGCCCAGCTCACCGTCGCCGTCTTGCCGCGAGGATCGCCGAAGCGCTCGATGATCGTCATGAGGTCCGCCAGCGCCTGATGCGGGTGGTAGACGTCGCATTGCATGTTGAGCACCGGCACGCGGCTCGCCTCGGCCACGTCGC
>JBKQLZ010000160.1:0-15603 GCA_052146895.1 Acidimicrobiales bacterium
GGCCACGCCAGGGCGATCACACCGGCGGCTATGTCGATCAGCCCGAGCAGCAGATGCCCGAAGACTGGTCCCGCCGTCCGGCTGCTGAACGCCTGCAACGCCTGCAGGCCGGCGGCGATGAAGGCGAACACGGCGAAGACGACGACGAGGGCGAGAAGGGTGACTCCCGGCCAGGCGAGGGCCACGACCCCGACGACGAGGGCGAGAAGGCCCCGAACGATGAAGGAGGTGCTGAGTGACTTGAGCATGACAGCCTTGCCTTTCGTTTGGTGAGGTGATTAGTTCCTCAAGATTGATAATTGATCACAGTCCTGACTATTATGTCTGTCAGTCGCCGTGTCAAGTGCCGGCGAAGCCCCAGTCAAAGGAGTGATCGTGTTCATTGCCCTCTCGCTTCTGCTCGCAGCGGCTTGCCTCGTGCCCGCCATCGGGAAGTTGAAGAGTCACCCGAAGATGCTGGCGTCGGCCAGCCACTTCGCCATCCCGTGGGAGCGCTATCGGCTCATCGGTGTCGCCGAGCTTGCTGCCGGTGCCGGTGTCCTCACCGGGCTCTTATGGGCTCCGCTTGGCCTCGTCGCCGCGTCAGGCATGGCAGTCCTGCTCGCCATCGCCCTGGTTGTCCACCGGCGGGCGCAAGACGGCCTTCAAGAGGCGGCCCCGGCACTAGTTGGTCTCGGCATCACCCTCGCCTACTTGGCCGTAGCATTTGCCCGCTGACCGCTCGGTCCACGCCGCTCCGCGACGCCGCGGTTAGCTTGACGGCAGGTACCTGCGTGCAGGCGCCGCGGGCCTGATCGTGAACGCGCGTCGGCGGCGCTGGACCGGCCACTGCTCAGGGGCACCCGGCCCAGTCTGAGTGGCTGAGGAGGTCGCAATGAGTCCGACCAACGATGCACCGAGGACTCGACCGGAGATGCTCGAAGCGGGTCGCGCGCTGCGCTCTCGGGTTTCCCGCCGCAGTCACGGCCAGTGGATGGCACCCCCCGACCGTCCCGAGGCGCTCGAGATCCTGGCCCGGTCCAACGCCAACCGACTGCCGGACCTAGTTCCCGTCCGAAACGGCCGGATGATGGCGTCGCCGTTCGCCTTCTACCGGGGCTCCCCGGCGGTCATGGTGTCCGACCTGAGCCGGACACCGTCCACGGGCGTCAGGTTGCAGATCTGCGGCGATGCTCATCTTTACAACTTCGGCACCTTTGCCACGCCCGAACGCAGTCAGGTCTTCGATCTGAACGACTTCGATGAAACCCTGCGCGGACCGTGGGAATGGGACCTCAAGCGGCTCGCGGCCAGCTTCGTGGTGGCGGCCAGGACGGCCGGGCTCTCCGATGGCGACGGCACCGCGGCCGTGCAGGGGTGCGCCGCGCAGTATCGCAACGAGATGGCGAAGATGGCACAGCTGTCGGCCTTCGAGGTGTGGCACTCCAGGCTGGACGTCGAGTCGGTTATCGCCGCTGCACCCGACAAGCCGGCGCGTTCCAGTGCCGAACAGACCGCGGCCAAGGCCCGCCAGCGCACCAGCTTGCAGGCGCTGTCGAAGCTCACGACGGTGCGCGACGGCCGCCGCGTGATCGTGGAGGATCCGCCGGTGGTGGTTCGCCTCACTGACGCCCAGCTCGAACAGGCCCGAGGATTCGTGAAGGCTTATCTTGCCACCCTCGATCCCGACCGCGAGCTCTTGCTGGATCACTACGAGTTCGTCGACGCTGCCCTGAAGGTCGTCGGAGTCGGAAGTGTCGGCACCCGCTGCTTCGTCGTGCTCCTGGCCGGCAAGGCTGACCTCGATCCCCTGTTCCTTCAGGTCAAAGAAGCACAGTCGTCTGTTCTCGCTCCCTACGCCGGCCGCTCCCGGTACGTCAACCAGGGCAAGCGGGTCGTGGTCGGCCAGCGCATTATGCAGGCAGCTAGCGATGCCTTCCTGGGCTGGGCCAGCGCCGACGGATTCGACACCTACGTCCGCCAGCTGCGCGACATGAAAGGCTCGGTACCGCTCGACGATGCCCGCCCCGACAGCCTGACGTCATACGGACGTCTCTGCGGCGCCGCGCTGGCGCGCGCTCATGCCCGCGCCGGTCAGCCCGCCATCCTCGCCGGATACCTCGGATCGAGCGCGGTATTTGACGACAGCCTGGCCGCTTTCGCACTGTCATACGCCGACCAGAACGACCGGGACTACGAGTCGTTCCTGGCCGCCATCCGCTCTGGTCGGGTGCAAGCTGAGCCGGGGCGCTGACGGCAGGCACTCAGTCGCCGGGCGCGACGAGTCGGAGAGACCCCGACCGCACCTGTTGAGAGCATGCCCCCGACCGGCACCTTGTGGACGCGTTCCACCTGGTTATTGGCGCCGGTTCCGAGCGGTCCCAATGGGACGCGTCTTCGCGTCCTCTTCCACTGCGGTGGGATCAGGAGGGACGCTCATCCTTCTACGACGCTGCGGGCCTGCTCGCCACAGTTGGTTGCCTAGAGACGGTGAGCTGGTACAGAGAGTGGGGACGGAGGGACTCGAACCCTCACTGGAGGCGTTTTAAGCGCCCTGCCTCTGCCTTTGGGCTACGTCCCCGAGACTCAACCGCGAGCGACCCTTCCCGGCACCCGCACCCGCTCGGCGTTGGTCGCTTCCAGCTCACCGTAGGGGCCGAGCGCAAAGTCGAGAACGGCGCGCTCGTCCTCCATCGGAGCCTCGATCACTTCGACTATCGGTCCGAGCCGCTTCGTGGCCCGCCGGGCAGAGTCGTACTCAGGCCACGGCCCGACCCCGTCGCCGGCTGGGGAGCCAGACGCTGCAAAGCTCACCCAAGCCCTCCTCATCGTCTCGCTGAGCCGCTCGGCCGCCTCGCCGCCACCGGAGAACAACGAGATCGCCGGGTGAGAACAGCTCCCGAAGACGAACGGGAGCTCGAGCGCGTGACACGACCCGAGGACGCCTCCCCCGAAGGGCGACTCCCAGTCGAACAAGTAGGTGAAGACACGTCCGAGTCCCCCGTCGTGGCCTGTGGCAAGGCGCATCGACGGCACACGAAACGTCCAGTCAGACGCCATCGCGCAATGGAGGTCGGTCGGCGAGACGCTGTCGCCTCGTGACTCCCGCGCCTTCCGGTAGGTCTCGACCATCTCAGCCGGGTCGAGGAGGCCCGAGAGGCCCGCTTCATCAGCGTGGCGGCGCACAAGTCGATGGAGCCGAGCCTCGTCCAACTCCCTCAACGATGGGTCGTTCAATTCCCAGAACCGCCACTCGTCCCGATTCGTACCGACGAGCAGCTCGATGCCGGTGGCGCTCCCGCCTGCAATGGCAGCGGCCGGATGGCGGGACAGCACTCCGCCGTCGATCACTGGCTGGAACGCCAGGCCGAGCGCCTCGTACTTCGGGCCGAGTGCGATCTGAGCACGGAGCAACTCATCCGCTGGAAGAGCGACAAGAGTCTGTCTCGACAGCTGCTCGGGCCCGAGCCCGAGCTCAGCTGCGAGATCCGCCGCGACCTGGGTGGCCGAGCCCTGGCCGAGGGCGATGGCCGCTCCGCTCTGGATGATCGCTCGGTGGAAGAGCCGTTGCGGGGCCGACGTCGCGAGGAGCGCCGCGACCGAGATGCCGCCCGCAGACTCGCCGAAGACTGTTACGCGGCGCGGGTCACCCCCGAACGCCGCTGCATGTTCGGAGACCCACTCGAGGGCGGCGATCTGGTCCTGCAAGCCCCAGTTGGCGAACCCGACCTGCGGGTTCGCCGCATCAGCCAGGGCCGGGTGACCGAGCCATCCGAGAGCGCCGAGGCGGTAGTTGACGGTCACGAGCACGACGCCGAGCCGGGCGAGCCGATCGCCCGCGTACAGCGCGGATGACGAGCTCCCGCTCACGAAACCGCCGCCGTGGATCCAGACCATCACCGGCCGCGACCCGTCGTCACAGGCCGGCGTGTAGACGTTCAGGTAGAGACAGTCCTCCGACTGCTCGTCGGGGTCGCCCGGGATCGAGCCCATCGCGTCCGGAGGAGGCTGCAAGCCCATCGGGGCGAACTCCGTCGCCTCACGCGCACCTGACCAGGGCTCCGGTCGCGTGGGTGGGCGGAACCTGAGGTCGCCAACCGGTGGCGCCGCGTACGGGATGCCGCGGAAGACGACCAGGTCGTCGGCCTCTCGAGTGCCGGCGACGGTGCCGTAGGCGGTTTCGACGGTCACAAGTTCCATCAGCGGTGCTCTCCCCTTCGTGGTTTCGCGACGTGACGTCCGCGGGCCGGGCCGCCCCCCAACCGTAGGCGCCCTGGTCACAAAAGCGAAACTGTTGACAAGTGGGGCTGATGTGGGCAGAGTTGTTCCTGATGCGAATGGGGATTGTGCGCTCGCGACGGCTCGCGGCCGTCGGCGGAGCCGTGCTCATGGCGACGGCGGTCGTCCTGCCTTCCGCGTCAGCGCTCGCGGCAACCCCCACCAAGGCACAGATCGCGTCGCTCCGCGCAGAGGCGGCCACCCTGGCAAACGAGCTGAGCCGTGACCAGACCCAGGTCGCCATCGCGGCCGAGACCTACGACGAAGCCCAGCTCAACGTCGCAAAGGACCAGCGCATCCTCGCGGCGACCGCGCTCAAGCTCAAGGTCCGAGAAGCCCAGCTCACCGCCGCCAGGAACCACCTGCGCCGGGCCGCCGTGACCATCTATGTCACCGGCGACGACCAATCCGCCGAAATCGGCGCCATCTTCAGCTCGAGCCTGTCCGACAGCCAGAGCATCGCCGTCTACGGCAACTCGGCTGAAGCGAGCCTCCACACCGCTGTGCTCTCGCTCAACAACGCGTCCCGGCTGCTGGCAGAGGAGCAGTCCACCCAGCGCGGCCAGGAGCGTACGGCGGAGGCGGCTCTCCGCCAGGCCAAGGCCGCCAGAGCGACGGCCGAGCAGAAGACGAACCAGATCACGCACATCCTCCACGAGGTCAAGGGTCACCTCGCCCACCTCGTCGTCGAGTACGAGGCCGCTGTCGCCAAAGCCGAGGCAATAGCCGCCGCGCAGGCGCGCGCCGCCGCCGCAAGGGCCGCCGCGGCGGCCAAGGCAGAAGCAGCAGCAGCGGCAGCAGCCGCAGTGGCGGCGTCGAACCCGACCACCGGCAACCAGAACGGTGCGGGCTCGGCCGCCGGCTCGGCCGGATCCGCAGGCAGCACGACGACAGCCCAGCCCCTCACTCCTGCAGGCACGAACACGGCCGGCAACGAGGCCGTCGCCGCCGCAGAGAGCTACATCGGGGTCCCGTACGTGTGGGGCGGGGCCAGCCGCAGCGGAGTCGACTGCTCCGGCCTCACCATGCTCGCTTGGGAAGCAGCCGGCGTCGGCCTCGAGCACGGCGCGACGGCTCAATACGAGGCGTCGACGCCAGTCACAGCCAGCCAGATCGAGCCCGGGGACCTGATCTTCTATCACTTCGCGAATGACGGGCCTTACCCGATCACCCACGTCGCGATGTACATCGGCTCTGGCCCGTACGGGACCGAGACGATCCTCCAAGCGGAGGAGACCGGCACCGACGTCGGCTACTTCGAGATGTACTGGAACGGCTTCGTAGGTTTCGGCCGGCCGTAGCCGGACCAGCCGTTCTCCGCCCATCCACCACTACGATCGGCGATGTGGTGAGACACGCTGACGGACCTGCCAACAAACCCTCCCCCACCCACGCCGGTGGCGACGGAGCCGACGCACCAGTCGGCGCCCTCGTCCGCTTTCCCGGTCCCGATCCTCGCAAGCCCGCCCGCGATCCCTCGCGCCGGTCGGACGTGGACGAATGGGGTCGATCCGAGCGGGCTCGGCGCCTGATCCGCCGCCTGGAGGCTCCCTACTACGACCGTTGGTTCAGGGTCGAGTGGGAAGGTCTCGAGAAGATCCCGAGAGCGGGTGGCGCTCTGCTCATCGCCAACCACGCCGGGGCGATCCCCTCTGACGCGCCGATGATCATGCACGGGATCGAAGAAGAGCTAGGTCGCCCGGTCTACGGGCTCGCCGACAATTGGTTCCGCACGGTGCCGGTCGTGGGAACCGCTTGGAGTCGCGGCGGCGGCGTGCCGGCGCATCCCGACAACGCCCATCGCCTGTTGCACGACCAGAACCAGCTTGCTCTCGTCTTCCCCGAAGGGGTGAAGGGCCCGAGCAAAGTCGTGAGTGAGCGTTATCGCTTGAGGCGGTTCGGGCGGGGGGGTTTCGTCGAGAGCGCCATGCGAGCGGGCGTGCCCGTCATTCCGATCGCTGTCGTGGGGGCGGAGGAGTCGATGCCGATCCTCTACCGTTCTCAATCGATCGCCCGCATGCTCCGCATCCCTTACCTGCCCGTGACCGCGAACCAGATCGTCTTCGGTCCGGTGCTCGGGACGTTCTTGTACCTGCCGGCGAAGTTCAAGCTGCGGGTGCTCGACCCTGTCTCGTTCGACGTGGAGCCCGGGCTCGAGCGCTACCCGCGCGGGCGCGTCATGGACGAGGCCGAGACGATCCGCCAGAACCTGCAGGAGAACCTCTACGACATGCTTGCCAAACGCCGCAGCATCTGGTTCGGCTGAGGAAGCGAGCGTTCAAATGGGACGGCGAATCCTCCTGACCGGCCTCGACACGTTCTGGGGTGGCCGCGTGGCGGCCGCCCTCGAGAAGGACCCTGACGTCGAGATGCTGCTCGGCATGGGGACCGGTGCTCCGAGCGTCGAGCTAGAGCGGACCGAGTACGTGCGAGCGGACAACAGCTACTCGCTTCTCGCCAGGCTCGTGCGGGCAACCGAGGTCGACACGATCGTGCATACGTTTCTCGTCGTCGACTCCTCGAGCATGAGTGGCCGCGCGCTGCACGAGACGAACGTCATCGGCACGATGAACCTGCTCGCGGCTGCGAGCGCGACCGGTTCGTCTGTGCGCCACATCGTCGTCAAGTCGTCCTCCCTCGTCTACGGCTCGCATCCGGCCAACCCGGCGTGGTTCAGCGAGGAGACCCCCCGGTCGCGACCGGCTCGCAACCGCGTCGAGCGCTCCCTCTGCGAGGTCGAGGGCTACGTGAAGGACTTCGCGCAGGACAACCCGGGTGTCGTCGTGACGATGCTGCGCTTCACGAACGTGCTCGGAGCCGACATCGACACGCCGATAAGCCGGAACCTCTCGCGGGGCATCATGCCCTCGATCGCCGGGTACGACCCGCTCATCCAGTTCACCGAGGAGGACGACGTCGTTCGTTGCGTCCAGTTCGCCGTCACCGAGCGCCTCGCGGGGATCTACAACGTCTCGGGCGACGGGAAGTTGCCCGTGAGCGAGGTTGCCTCGATCGCCGGCGCCTGGCGGTTGCCGCTCTCGCCGCTCTTGACGCGACAGGCGGCCGCCCCTCTCGTGAGGCTGAAGCTGCTGTCACTTCCCGCTGAGCTCGAAGACGTCCTGCGCTACGGCCGAGGGATCGACACATCCAAGATCGCGCGGGCCGGGTTTGTGCCGTCGTACTCCTCAGCGGGTGCGGTCGAGCGCTTCGCCCAATCGAACCGCTTGCGGCGAGCCGTCGGTGACCACTTGCCCCAGTACCGCTACGAGGCGGACGTCGAGGCGTTCTTCAAGCACTCACCAAGCGTCGTCAGGTAGCCGTGGCCCACGGCACTAGCCCATAGCCTCAGGCGTAACCGCCGTCGGCCTCCACGCCGATGCCAGACCCGAAGGCCGGGGGCCCGCTCAACCACTGGCGGACGTACCGATCCCGGCGCTCGGACCATTCTTCAGCGGTGATGGCGTACCGCACGTGGTCCTCCCAGCGCCCGTCGATCTCGAGGTAGCGCAGGGCGATGCCCTCTCCCCTCAGCCAGAGCTTCTGAGCCACCCGGCGGCTCGGGCGGTTCCGGGGAATGATCGAGATCTGCAGGCGGTGCAAGCCGAGCTCCTCGAACGCGTAGCGGAAGAGCACGACGCAAGCTTCCGGAACGTACCCCCGGCCAGCTTGCAGCTGGTCCATCCAGTAGCCGAGATAGGCGTTCTGGAAGGGGCCGCGCTGGATCGAGGACAGGTTGATCTCACCGACGAAACGGCCGCCGGCGAAGATCCCAAAACCGTATCCAGTGCCGAGCTGCCGCTCCCGCTCCCTCATGGAGGCCCGCGCAAGGAAGCTCGCCTGGTCCTCAGGGGGGTAGGGCGCGTCTTTCGGACGTGGTTCCCACGGCAGCAGCCAGTCGCGACAGCGGGTCCGGATCTCGTGCCAAGCCTCGAAATCGCTTTCCTTGAGTGGCCTCAGGCGCACTCGGCGCCCGACGAGCTCAGCCGAGGTACCCGGGACCGTCAACTGGCGCATGCCACCCTGCGCGTTCGATCCAGACTCTGCACCCGTCTATCGTCGCAGATCCGAGCACCCAACGCGTAGTATTACGAACAGGAGATCGATACAGCGCAGCTCCAGAAGTCGCCTCTCCAAACCCACCCACATGGCCTCAACCACTCCTTCCGAGCCGACTTCTCGCAAGCAACACGCGGGGAATTCGTTCAGCAGTGTTCGGCAAGAAGTTCTTGCAGCTGCGGATCCCGCCGAGAGCCCGGTGCGGCCGGCGTGCGTCCTGGTCGTCGGGATGCACCGCAGTGGGACGTCGGCTACCGCATCGACGCTCGGCGAGCTCGGGCTGTCGCTCCCTCGGGACGAGGATCTGCTCGGGGCCCGTTTCGGCAACGAGGCTGGCCATTTCGAGAGCCAGTCGCTCATGGCGCTCTCCGACGAGCTGCTCGGGCGGATCGGGCGCTCCTGGGACGACCCACCCGACCTCGGCGAGATCGGACCGGACACGTTGCCCGAGTCGGGCACGCTCGCGCGGCGAGCTCGTGAGGCGTTCGAGGCAGCGTTCGCCGCGCCGGACTGCCCGGTCGTCTGGAAGGATCCCCGCACCTGCCTCCTGCTGCCGTTCTGGCGGGCGGCACTCGACAGGCCGGTCGCCGTCGTCCTGGTCGTCCGGGATCCGCTCGAGGTGGCGCAGTCACTTGACCGGCGCAATGCCATCGGCATCCCAACATGCCTCGCGCTCTGGGAGCGGTATCACCACCTCGCGGTCCCCGCCATGGCCGGACTCCCGACTTTCGTGTGCTCGTTCTCGGACGCCCTCGATCGACCGGTCGAGTGGCGAGCAGAGCTCGCCGACTGGTTGACGGCCCTCGGCGCGTTGCCAGGCCCTGACCCCGGCAACGCTTCCTCCGTCGACCCCTCCCTCCGGCACGAGCGCACGACCTCGAGTGAAGGCGACGATGTCGTGCTGCCGAGCCAGCGAGCGCTCTTCGAGACATTGCTCTCGATGCTCGGGCCGCATGCGGCGTTCGAGCCGCCTGCGCTCGGTTCTGAGTCGGCTTGGACGTCGGATCATCTCCGACACCGGCGCGACCTCATACGGGTGTGGTCGGGCCTCGAGTGGCTCGGCCGGCAGGTCGCCGAGCTCGTGCCGCAGCACATGAGCAGCGCCGTTCACGTGACGTCGCCCGTCTACCCGAAGGACGCGACGGATGACGAGCCGCGGTATCACGCTTGGCTCCGGCACCGGGGTGAACCGGTCAACGTGGGGTCGGGCACCGGTGTCGTGGCTGCGGCGACGAGGCCCCTTCCGGGCGCCTCCCCACAGTTCAGCGTCGTCGTCCCGACGTACCGGACGCCTATCTGGGCGCTCGACCGATGCGTCAACTCGGTCCTCAGCCAGGACCACGCAAGTTGGGAGCTCGTGATCGTCGACGATGCGTCGGGTGACCCTGCGCTGCTTGCGCATCTCGACGAGATCGCACGATCGGACGACCGGATCTCGATCACCGCCCGTTCGGAGAACGGCGGCATCGCAGCCGCGACGAACGACGGCCTCGCTCGGGCACGGGGGGAGTTCGTGGTCTTCCTCGATCACGACGACGAGTTGGCGGCGGGCGCACTCGGCCGGCTCTCCTCCGCGATCGCGAAGGACCCGGCGGCGCAGCTGATCTATTCCGACGAGGACAAGATCGACGAGGAAGGCCGGCGTTTCATGCCGGCGTTCAAGCCTGACTGGTCGCCGGACCTGCTCCTGTCGAATGCCTACATGTGCCACCTGTTCGTGGTGACGCGTGCCCTCTTGACCGAGCTCGGGGGCGTGCGAAGCGAATTCGACGGCGCGCAGGACTACGACCTGATGCTGCGAGCGACCGAGCGGCTGTCAACAGACGAGATCTTGCACGTGCCCGAGATCCTGTACCACTGGCGCACCGTGCTCGGATCGGCCTCCGGAGACCCCGACGCCAAGCCCTGGGCCTTCGAAGCGGGCCGCCGCGCCCTCGAAGACGCCGTCGCGCGACGGGAGATCACCGCGGATGTGGTGACGCACCCGCGCGTCCCCGGCAGCTACTACGTTCGCCGGCAGATAAAGGGCAATCCGCTCGTGAGCGCGATCATCCCGTTCCGGGACGAGCCCGCTCTGCTGGCAGCGTGCTACCGCGCGTTCGTGGTCGACCCCGGCCACGAGGAGTTCGAGCTGCTCCTCGTCGACAACGACTCCGCCCTCCCCGAGACGCGTGCGGTCATGACGGAGCTCGCCCGCGACCGCCGCGTCCGCCTGATCGAGGCGCCCGGCCCGTTCAACTGGGTGAAGATCAACAACGAGGCGGTCGAGAAGGCGCGGGGCGACTTGATTCTCTGGCTCAACAACGACGTCGAGGCGCGGTCTCCATCGTGGTTGGCCCACATGGTGGCTCAAGCACAGCGTGACGACGTCGGCGCCGTAGGCGCGCGCCTCCTCTACCCCGACGGCACGGTGCAGCACGGCGGCGTCGCCGTCGGCGTCTGCTGGGGGGCGGCGCACACGCAGCAGGGGATGGAGGGCCACCGCGCCGGTTACCTCTCGAGCCTGAGCGTCGTGCGGAACACCTCCGCTGTCACCGGCGCTTGCATGATGAGCCGGCGAGAGGTCTTCGACTCCGTCGAAGGCTTCGACGACTCGCTTCCGGTCGCATTCAACGACATCGACTACTGCCTGAGGCTGAGAGAGAAGGGCCTCCTCGTCATCTACACACCGCTGGCAGAGCTCGTGCACCACGAGTCGAAGAGCCGTGGGCACACCGACGACGCCACCGAGCTGCCGTACTTCCGGTCCCGTTGGCGGGACCTGCTGCTCGAGGGCGACCCGTACTACAACCCGAACCTGGGCCGGTTCGACTCGTTCTGCCGGCTCCCCAACGAGGAGGACGAAGACCGATGGGAGACATTCCGGTCGATGCTCAGCACGTCGTCGACGACCTGAGAGCGGCGCGCCAGGTAGGCCAGGTGCCTCCGCGCAGCTGGATCCCGTCGGAGTCATTCGATGGCACCCTTGCCGAAGCGATCCGTCCGCCAGTGCACACCAACTCGGACCTCACTTGGATGCACCTCAACTGGGACGTCGCTTCGCTCCTCGCCCCGCCTCCGGGCAAGGGTTTGAAGGGCGTTGTGAGACGCCTGCAGCACCGCCTCCTCATGGCGGTCCTCGCTCCGTACTTCTCTCGGCTGCAGGACTACCTCGGCGTCAACACACGAGCTGTGGACGCCGTCAGCCGCCGCGTGGACGACGTCGCGACGAGCCAGTTGCGCATGATCGGGGCCGTACGGCACGACATGATCGACTTCGCTCACCACATCGACGAACGTGTCGGTGGCTGAGTCAGCCCCTCAGGCGCCGCCTCAGCCGGCGGAGGAGAGCGCCGACGTCGCTGGCATGACGATCGACTCGGCCCGCGCCGAGCCGCGGCCAAGCCGGGCGAGGGTCGCCGTCGTGATGGCGGGCTGGGCGACCGACTGGGCCGAGCGGCGAGCCGCGATACGGATGATCGCCGGAGCCGTCGCTCTCTCGGCCGACATCGTCGTCGTCAGCCTCGACGACAGGACAGACCCGAGCCGGCTCCCGCCGCGACGCACGTTCGACGGGATCTTCCCGATCCACTCTGCCGGTGCCCGAGTGCCCCAACGGCGACTCGGGCAAGTCCTGCGCGCCTCACTCGAGCGCCAGCCGAGCTCGCCGTCACCTTCGGTGCCCGAGGCCACCGTGCGCAAGCTCCTCGCCACCGACGGTCAACCCTCCTCCGAGGCACTCGGGATCCTCGACCATCTGAAGCCTGACGTCGTCGTGCTCGCCGGGGTCGAGACACTCTGGATGGCGGAGGCCATGCCGGTCGGGCCCGCGCGGCCACGGATCGTCGTGCTCCCGCTGCTCGGCACTGACAGCCTGCTCGCCTCCGACGCCATGAAGCCGTTGGCGGAGATCGCCGACGCCGTGTGCGCGTTCTCGGATACCGAGTATCAGCTCCTCTCGCGAAGCGTCGGCTCGCGCCGGCCTGACGTCCTCCACCACCTTCGCCTCTCCTTCCCCGTAAACCGCCAGGCCGCTCACTCGGGGCTTGCGGGCGTCGCGTCATTCGGTCGCTACCTCCTCGTGATCTCGGGCTGGCCCGACCTCGCCGACTCCGCCGTCGGGCCCCCGCACGACTACCTGCGCGCTGTCCTCGGCGACATCTCGGTAGCAGAGGTCCGCCCAGGGCAGTGGCTGGTGACTGAGAGCGGGCGGCGTTTCGACGTGCCATGGTCGTCGACCCAGATGAACGTGTGGCGCCTGATGGCAGGAGCGGTGGCGACCCTCGACGTGCGTCCGCAGGGGCCGATCGGGAGAGAGGCGATCGAGTCGCTGCTGTTCGGAACGCCGGTCGTGGTGCCTGCCGGCTCGATCGCAGCCGAGCACGCCCGAGCCTCGAACGGAGGGCTCTGGTACGAGACACCTGGCGAGATGATCGAGCAGTTGCGCTACTTCCTCGACGACGACCGGGCGCGGGAGGCGTTCGGGCGGTCGGGGCGGCAATGGGCGGAACGGGAGCACGACGACACGCAGCGTCTCGTCGACGACCTCACGCGGATCGTGCTCGGCTAATCGGCGACAGCGCCAAGGAGGCCGAACGCGATCCCGTCCAGGATGTCGGACTCCGACGCCGTCACCTCGTCGAAGCCGAACGCGTCCATCACTTCCTCCAGCACGAGCGCTCCACCGACGATCACATCGGCTCGGTCGCGTTCCATCCCGTGGACACAGCGGCGATCGGTGAGCCGAACGCTCGCAAGTCGCTCGGTCAGCTCCGCGATGGTCTGTCGAGAGACGCGGGCGTGATGAACCTTCGCCTCGTCGTAACGATCGAGCCCGAGGCCCAGCACCGTCAGCGCCGAGACCGTACCTGCAAGACCGATGAGGCGTCTGCCCGCCTGCCACGCCTGGCTGCCGTGCTTCGCGCCGTCGATCAGGGCACGGATCGCTACGCGGGCAGCTTCGATCTCAGCGCGAGACGGTGGGTCGCTCGCGAGGAAGCGCTCGGAGACGCGGACGCAACCAACGTCGAGGGAGACGATCTGCGCAGGGGTCCGGTCGGCCGGATCCGCCGGATCCGAGCTCACGCGACCGACTATGAGCTCCGTCGACCCGCCGCCTATGTCGACGACCAGGTAAGGCCCGGCAGCAGGGTCGAGCGAGGAGGTCGCTCCCAGGTACGAGAGCCGCCCTTCCTCTGTGCCCCCGATCACCTCGGGGCGCACGCCGAGGATCTGCTCGGCCGCCCCGAGCCACTGCTCGGAGTTCGAGGCGTCCCTCGTTGCTGAGGTCGCTGCCGCCCGGATGTTCGGAGGCGCGACGCCGTAGTGGTCGAGGACCACCTTGAACTCCCTCAGCACGGCGATCGTTCGATCGACGGCGTCGGGCTCGAGCGAGCCCGTGCGGTCCACCCCGGCGCCGAGCCGGGTGATCCTCATGCGGCGGTCCAGGCGGCGCCCGTCAGGGCCGAGGACGAGGAGCCTCGTCGAGTTCGTCCCACAGTCGACCGCGGCGACGGCGCCCGATGGCCGTGTTTGCGCGGCCGGCGACTCGTCGCACACGTACTCACCGCGATCGAGCCCGAGCTCGGCGGCTGTCCAGCGGCCGATCGGGTCCTCGCCGCCTGCGAGGTACCAGGCGAGGTGAGCGTGCAGGCACTTCACTCCGTGGCGGGTGCCGCCGACGCCGCCCGACGGAACGTGCGCATGCGGCACCGAGCCGGAAAGCGTTCGGTCGCGCAGCTCCGCGTACTCGGCGTGAGCTCGGGCGACCGCGTCGGGGTCGCTCGCTCGCTCGGCCGCCTTCACACCGCCTCCTGCCTCGAGGCGGCTGGCGGCGTCCCGCTCGGCTCGCCCGACGAGCCAGTAAAGGGTCGGCATCGGAGTGCCGTCGTCGAGATGCGCGGCATTCTTGATCACGACTGGCTCGCCCGCATGGCCGCGCACGACGACCTCGCAATCGCCTCGCGGAGGGCGGCCGAGCAGTTCCGTGACGATGGCCAGATCCTCCGGCGTCACGCTCGGCTCCTCGAAGGGCCGGGGCCGTGGCCGAAGACCGGCGTCACTTCTTCCGGCGGCGGAGCGCGTAGATGACGATGCGGAGGAGGAAGATCGCCCCGGCGATGCTCGCATAAGGCAGGATCCGCTTGCGGAGCGACGGGCCGGCTACTCCCACGAGGTCGACCGGTTCCGGCTCTGCGTGGTCGACCCGCCGGATTCTCGGCTCGGCCTCGGCGACCGGCTCGGGCTCGGGCGCTGAGCTCTCTGCTGCCGCTGCTTGCTCACCCGCTCCTGCTGGCTCGCTCGCTGCTCCGGCCTCTGGTGCGGCGGCGTCACCGACCGGTTGAGCGCCAGCCGCCGCAGGCTTTGCGGCGGCCGCCTTGCGAGAACGGGTGGCGCGTGCCCGTGGCGGGGCCGGGGGCGCGACAGCCTCGGTAGAGGCCTCGGCCGCGCCAGCAGCGGCACCGGCATCCGGGGCCAACCCGCCCGCCGCGGCAGGAGCGAGAACGGTCGTCTCCAGGTTCGAGACGAACTGCTCGAGCAGTTTCCCCGAGACGTCGGCGAGCACACCGCGGCCGAACTGGGCGACCTTGCCGGTGATGTTCAGGTCCGTCACGACCGAGACCTTCGTCGAACCGGCGCCGGTGTCGACCAGTGTTGCGGTGATCGTCGCGGAGGCGTTGCCTTGCCCACGGGTCTCACGGCCCTCGGCCTTCAGGACTGCCCGGTGGGCCTCCTGGTCAAGCTCCAAGAAACTCGCCGCCCCCTTGTAAGACGCCGTGATCGGTCCCACCTTGACCTTCACGATTCCCCGGTACTCATCGCCCTCGACTTCCTGCAGCTGGGCGCCGGGCATGCAGGGAGCGATCCGCTCCACGTCGGTGAGCACCTTCCACGCCTCGTCGACCGAGACCGCAACCTCGAAGTCGTTCGTCAGCTCCATCGCTTGAGATCCTCCCGCGTGTCAATGTCGACTGGGCGACCTGTGCAGGCTACTTCCGTGACGAGCTCGGGATGCCGGGCCATCAGGAAACGAGCTCCCTCGTCCCCGTCGATCGGGAGCGACGGCCAGACCGAAGCGTCCAGCCGGACGGGATGAGCCCGGCGCCCGCCATAAGTTGCGACGACGATCGGTCCTCCGGGCGCGTCGGCCACGGCACGCCAGGCCTCGACCGTGAGGCCCGGCAAGTCGCCCAGGCCGACGACCGCGGCCTCGTGACCCTGGCGGTGGCACCAGTCGAGGGCAACCCGTAATGAGGTCGCCTGCCCGGACTCCCACTGGTCGTTCTGGAGGATGGTGGCGTCGTCGGGCAC
>JBKQLZ010000161.1:0-4083 GCA_052146895.1 Acidimicrobiales bacterium
TGCTCTTCTTGGACTTGGACGACTTCAAGACAGTCAATGACAGTCTCGGGCACTTGGCAGGCGACCAGCTCCTCAAGGTTGCCGCCGAGATCCTCCTCGGCTGCCTTCGCCGGGTGGACACGGCGGCTCGGCTCGGGGGAGACGAGTTCGCGGTCCTTGCGGAGGACCTCGCGCGACCGTCTGACGTCATCGAGCTGACCGAGCGGATCCTGGCGGCGTTTCGCGAGCCACTGACCATCGGCGCGACCGAGGTGTCGGCAACGGTCAGCATCGGGGTCGCCTTCGATGCACCGGGCGTCACGAGCGATCAACTGCTGCGCAACGCGGACCTTGCGATGTACGCCGCCAAGGAGCGCGGCAAGAACCGCTACGAGCAATTCGAGGACGAGATGAGGTCTGGAGTCATCGCGCGACTAGACACCGACAGTGCCGGGCGGCGAGCGCCTGACGTCGACTAACTGGCTGATCTCGTCGCGGGCTCGTCGCCCTCGCGCACGACAACGCCGTCCACGAGGGTGATCGTCCGGGTGCGTACTCCCGGAATACGCGGACCTGGAAGGATCACACCGGTCAGGTTGAGCGGATCCGCGGCCGAGAGGCGGAGCGAATTTCCCTCGGCGGGCTTGTTCGAGAGCGCGCGCAGCTGCGCGTAGGCCTCGGGGAGGGCGAACTGCTCTCCGGTGAACCCTCCTACGAAGCGACCACCGAGCGCGATGCCCCGTGCTTCGAGCCGCCGGAGCGCCCACAGCACTTCGCGCCACCCGATGCCCATGAGCTCGCGCTGGACGAGATCACGGAACACGATCCCCCAACGCTGCAGGAGCTGGCCGGCAAGCGCTTCCGCCAGATCGTCGATGTCGTAAGGGGGCGGCGCGTCCAACGGGTCTTGCAGCCCGAGAAGCGACCACCTGCCGCCCGAGAGCGCCGGCCGGACGCGGGCGCGCGGGCCACCTCGGCGCGGGCGCGGGACCGGGCGGCCTGACCGGCCCCGGAGCCCCATCGCCGAGCCACTCGTGCCCTCACGGACGAGGTTGCCGAGACGCGCGCGACCACCGAGCAGAGCCCTGACCGCTTGGAAGCCGTCTGCGGTAACCAGTCCTCGAGCGATTCCCTCCCAGAGAGCATCGGCGACCTCGATCGGCATCCGCCCGGTAGCGGCGCACAGATCGGGCAGGAAGAGGGCGCCCCGTTCCCGCAGCGCTGCCAGCACGTCGGCAGGCGCGCCGACCGCTGGCTCGTCGGGCCGAGCGTCTCCGCGCAGGGCAGCAAGAAGCCAGTCCGTGTCCTCGCGCCTGAACAAAGAGAGCGGGGTGGCCGGTGAGGGCGTCAGACCGGGGCGCCTGGAGGGTGCGCTCTCGCCGTCAGCCGAGCCGTCGCCAGTCATGGCTCTCAAGCCGAGCCTCCCGAACGCGACCTCGCCCTCGGAACAGAGCTCGTCGAGGAGTGCTGCCTGGTAGGACGCGACGCGGCTGGGCAGGATCGACTCCTCCCAAGCGCCGACCGGCGCCTCGAATCCCTGCAGCTGCTCTATGACCTCCGCCACCCCACCGCTCCCGATGAGGCGATTGCCCGCGCCTGCGTGCTGCCAGGCGATGAGGAAGCGCATCAAGATCTGCGGGCTGACCGTCTCGACCGAGCGGCGGGCGCCGTCTCTCATCCGCGCATGGATTCGCATCAGCAAGTGCCTGGCCGCATAACGGTCGACCGGGTCATCGCCGACGTGGCACTGGAGGACCGAGCCCTCATGCTCGAGGCGGGCGATGGCAGTTCTGATCTCCCGCTCCCGCGGCAGACCGATGCCGATCCGCTCCGCCAGCTCGGCGGTGCTGAGCGGCTCGGACACCAGCAGGGCAGCCCTCACAGCCTCGGTGACGACGTCTTCTGGGAGAGGGGTGGCGCCGTCGTAGAGACCGGCTGGGAGGGCCAGATCCGGCTCGAAGGTGACAGATCCGACAAGTGCTTCCACTGCCGGGCGGCGCTCGAGGGCAACCCATCGCGTCTCGCCGCTGGGCAAGAGGGCCGACATCGCGCGGCCGGCACCGACGAGCTGCGCGAGCCAGGCCTCCCACTCCCGTTCGGGATCCACGAGAACCTGGGTCGACATCAGGTCGTGCAGCTCTTCGGGATCACGCGGCTCAGGACGCGCCTGCGTCCCGACGGCCGCCACGATCGCGGGGTCGAGTCGCGACAGGTCGGTTGCCTCGAGTGGGACTCCCCGGCGTAGCTGGACGGCTCTGGAACGACGCTCCTCGAGCGGCGCATCGTCGAGGAACGTGTAGGGACGGCCGTTCAAGATCTCCTCTGACAGGATCGACGGCGCGACCGAGTCGACGAAGTGGGGCTCGATCTCGCCGTCGCGGAGCTGCTCGAGCAACGCAGTGAGCCCTGGGAGATCCATCGACTCCGTCATGCAGTCGTGCATCGTCTGGCGCACGACGGGGTGATCGGGGATCACGATCGGCCCGGTCACGTTCTCCTGGCAAGCGGCCAGCATGGGGAAGATCGCCGCCATCAGATCGTCTGCCTCCATCCGCTGGATGGCAGGTGGAAGGTGCTTCGCGCCTCGGAAGCGCGGCGCGACGAGGGAGCGCGAGAGGTTCCAGCGCCAGCGCGAGCCGAAGATCGGCGTGGGGAGGACCGCTTGCTCGAGGGTCTCGGTCACTGACTGAGGCGAGAGGAACCCGACCACGTCCGACAAGGGGAAGGAGTGCTGCGGCCCGAGCGAGAGCACGACGGCGTCGTCGCTCGCCGCCGCCTGCAGCTCGAAGTCGAACGAGCGACAGAATCGCTTTCGTAGCGCCAGCCCGAGACCTCGATTGATTCGAGCGCCCCGAGGTGAGTGAAGCACGAGCTGCATGCCGCCCGTGTCATCGAAGAAACGCTCGACGACGAACCGATCACCGGTGGGCAACCTCCCGAGCTCCTGCTTGGCAGTGCCGAGATAAGCGATCACCTGGTCGGCTGCCCGCTGATCGACTCCGGGGATCGCCAGCACATAGGCGAGGGCAGCCGCAATCGATTCCGACAGCGCCAGCTCGATGCCGAGGCGGAGCCCCGAGATAGCCGACGACAGCTCGGCGGTCCTCGCCGGCGCTTCTCCGAGCCAGAAAGGCACCGTCGGTGAGGCACCGGCGGCGTCGACGACGCGGACCGTGCCGCTCTCTATGCGCCGGATCCGCCAGGTGTGGCTCCCGAGGAGGAAGACGTCCCCCGCCATGGACTCGATCGCCCAGTCCTCGTTGACCGTGCCGACGAAGGACTCCTCGGGCTCGAGCACCACCCGGTAGTCGGCGAGCTCGGGGATCGCGCCACCCGAGGTGGTGGCGGTGAGGCGGGCCCCTCGGCGCGGCCGCAGGATGCCGTTGACCTTGTCGCGGTGCACGTACGCCCCGCGGAGACCGCGGCCGGTCTGCACACCCTCGCAGACAAGGCCCAGCACGCTCTCGAAGTCCGCGGCGGAGAGCTCGGAGTAGGGTGCCGCGCCAGTCATGAGGGTGAACGTCTCGGCCTCGCTCATGCCTTCAGGCCCCGCGGTGGCGACCTCGGCGACGACCTGCTGGGCGAGGATGTCGAGAGGCGCAACCGGAGGCACGATCGCGTCGAGCTCGCCTCTCCCTGTGGCTGCTAGCAGAGCCGTGCACTCAACCAGCTCATCCCGGGTCTGAGGGTAGAGACGACCCGTCGGCGTGCCACCGACATGGTGCTGCGCGCGTCCCACTCGCTGCAGCCACGTTGCGATCGCCCTGGGCGAGCCGATCTGACAGACGAGCTCGACCGGGCCGACGTCGATGCCGAGCTCGAGGGAGGCGGTGGCTACTACCGCCTTCAAATCACCGGCTCGCAGTCGGTTCTCGACTCTCAGGCGGCGTTCCATCGAGAGGCTGCCGTGATGAGCCTGCACGACGTCGTCCCCGAGAAGCTCGCCGAGTCGGTGCGCAACTCGTTCGGCGAGCCGCCTCGTGTTGACGAACACGAGCGTGGTTTGCCGCGAGCGGATGTGATCAGCGATCCGTTCGAGGACGGCGGCGAACTGCTCCTGGGTGAAGACGGCTCCGAGCTCGTCGTCGGGCAGCTCGATGGCGA
>JBKQLZ010000162.1:0-15211 GCA_052146895.1 Acidimicrobiales bacterium
ACCGGCCAGACAGCCCAGATAGGGCTCATAACCCGAAGGTCGCGGGTTCAAATCCCGCCCCCGCCACCAAATCGAAGGCCTGGTGAGGCCAGTTCATCGAAGGTGGCTTGCTCCGTTCGCTCACGCGAGCTCTCCGTCGGCCATCCTACGACGACCCGTTTGACCTGGTCTTTTTGCTGGGAGCGCGGCGCGTCGGCTTACGAGACCTATCCGAACCATTTTTCTGGTTGTGCACTGGGGTCCCGAGTACGCCTGATTCGACGCTTGACCTGGGTATCTGCTCGATCGTTGGCGCTCGCGTGCAACAACAGTGGTGGCGGTCGTCAGAGAGCTTTTGGGATTTTTTGGGATGGCTCGTGTCGTTCGGCGGTGTCGTGAACCCGTCGAAAGCCGAGTCGGTGAGTTGTTACAGACACACAGGGCAGTGAGACTTGTGGGCGTACGTCAACAAATAGTGGTTGTGTATGAACGCCGACATAGTATAGTTGTGCACGAACGTTCACAGCGGCCTCGGGTGGCTGTCCGCACACAAGGATGACCCATGAAGATCAACTCGATCAGCGACGTGGCGGCAAGCGTCCGTGGCCGCCGCCGTGACCTCGGTCTAAGCCAGGCGGACCTGGCAGCCCGAGCAGGCGTCTCCCGTGAGTGGGTCAACTCCTTCGAAGCGGGCAAGGCCACTGTCGAGTTCGGCCTCGTCATCCGCCTACTCGATGCCCTGGACCTCGGCCTGGACCTGGTGAAGCGTGATGCCGCTGCCGGCACCGCCTCCGTCGACCTCGATGCTCTTTTGGAGGAGCAGCGGGACCGATGACGGATTCTCTTCTCGTCGTCTTGGACGACGCCGTGGCCGGGACCCTTGTCCGCCTCAAGGGAGGCAAACTCCGCTTCGAGTACAGCGACGAGTACCGCGACCGGCCCGCACCGACACCACTCTCGTTGTCGATGCCCACCCAGGTTCGCTCGCATCCTGACGCCGTCGTGACCCCGTGGCTCTGGGGCCTCCTGCCCGACAACGATCTGGTCCTGGCTCGGTGGGCTCGGGAGTTCCACGTCTCGGCGTCGTCCCCGTTCTCGCTTCTCTCCACTCCGATAGGGGAGGACTGCGCCGGAGCCGTCCGATTCGCTGCGCCGGACCAGATCGACTCCGTGTTGGGACGATGCGGCGAGGTCACGTGGATGACCGAGGACGACGTGGCCGAGCGCCTCCGGGAGCTGAAGCAGGACTCGACAGCGTGGCTCGGTACGTCGTTCACCGGTCAGTTCAGCCTTGCCGGCGCTCAGGCCAAGACCGCCCTCATCTTCCAGGACGGCCGCTGGGGAGTCCCGTCCGGATCGACGCCCACGACTCACATCCTGAAACCCGCCGTCGCCGGCTTCGACGACCACGATCTCAATGAGCATCTCTGTCTCGACGCCGCCCGCCGAGCCGGGCTGCTCGCGGTCCGCACGAGGGTCGCCCGGTTCGGCGATGAGTCAGCGGTGGTCGTGGATCGCTACGACCGGCAGACGAGAGATTCCGAGATTCTTCGAGTTCACCAAGAGGATCTTTGCCAAGCCCTTAGCGTGCCCCCCTCGGGGAAGTACCAAAACGAGGGCGGACCCGGCCCAGCCGACATCGCCAAGATCATCCGCCTGGTCATGCCCCCTCGGGTCGCCGACGAGGCAGTCCTCCGGTTCGCCGATGCCCTGATCTGGAACTGGCTCATCGCCGGCACCGACGCCCACGCCAAGAACTACTCGTTGCTCCTCGCCGGCGATCAGGTCCGACTGGCACCCCTCTACGACGTCGCCTCGGCTCTGCCGTACGGCACCCACGAGAAGAAGCTGCGGCTCGCCATGAAGCTCGGCGGGGACTACGCGATCTTCCCATCCCGGAATACCTGGCCGGGAGCGAGCCGGGATCTTGGGCTCGACGCCGAGACGCTCCTCGGCCGAGTTCGCGAGCTTGCCGCTCTCGCTCCGGACGCCTTCGTCGAAGCCGCCGACCAGCCCGACATTGTCGAGCTGGATCGCCCGATGCCCAGCCGTCTTGTTGATCTGGTCGCGGATCGGACCGCTCGGTGTATGAGCCTCATCGGCGCCACCGCCAGCTCCGTCTGAACCAGCCGAGAGCGGGCCACGCATCCCACCGCACCGGAACCAGCGGGTCATAAAGCCCGAAGGTCGGAAGTTCAAATCCTCGGCCCGGCGACAGACCAGAGGATCTGCACAGGGGCGGCCGGCAGAGGCGTAGCCTTCCATCCATGGCTGACCGAATCGTGGTGTTACGCACCCAGGATCCAGTGTCGTTCGTGGCTGACGCCTGCGCAGCATTGGCCGACGCAGTGAGCGAGCCACATGGCTGGTGTTCCTCCCACGGCGAGCTCGCCGCCGCCTACGCAGCGTTGGTCCGTGCGTACGTCGGTCTGGTTCGTCCGTCCGTTGGGGATGAGATTCAAGGTCGGATCATCGACCATGTGCTCGAACGCCTCGGCCAGGCTGAGCGGAGTGAGATTCTCACCCCGGTAGCGGACATCGTGGACCGCCTCCACGGCCTGCTGGCGAGCGAGCCTGCTCTCCACTGACCGGAGTGTCCTCTCGGGGTCGGCGTAGGGAGGCGGAGGAGCGACTCAGTCACGACCAGATCCTCCAGTTGGCGGGCAGCGCAACCTTCGCTCGGGCCTTGATTTACCAGCAGCAAGACAGGGTCGAGGGTCTGCTGCATTCGGGTTCGACGGTGGCCGCGACTGTTCGGGGCACGGTGCCGTACCGGGTGAAGCTGGCCTTCGGAGCTCGTCCGACGTGGTCGTGCGAGTGTCCGGTAGGGGTCGACGGCAAGTTCTGCAAGCACTGCGCGGCACTGGCGATCGAGCTACTCGACCCAGACGAGCGGACCTTGATGCGAAGCCCTTCGAAAGACCGACGGTCGTCTCTTGCGGACACCGTGGCGGCGCTGAGTCGCGAGCAGCTCGAGGAGATCGTGCGGTTGGCGGCCGTGCGAGATCCGCGGGTGGCTCAGGCGATCGAGACCGCCGCTGCAGCTGCCACCGGTACTTCGCTCGACGTCGAGCAATGGAACAAGCGGATCGACAGGGGCTTCCGCACGGGGGGTTTCGTGCCGTACGCCGAGGCGCCTGGTTGGGCCGCGGGCGTCACAGAGGTGCTGGATGGCCTCAAGGATCTGGTGGACTCCGGGTACGCGGGCGAGGTGCTCGGCTTGGCGGAGCGGGCTCATCGAAAGCTGGAGCGCTCGATGGGCCGTGTGGACGATTCGGGCGGGGAAGTCGTATTCATCTCCGGCGTCATCGCCGACCTGCATCTCAGGGCCGCAGTTGCTGCGTCGCCGCAGTCTGTGGCCTTCGCCCGGCGTCTGGTGAAACTGGAGTTAGAGCCCGAGCTCGACACCTTCCGCCGGGCCGCGCTGACATATGCAGACCTCCTCGGCTCGAGAGGACTTCGCGAGTACCGCAAGTTGGTCGAGCCCAAATGGCGTAAGGCGATCGAAGGACAATCGGAGCACTGGAGCCGCGACCGCTTTGTCGCGACCGAGGCGATGATCGGTGTGGCGCTCGCAGATGGCAATCCAGATGAGCTGGTCGAGATCATGTGCGACCGGATGCGAACGCCCGACGACTATCTGGAGATCGCCAGGGCGATGGAGCGCGCGGGCCGTCGGGGAGAGGCCATCCGGTGGTCACGCCGAGGCCTGATGACCACGGGAACGCGCTATTGGCAGACCGGCACACTGCGCGAGTTTCTCGCTTCCCTGTACGTGGCCGATGGTGATGACCAAGCTGCCGAAGGCCTCTGGTGGGAGGAGTTCAGGGCTCGGCCCTCGGTCGACAGCTATCGGCGCTTGATCGCAGCCACTCGATCGCTTGGCCCGGATGAGACGCGAGATCAAGCGATCGGCGAGCTGCGCGCCAGGACTGAGTCAGCGGACGACGACGCTCGCGCGTCGCAGCACGCAACTGATCTCGTCGACGTCTTGCTCTATGAAGGACAGGCGGATGGTGCGTGGGAAGTGGCGACTCGCTACGGGGTCGGCGAGCAGGCTTGGATGAAGCTGGCGCAATCTCGCGAGTCACAGCACCCGCTGGATGCGATTCCGATCTACGAGCGTGCCGCTGCGGCACGGGTGGCGACGAAGAACGCTTCCGGCTACCAGGACGCGGTACGGACTCTCAAGCGCATCGAGAAACTGGCCGCCGCCGGCGGAGACCCGGATATCTTCCGGCATGTGCTCGCTCGCCTTGTCGAAGAACATGCGCGGAAGTCAAACCTCATGGGGTTGCTTCGGCGGGCGGGCTGGATTTGAGCGCAGAGGGTTTAGTAGGTCCGTACAGGTCGCGGCATGAATTCGCGTCATCGCTCATAACCCGAAGGTCGCGGGTTCAAATCCCGCCCCCGCCACCAAATCGAAGGCCCTGATCAGGCCAGTTCATCGGAGGTCGCTTGCTCCGTTCGCTCACGCGAGCTCTCCGTCGGCCATCCTACGACGACCCGTTTGACCTGGTCTTTTTGCTAGGAGCGCGGCGCGTCGGCTTATGAGAACTATTCGAACGGTCTTTCTGGTTATCCGCAGGGACCCTGAGTCCGGTCGATTTGCCGCTTGACCTGGGCGTCTGCTCGATTCTAGGCGCTGGGGTGCGGCGATTACCTTCGACGGTCGTCAGAGAGTTTTTGGGATTTTTTGGGATGGATCGGCGCGGCGAACCTGAGTCGTCGACTTCCGCGGTCTCTGAACGAGCCGCTGGCGCACGGTCCGCTACCCGAGTTCGGCCCAAGACCACCCGGCATGCCTGCACCAAGCCTCCGGCTAATCGTAAAGCCCTAAACACGCCATCGGTCTTAGTTAGGGTTGTATGATAAACCTACGTAAGGAGACGCCAATGTCTAGGGTTATCCGCCGTCGTTGGATCAGCGATCAATCAGGACCGTCCCGCAGGGACAACCGCGGTTGTGAGTACGAAGCCTATGTCCCCGATCTGCTCGTCGGTCGTTCCTTCACGATCGACGGGGAAGTTGCTGCCGACATCGCTGACGCTGAGGGGGCGATCGCACGTCTAAACGCGGAGGCAACCAGTTTGGTTGATTCCGAGGCGCTTGCTCGCATCCTGCTCCGAGCGGAGTCCGTCGCCTCCTCCCGAATCGAGGGACTGGAGATCGGTGCTCGCAGACTGCTGCGAGCGGAAGCCGCACGGGGGCGCGGCGATTACCCGCACGATGTCACAGCCGTCGAAGTGCTCGGGAACATCGACGCCATGGTCTTCGCCATTGAACAAGTCGGAATTGGAGATCTGATCACCGTGGACCTCTTGCTGGAGGTCCATCGACGACTTCTGGCCGGAACTCGGCTCGAAGCGCACGGCGGACGCTTTCGTGACCAACAGAACTGGATCGGTGGAAGTGCCCACAACCCATGCTCCGCTGCCTTCGTCCCCCCTCCCCCCGACCACGTCGCAGACCTGATCGTCGACCTCATCGGTTTCTCCAATGAAGATTCGCTCCCCGCTGTCGCGCAGGCAGCCATCGCTCATGCTCAGTTCGAGACGATCCACCCGTTCGTTGACGGCAACGGACGGACGGGTCGTGCTTTGGTCCATCTGATATTCCGGCGTCGAGGTGTCGCTCCTCGCGTTCTGCCTCCGGTCTCGCTGATCCTTGCCACATGGGCACAGGACTACATCGATGGGTTGGCTGCTAGCCGGTACCGGGGACCGGCGAGCTCGAAAGAGGCTTCAGAGGGAATCAACTTGTGGATCGGGCGTTTTGCCACGGCTTGCAAACGTGCAGTCGATGACGCGTCGTCTTTTGAGCAGCGCGCTCGCGGCATCGAAGCGTCGTGGCGAGAACGACTGGGCCGAGTTCGAGCCCGGTCAGCCGCCGATCTGCTCCTCGGCGTTCTCGTTGGAGCCCCCGTCATCACGGTCAACAGCGCCGCAGAGATGCTCGGCCGGAGCTTCGTTCAGACGAACGGGGCCATCGTTCGTCTCGTCGACGCTGGCATCCTCAGACAGGTGACCGTTGGTCGCCGGAACCGAGCGTTCGAGGCACCCGACATCATCGCCGCGTTCGCTGACCTGGAACGCTAGCTCGCCAGTCCCGAAGGTGACACGCTCACAAGCAAGCCCACTCGGACGGTGCCTCGACGTCGGTGAGGACGCAGACGATCAGGAAGGCCTAGTTGGCGCAAAGGAGTTCGGGGGTCCGGGCGACCCTGCGTACCGGGTTCTCATAACCCGAAGGTCGCGGGTTCAAATCCCGCCCCGCCACGACGTGGCTGCGATAGGGCGGACGAGTTCCCGCCCGGCCGCAGCTTCTCTTTCGTCTGACCATCTACCGGTCGCTTAACCTCGGCATCGTTGGCCCGCTTTGACAAATCTCGTAGCCACATAAGCAAGCGCATCCAAGCGATCACGACGAATTCCACTTGGCGGCTTGCCGCCCGCACGTGACGGTTCGGGATTGCCCGAGGTGACGGACGAGGTGTATCAATCAACAGCATGAAGAGGAGCAGGTCCTTCAAGGGACGAGTCTCCATCCAATGAGCCTTGACGATTGGCGTGGCGCGACCCTCTCGCGGATTCGCAACTGGATCAAACAGGCCGATCCCAAAGTCGTCGAGGAGAGGAAGTGGGTAAAGCCGACAAATCCAGATGGTGTTCCGGTGTGGTCACATGACGGCATGATTTGCACAGGCGAGATCTATAAGAATCATGTGAAAGTGACCTTCGCCAGGGGCGCCTCCCTGAAGGATCCCTCACACCTGTTCAACTCCAGCCTCGAAGGCAATCTGCGCCGTGCGATCGACCTGCAGGAGGGCGAGAAGATCGATGAGACGGCGTTCAAAGCTCTCATTCGAGAGGCTGTGACGCTGAATGAGGCGTCGGTCCGCCGCAAGTGAATCGAACGTAACAATCGGGTGGCCGTGGCGACCGCGTGCCCTGCACTCGCTCTGGCGGCGGCCATGTCGACAGCCACAGTGTCGTGCGGCGAGAGAACGGCTTCTGAGTAGCGGCCTTCGAAGAGAAGAGTGATCCTCGCTGATCGAGCGCACCAAGGTGTTGACAGTCACTGACATTCCATCTATCTTGATAGCAGTCACTGACATCAGCGTGTCCCCGGAGGTAACCCATCATGAGAATCTTTGTCACCGGCGCATCGGGCTGGATCGGCTCTGCAGTCGTGCCCGAGCTGCTCGGAGCCGGCCACGAGGTGGTCGGCCTGGCTCGCTCCGAGGCATCGGCGCAGCGGCTGGAAACGGCTGGCGCCATTGTTCAGCGGGGCGATGTCGACGACCCCGACGGCCTGGCCAAGGCCGCGTCTGATTCCGACGGGGTGATCCACCTGGCGTTTCAGCACGATGTCGCCTTTGGTGGCAACTTCGCCGCTGCGGCGGCGGCAGACCGGCGGGCGGTGGAGGCCATAGGCGCGGCGCTGGCCGATTCCGACCGGCCCTTCGTGCTCGCCTCGGGCCTACTCGGGATGAAGGCCGGTCAAGTGGCGACCGAGGACGACGGGCTCGTGCCAAGTGTCGAGGTCCGGGCCAATCCCGCCGGGCTCCGGTCGGCCACCGCGCTTCTCACGCTGTCCCTGAGGGGTATAGGCGTCCGCTCGTCGGTGCTGCGCCTCCCCCCGACGGTCCACGGCGACGGCGACCACGGGTTCGTGGCCACCCTCGTCGCCGTCGCCCGCCAGCGGGGCGTGGCCGGATATGTGGGCGACGGGGCCAGCCGCTGGCCGGCGGTGCATCGCTCCGACGCCGCCCGCCTGGCTCGCCTCGCCGTCGAGGCCGCCCCCGCCGGCTCGGTGCTGCACGCCGTTGGCGACGAGGGCATCGCCTTCCGCGAGATCGCCGAGGTCATGGGCCGGCACCTCGGCATCCCGACGGCGTCAGTGCCCCCCGCCGAAGCGGTCGAGCACTTCGGCTACCTGGGCCTCTTCGTCGCCTTGGACTGCCCCGCCACGGCCGCCGTTACGCGGGAGCTGCTGTCATGGCAGCCCGCCGGACCCAGCCTGCTCGAGGACCTCGAGCAGGACCACTACTACCGCGAGACGTAAGACTCAAGCACGGCGTCGTCGCCGACCTGCCGGCGACGGCCACAGTGATCGTCGACCCGGCGGAGGGCCGGCGCGTCCTGACTGTCTTCGTCGAGGAGTTCAACCGCCGCCACGGGCCCGACAGTCCGTGGCCGGAAGCCCTCGCTGATGACTGGGTCGAGCGCAGCCCGCTGGCCAAGGTCGCCTTCGTGGAGACCGACTGTCAGGAGCCGACCGGATCCCGCTTCTCGATGGTCTGCACCACACCTCGGAGGACGAGGGTGTCCAGGCCTCCTTGCGGCGGTTGATGCGATTTCAGGGACGAGACGATCGACCCTGCGGCGCCGTGGCAACTGGGATGTGGGTGAGACCTCGGAGGTTGGTTCGGCCGTTCCAGACGAGATCGCCGGCGATCTCGAGGTCCGGGAAGCGTTGGATCAGCCGGCTGATGGCGACCTCACCTTCAAGCCGAGCGAGGTGGGCACCGAGGCAGTGGTGGTGGCCACCGCCGAACGACAGGTGGTCGGCAGCGTTCGGGCGGGTGATGTCTAGCTGGTCCGCGTCGGGACCCCACTTCGCCGGGTCGCGATTCGACGACGCGAGGGAGAGGACGACGAAGGCTCCGGGATCGATCTCTTTGCCGTCAACGGCGAGCGGGGAGAGGGTGATCCGCCTGGTGCTCTGCACTGGGCTGTCGTAGCGGAGCAACTCGTCAACTGCGCCTGCAGCGAGTCGCGGATCGTCGAGAAGGCGCTTGAACTGATCGCGGTGCTGGAGGAGCGCGACGGTGCCGTTGCCGATCAGGTTGACGGTCGTCTCGTGACCGGCGATGTACAGGAGGGCGACTTGGGCCGCCAGCTCCTGTTCAGAGAGCTTGTCGCCATCTTCCTCGGCGGTGATCAGAGCAGTCAGGAGATCGTCGGCAGGGTTTTCCCTCTTCCAGTTGATGATCTCCAAGACCAGGCCCTCGAGGTTCTCAGCTGCGTCGGCGATCGCCTTCAAGACGTCAGGGTCCAACACGGGCTCGAGGCTCCGCACGACCATGCCCGACCACTCGCGTAACTGGCCCGAGTCGGTCTCCGGCGTCCCCAGCAACTCGCTAATGACCGCGAAGGGCAGCGGGAACGCCAATCCGTCGATGACGTCCCACTCCGGGCCGGCACCGTCGAGTGCGGAGTCGACGAGCTCTTCGACTCGAGGACGAAGTCGCTCGATCATTCTTGGCGTGAAGGCCTTCGAGACAAGGCGCCGAAGCCGGGTGTGGTCGGGCGGATCCCGGCTGAGCATCGATGGGTCACCGCGTTCGGGTTCACCGCCGAACGCTTCCCCCAGCAACAGCATCTGCTCGTTCGGCACGATGTTGCGATCTTCGACGCTGAGCGTCCGGTCGCGGAGCATCATCAAGACATCGTCGTAGCGGAACATCATCCAGATCCCGAGCGGGTTCTTGTGCACCGGATCGTTGTCACGGAGCTCTTGAAGATGCGGGTAGGGGTTGTCACTGAAGCCCGGCTGGAACGGGTTGTAGAAGAGGATCGGGTCGCTCATGACGGAATCGCCCACAGACCGACCACGAATGGACGCCCGGGTGTCGTGGCCCTCCCTTGCAACCAGACCTGTTCCGCGATGAGCGTCATGATTCGCGACCTCCGGCATGCAGTGTCGCGCCAAAGCGGGTGCTGTCGGCGACGCCCATGCTCAGCGGTCCCGGTCGATCACCGCTCCTCGCCATTGGTGGCGGGCGCCCGAGCGAACTCCACGATCGGGACGAGCAGCTGGTGGGGAGTCTCGAGCTGAGGGACGTGACCAGTGTCGCTCAGGAGGAGGTAGCGCGCGCCAGGTATCGCGTCAGCGAAGGCACGGCCGTAGTCCGGGTCGACGATCTGGTCGCTGTCACCCCATAACACCAGGGTCGGCACTTCGACAGCCGCGAGCCGCTGGCGGAGCGTTGGGTCGGACATCGACGAGCCCGCGTAGACGGAGAGCGCAGCTCGATTGCCTGCCATCACCTGCTGTTGGGTGGCAGGCATCGCCGAGAGGTCGATGCGATACGCAGCAGGATCGTGGTAGCTCAGCTCGAACACCTGGTCCATCGTGAGCGAGAAGAAGTCGGCGATCGGGTGGTCCTCGACCTCGATCCCGGTGGCACTGACGAGGACGATCCTGCTGATACGAGGGGACCCGATCAACGCCATCTCGGCCGTGATCCAGCCGCCGATCGAGTTGCCGACGACCATGACGTTGTGGACCTCAAGTTGGCGCAGCAACTCGACGAGGACCGCAGCGAGGCCGACGACACTGGTCAGCATGTCGGGGCGGGGTGTGCCGCCGAAGCCTGGGAGCGTGGGGGCGATGACGCGGAACTGCCCGGTCTCGGCGAGCAGATCTGCAAAACCGCTGACGGACTGAGGGCCGGCACCGCCGTGCAGCAGCAGCAACGGCTGGCCCTGGCCTCGATCGTTGACGGTGATCTCGACGGGACCGATGCCGTCGACGACGAGGCCGTATGTGGTGGTGGCAATGTCAGGAGTCATATAAGTAAGTTTATATCAAGACACTGATATAAGCAAGAGTATACAAGCATCCTGATAGCGTCTACGCTGCCGGAGGTGGCCCCCCAACTGCGTGAGGTCGGACTGGCTGTCAAGCGACTGCAGATGCTCCACCACCGAGCGATAACCGCCGCTCTCGCACCGCTCGACATCAGCCTCGTGCAGTGGGATGCGCTGCGACACCTTGACGAGAACCCTGATGCATCGCTGCACGACCTGGCTCAGTTGACCTTCCAGACCGATCAGTCCTTCGGGGCGCTCGCTGCCCGCATGGTCGAGCGAGGCCTCATCGAGCGGACCCCGGGCCCAGGCCGGGCCGTGCACCATCGGCTCACGAAAAAGGGACTCGAGCTTCGCCGGGCTGGGCAGAGGCTGGTCGAGGAGGTCCTCGCGCGATCTTTCGCAGGGCTGACACCCGAGCAGCTCCAAGTGTTCGACGAGACCTTGGCGCAGCTTCTCAACTCGTCGTTGAACGACCGGGTGACTCGGTAAGAGGTCCTATTGACGATCGGCGGGGAAGCGACGACGATGGCCCACCCATGGCCGACATCCTCGCTGCCCACGCCGCCGCACAGCCGTCGAAGCTCTCGATAATCGACGACCGCCCGGGTCTCACCCCGGTGACATATACCTACGGGGAGGCGAACGAGCGCTCGAACCAGTACGCGGCGCTCCTTTGCGACCTGGGCGTCACGGGCGCGACGAAGGTCGTGTGGTGCGGCCAGAACTCCGCCAGCGCTCTGCTCGTCGTAAACGGAATCCGCAAGGTCGGAGCCGTCGGAGTCCCGCTGAACTACCGCCTCACGCCGACCGAGGCTGCTTACGTCGTCGACAACTGCGACGCCGAAGTGGTCGTCGTCGACGCCGAGTACGCAGACCTGATCGAGCGGATCCGGCCGGATACCCCGAAGCTGCGGGAGGTGGTCGTCTTCGACGGCGACGGCAGTCTCGAGGCGCGGCTGGACACCTTTCCGACTGTCGACGTCGAACCTGCGGACGGGCCCGCCGGATCCACCATGATCTACACGTCAGGGACTACGGGCAAGCCGAAGGGAGCGGTGCGGCCGGGCGTCCAGAGCCAGGAGCAGATCATCGCGTTCGTCCAGTTGGTCGGCTACCAGCCCGACGACATATATCTCACGACCGGGCCGCTGTATCACTCGGGCCCCGGTGGCTTCGCCGGCCTTGCGCTCGTGCTCGGCAATACGATCGTCCTCCAGCACAAGTTCGACCCCGAGGACTGGCTGCGGTTGGTCGAGACCTATCGCGTCACGACCACCTTCACGGCGCCGACCCCGATCCGGATGGTCTGCACCATGCCGCCGGAGGTGAAGGCCAGGTACGACCGGTCAAGCATGAGACGCATGATCGCGAACGCAGCCCCGTGGACCCTCGCGCTGAAGAAGCTTTACCTCTCCGACTTCCCGCCGGACTCGCTCTGGGAGGTCTACGGTTCAACCGAGCTCGGTGTGGACACGGTTCTCGGTCCGGAGGATCACCTCCGGAAGCCTGGGTCGTGTGGGAAACCTGCCCCCGGCGTCGAGATAAAGCTCTTCGACGATGCGGGTAACGAGGTCACCGAGCCCCATGTCAAAGGCGAGCTCTACGTGCGGGCCGCCAACGTCTTCACGGCGTACTACAAGGCCGAGGACAAGTACCGCGAGGAGACGCTCGGCGACTACCACACAGTCGGAGATGTTGCCTACTTCGACGAGGAGGGTTACTTCTACATCGCCGATCGCAAGAAAGACATGATCATCAGCGGCGGTATGAACATCTATCCGGCCGAGGTCGAGGCAGCTCTCGATCAGTCGCCCGACGTGTTCGAGGTCGCTGTCATCGGAGTGCCGAGTGACGACTGGGGCGAGAGCGTTCACGCCATCGTCGTCCCCGCCCATGCGGACGTCACCGCTGAGGCGATCATCGCGTTTGGGCGGGAGCAACTGGCCGGGTACAAGGTGCCTCGATCGGTCAGCTTCGCCGACGAGATCCCAAAGACCGGCTCGGGCAAGGTCCTGAAGCGGGAGCTGCGGGCCCCGTACTGGAACGACCCCGGCGCCGCCTCGTGATCGAAGCGTTCGGAGCCTTCCGGCGCCCGATCACGTCACCGCGTCTGAGTCGAGGATAAAGGTCGTTCCTGCGCTCTGCTCGGCGCGACCGCCCGCGCTGAGAAGCCAAGCTGATCCCCGTCCCTGTACCGTCCACGTCCAGGGGCCACCGACGATCGCCGTCATCTCGTCGACGCCGATCACGGTGACCGCCGGATCGTGAGGGATGAGCGCCCGGGTGACGAGATCTGGGAATCGTCCGACGAAAGCGTCGAAGTGGGGGAGCACGCGGAGATGCGGCAGGAGGCCCAACCCATCGACGCCTTCTCGGGGATGGCGCAACGAAGGCACGTGGGATGAAAGGGCCATCGCCCCGGCGCTGCACCCGGCCAACGCGGCACCTGCCTGCCAGGCGGACACGATGGCATCCCACACAGCGGTGCCCCGCAGCGTGTCTGCCAGGTAAGTCGGGTTGCCACCGGAGAGATAGACGAGGCCCGCACCCGCCACCTCGGCCGCGAGGGCTGGGTCTTCGGCGTCACGCCGATCTGTCACCGGTAGGACAACGGCCTCGACTCCGAGCCGTGCGGCCTGCTCAGCGCCCAAGCGGTGCCAGCGATCAACCACAGCGGCACCGTCGGGTACCGCAGCGGTGGCTAGTTGAACATAGCGAGGCGGCCTGTCGGCGAGCAGAGCCGCCTCGATGGGTGCCATGTCCTCTAGGAACTCGCCCGAGCCGACAAGAGCGAGGGGACCGGCTGCCGGAGAGGACTCGTCGCGAGCTGCCATCAAAGAACACAGCCCGCCCGGGCACGTTCCTATTCCCGATTCCGGCTGCCGCCTAGGGGGGTATGGCCTTGACATCGGCATCGGTAAGCATATACTTACGGTAAGTCATGGCGAACATGTTGGCACTATCTGCACTCGGCGATCCGACGAGACGGGCGATCTTCGAGCACCTCGCTGAGAACCCATCTCCGGTCGGCGTCCTGGCAGAGCGCCTGCCGGTGAGCCGGCCAGCGGTCTCCCAGCACCTCAAGGTCTTGAAGGAAGCAGGACTAGTCACGGACGACCGAGACGGGACGCGGCGCATCTACAGGCTCGACCCGAACGGCATCGCCGAGTTGCGCGATTACCTCGACAGGTTTTGGAACACTGCCCTGGCCTCGTTCAAGGCTGTGGCTGAGAAAGGTGGAGGACCATCTCATGAGTGAACCGTCAAAGACCTCGGTGCAGGCTTCGATCGTGGTGGAGGTCCCGATCGATCATGCGTTCGCGGTGTTCACCGAGGACATCGGAAGCTGGTGGCCGCCTGAGCACCACATCCTCGAAGCGGAGCTGGCCGAGATCGTGTTCGAACCACGCGTGGGCGGACACGTCTATGACCGGGGCACGGACGGGAGCGAGTGTCGTTGGGCTCGCGTTCTCGCGTATGAGCCGCCTGAGAGGGCCGTGTTCTCGTGGGACATCAGCCTGGCTTGGCAGATCGAGAGCGATTCGAGGAGGGCGAGCGAGGTAGAGGTCCGTTTCTTTGCTGAGACGCCGGAGCGAACACGAGTGGAACTCGAGCACCGCAACATTGACAATCACGGCGAAGGTTGGGAGCAGATGCGGGACAGCGTCGGATCTGCCGAGGGTTGGGCGGGCACGCTTCGGGCGTTCGCCGCACGGCTGCAAGCGGCCCCAACGCCAGATTCGCCATGAGGGGATTCGTGTTCCGCCTGATACCGCCCCGCACCGACTTTGCGTTCACGATGAACGACGAGGAGAGGGCGACGATAGCGGCCCATTTCGAATACACAGTCGGTCAACGCTTCGATCGGTGACCCTTCGCTGCCGGCCAGCGCAGCGGCAGCGTGCGAAGGCCGTTCACGCTTCCCCAATGCCCAGTCAGTGGCGTGTCGACGGCGAGCTCGTACTCGGGGATCCTCGTGTGCCAGAGCTCGAGCGCGACCGCCATCTCCCGTCGCGCGAGATGGGAGCCGAGGCAGCGGTGCGGACCAGTGCCGAACGTGTAGCTCGCGACCGGCTTGCGCCCGAAGTCGACCGTCCTGGCGCCCTCGAGGTGGACGGGGTCCCGGTTGGCTGCCGCGAGCGCGAACAGCACCATGTCGCCACCGTGCAGTTGAACGCCGCCGAAATCGGTGTCCCGTGTCACCTTGCGGGCGATCTGTGCGATCGGGAATGTCCGCAGCAGCTCCTCAGCCGCGAGGGCCCCCCGGTCCGCCGGGTGGGCGGCCAGCCAGGCCCGGTCGTCGGGATTAGTGGCGAGGTGGTGCCACGAGAACGACAAGGCGTTGGCAACCGTGTCCAGGCCGGCCATGAAGAGAAGGACACAGCAGGAGACGATCTCCTCGTCGCTCACGAGCTCGCCGTCGATCCGCCAAGTCAAGGCGTCGCTCAGGATGTCGGTCGCCTCTGGGTCCGGCGCGGCCCGCCGGCCGGCGATGACCGCGCGGAGCCGTTCGTAGAGGTTCACGGCAGCGAGAAACTGCCGTTCGCGATCCAGCTCGCCGTTCTCGTCGGGGTGCAGGATCGCGCGCACCCACTCGAGAAACGTGTCGAGCTCAGGCGGAGGAAGACCGA
>JBKQLZ010000163.1:0-15383 GCA_052146895.1 Acidimicrobiales bacterium
CACTTCCTTGTCGACGACGGGTGGACCTCGCCCAGCATGCTCGCTGCGAACGGCGGCAGTGCGGGCGGACTCCTCATGGGCGCTGCGGTCAATCTCGATCCGGATGCCTTCGGGGCAGTCGTGGCCGAGGTGCCGTTCGTCGACTGCCTGACGACGATGCTCGATCCGTCGCTGCCCCTCACCACGAACGAGTGGGAGGAGTGGGGAGATCCCGTGTCGAGCGAGGACGCCTACCGCTGGATCAAGGCCTACTCGCCCTACGACAACGTGTCGGAGCGGCGCTACCCGCCGATCTTGGTGACCGGTGGCATCTCCGACCCCCGCGTCGGTTACTTCGAACCCACGAAATGGGTCCAGAAGCTGCGTGCATCCCATCCCGACAACGTCGCGCGGGTCCTGTTGCGCATGGAGCTGTCAGCTGGGCACTTCGGGCCGTCTGGGCGGTATCACGCCTGGAAACGGCGTGCGTTTCTTCTCGGGTTCGTCGTCGACAGGATCTGCGGCAATGGTCCGGCCGGCGCGACCGGATAAGTCACGCGAACCGCGCAGCTTCTTCTCAAGCAATTCCCAGGTTCATTCGGCAAGCTCTTGGCAGGGTCGGGAGTGACCGAGCGGCCCAGACGAAGGAGTCCCGTACCAATGAGCAGCTACGAGCCCGGTAGCGAGTGGCCGACTGACATCGATCCTCCAGAGACGGTCGAGACGAAGGCGATAGCAGATGCGGGTGACACGGCCGAGATGACACCTGTTGCGCCCCCTGCACCCGCGCCCTTCCCGCCATCCCCACCACCCCCGCCGACCCAGGGCGACTGGCCGTACTCGCCGGTTGCGCCCTACGGGAGCCCGCAGGCTCCGTACTTCGGCTCGGCGCCGCCGTACGGCTCTCAGACCCCGTTCGGGACCCAGCCGCCGTACGGCACACAACCGCCGTACGGCGGGTACCCGGGCTACGGCTCATACGCTCCCCCGTCGCCGGGCGGCCCCGTGCCTTTGGGGGGTGGCGCCAAGTCGCACCGGATCCGCAATGGGTTCCTTCTCGTCGTTCTGCTTGCAGCCGCTGGGGCGGGCGGAGTGTTCGCAGGCCGCGCGACGACGAATCCGACCGCCATCGCCAGCGGAGGCTCGCCTGCCAACAGCTCCCGAGGAGGCTCCGGCTCTTCCCCTGGCAGCAACGGGGGTACTTCCGGTGGCATCCCCGGGTTCCCCAGCTTCGGTCAAACCCCTGGCTCGGCCGGTTCCGGCGGGTCGACGGGCGTAGGGGCTGGAGGAAGCTCGCTCAACGCGTCAGCGATCGCCGCCAAGGTCGACCCGTCTCTCGTGGATATCAACGTCGTGCTCGGCGATGCCGGTGAAAGCGCGGCGGGCACAGGCATCGTCCTCACATCGAACGGCGAGATCCTCACGAACAATCACGTCGTCGATGGTGCTACGAGCATCCGCGTGACCGACATCGGGAACGGCCGGACGTACACCGGCAACGTTCTGGGCACGGACGCGACGAGCGACATCGCCGTTATCCAACTCGTGAACGCCTCTGGCCTCGCGACGGCCGAGCTCGGCAACAGCTCCGGATTGCACGCGGGCGAGCCCGTGCTCGCCATCGGGAACGCAGGCGGTCTCGGCGGCACGCCTAGCACTGCCGCCGGATCGGTCGTGGCTCTCAACCAACCAATCACCGCCACCGACGACTCGGGAGCCAACCCTGAGCACCTGACAGGGCTCGTAGAGACGGACGACCCGATCGAGCCCGGCGACTCCGGCGGGCCTCTCGTCAACTCCTCCGGCGAGGTGCTCGCCATCGACACGGCGGCCGCCTCGACGCCAGAGGATCAGTCGGTAGCGAGTCAGGCCTATGCGATCCCGATCAACACGGCGCTGCCGATCGCGCGGCAGATAAAGGCCGGGCAAAGCTCGGCGACCGTTTACATCGGCGTGCGGGGCGTGATGGGAGTCGACGTCGAGCCGAGCACGACTACCCCGGGAACTCTCATCGAGGCGATCGTGCCCGGATCAGCCGCGGCCAACGCCGGGCTCGTCGCCGGCGACCTGATCGTCTCGCTCAACGGTCACTCGGTGACCTCAACCGACAGCCTCTCGGGCCTGTTGTTCCATGATCACCCCGGTGACCGGGTAACGGTCGGCTACAGGGATCCCTCGGGCCAGCTCCACACTTCGACGATGACGCTCGGAGGAGGCCCGCCGGCGTGACGTACCGCAGTCAAGTATCGAACGTGACGTCGTACGGCTGGACGTAAGCCGGCAAACGCGCTGTCATCCCGTTGACCTTCACCCTGAGATACTTGGGGGCACCGATGCGGATGACGAGAGTACCGGAGGCCTTGTAGGAAGCGCTCTGCCCGCTGTAGAGCGTCTCCTCCCACACATATGGACCTCCGGACAGCTGCTGGATTCCGACCCAGCAAGTGCCACCCGCCACGTTCAAGCCGACTGTGTAGCTACCCCTCGGCGCCGTGAACGCGACATCCGTCGGCGAAGTGGACACAGGCACGAGGACGTCCGACACCGTGGTCGGGGTCGTCGAAGTGGTCGAGCTCGGGACGGTCCCGCCTCCGGCATGGTGAAGGGTCGTCGGCGGGCTTGCCGTTCCGTGGCGCGGCGAAGCTGCCAGCAGGCGAGATCCGGCATAGCCAAGCCCTGCGACGACGACGAGGACTGCCGCAACCGACGCGAGGCGACCCCACGCCGGGCGCGACCGCGGACGTTGGATGACCGGGCGCGGCGGGCGCAAGACCACGTGCGGCGGGGCAAAGGGAACGACCGTCTCCAACTCTTCCTGCTCCCGGGCACGCTCGAACGCGTCACTGTCGTCCTCGAAACGACCAGGTACCCCCACGATCTTCACCCGCTCACTCTCGGGCTGCGCCGGCTCGGGCTTGGGCTCGGCTGCCCGCTCGTGCTCGGCCTCGGGGGTGAGCTCCTCGCCCCAATCGGTGCGAACGTGGCCGTGATCCGCCTGTGATCGTGGGACCGGATTGATGCGCGCTGCGGCATCACTGCGCTTGGAGACGTCGCCGAGGACGTGCAACGTGTGCTCGTAGTTCTGCATCGAACGGCTGTCGGAGCGACCGCGGGCCATCCTCGCCCACACGACGGCGACCAAGATGACAACGGCGGCTCCACCGACGGCGAGCGCGATCACAACCGGTCCACGCTCTTCGTCGACAACCGTAGGGCGAGGGCAACCACGTAACTATTCAACCCGCTGCTAGGGCCACTCGTCGCGCGCGCGTCGTTGGGCCGGGTTCAGTCGGAGAGCTTGACGGCCAAACCCTCGGAAGCCACGAGCACCTCGAAGCGGTCGCCCGCGAGCCGCGCTGCCTCAGAGCCGAGCCGGTCCAAGAGGTCGTCGTCGTGAGTCGGATCGTGATGGAAGAGCACCAGCCTCCGCACGCGGGCGACGCGCGCGACCTCGATGGCGTACTCGATGGTGCTATGGCCCCAGTGGCCCTTCACGGCGAATTCCTCGGCCGTGTACTGCGCGTCGTGGATTAGGACGTCGGCCTCGAGCGCGAGCTCGATCGCTCCCTTCGAGACGCCGGTGCAGCCCGACGATGCACTCGGTGCCTGATGGTCGCCGAGATAGGCCACGGCGCGTCCGTCGCACTCGACGCGGTACCCGAGGGTCCTACCCACGTGAGGGATCTCTCGCGTCCACACCGTCGCCTCGCCGACCGAGACGGCGTCACCATCGGCAATGGCGTGCCATCTGAGGTCGGCCGGCAGCGCCGTGAGCCCGACAGGGAAGTACGGCGGTTGCACGAAAGCGGCAAAAGCTTCTTCGAGCGACATGTCGTCCTCTGCCGGACCGTAGATGTCGAGGCGCGCCGCTGACCGCAGGGCCGGCCCGAAGAACGGGAGGCCCTGGACGTGGTCGAAATGAAGATGGGTCACGAAGGCAGAGAGGAAGAGTTGCGGGTCGACGGCCGGCTCATCGGGCGCCGCATCATCGCCGGGCTCCGACCCAGCCGCGGGAGCCCCGCCGGAAAGGCCCTCGCCTGGGAAGTAACGCGCCACCAGCTCCTCGCCGAGCAACCTGCTGCCAGTACCGAAGTCGAGGACCACCGGTGCCAGATCACCGTCGGGCTGGACCGAGACGCACGCGGTCGCTCCTCCGTACCGCCGCATTCTCGGGTCCGAGCACGGGCAGGAACCCCGGACGCCGTGGAACGTCACAGTGGCCACACACTCCCCCTCTCGCCCCTACCCAGGGCAGCGGCTGGGGCTCGCTTCTTGCGAGCTCCACCTCACTGCTTTGTGTGGGGTGCAGGATAGTGGCATGACCCACCCCATAACTGAGCGGACTGTCGAGATCGGCAATATGTCGTTCGCTCTGCTCGAGAGCGGACCCACCGAGGGGCCTCTCGCCCTACTGTTCCACGGCTTCCCCGATACGGCCTGGACGTGGCGACACCTCCTCGGAGACCTTGCAGATGCCGGGTATCACGCGGTGGCTCCCTATCTCCGGGGCTACGCACCTTCTTCTTTGTCGCCCGAAGGCCAGTACTCGGTTGCGGCCATCATCGACGACGCCGTGAAGCTCCACGACGCGCTCGGTGGTGGTTCCGACGCAATCGTCGTCGGTCACGACTGGGGCTCGGCCGCCGCCTACGGAGCCGGAGCGTTCAGCCCTGATCGCTTTGCCAGGGTCGTTGGCCTCGCAGTTCCGCCGGCGGGCGCGTTCGTGCAGGGCTTGCTCAGCTACGAGCAGCTGAAGCGATCCTTTTACATGTTCTTCTTCCAGACGCCCTTCGCGGAGGGAGTTGTTGGAGCCGATGAGATGTCGTTTCTCGCGAGATTGTGGGGAGACTGGTCTCCCGGGTACGACGCAACCGAGGACATGGCGAGGGTCCGGCAGTCGCTCGCGGCGCCCGAGAACTTGAGCGCCGCTCTCGGGTACTACCGAGCGATGTTCGACTTCACCGGCGCGCCGCCCGAGCTCGCAGGGCAGGCCGCCGCCGCCCTCTCAAGCGTGCCGCAGCCGACGCTCTACCTGCACGGGCGGGCCGACGGCTGCCTCGGCTGGGACATCGTCGAGCGACCCGACATAGCCGCGACGCTCCAGGGCTTGCTCGGTGAAGGCTCAGAGGTCGCGAGCTTCGAGGGCCTCGGCCACTTCCTTCACCTCGAGGCTCCGACCCTGGTCAACGGCCGGATTGTGGAGTGGCTCAACGCGTAGTGTCGCGATGACGCGTAGATGACGTCACTATGGTCTTGACTGATGTCGTCGATGATGTCATAGTGACATCATGCAGTTGTCATCCACCATCGAAGGCATCAGCGACGACCTGCGCCGCGCAGGCGCCGTCGGGGGCGACGACACTCGGCGAATAGCAGAGCTGCTCGTCTCGAGCGTGGAGACCTCCATCCGGGTCCACCTGCTCGACGCGCTCCATGAGGCCGCCCGCGAGCTCTCGGACTCCTTCCCTGGCGCAGACGTCGAGATCCGCCTCGAGGGGCGCGACCCTGTCCTCACCCTCGTGATCGCCGACCAGCAAGCCGCTGCCGCCTCGGAGGGATCAGAGCAAGAACGCATGGCCGGTTACGCCGACGACGAGCTCGCCCGGCTAACCCTCAGGTTGCCGGAGGGCCTGAAGGGCCAGATCGAGAACGTGGCGTCCCGCGCCGGCGCATCGCTCAACTCATGGGTCGTCTCGGCGCTCGCCCGCACGCTCGAGACGCCGATGGGCTCCCAGCCCGGCCGCCGGATGCCGCGGCGCATGACCGGATACGTGCAGGGCTGACCTACCCGAGACCTCGGCGACACCTGTCGCCTTACGACCTTCACGAAAGGAGAGCAACACCATGGAGTGGTCTTTTGCATCAGCAGGACCGATCGAGGCGAACGTCGAGTTGGCCGCCGGTCGCGTAGATCTCCAACCGCGAGGCGATAACGAGATCGAGGTCGCGCTCGAGCCGATGAGAGCGAGCTCGCGCCGAGCTGCAGAGCTCATCGAGGCGGCAACTGTCGTATTCGAGAACGGCAGGCTCCGCGTGAAAGTGCCGACGCGCGCTTTCAACAACGCAGACTTGCTCTGCACCATCGCTCTCCCCGAGGGCTCGTCGATCTCCGTGAGCACCGCATCGGCAGATGTTCGCTCCGCCGGGAGGACCGGGGACTTCCACGCCAACACGGCCAGTGGTGACGTCACGCTCGAGCAGGTCGACGGAGAGCTCATGGTCAACTCCGCCAGCGGCGACTTGCGATGCAGGCAAGTGGCGAGCCGGCTCAAGATGAAGGGTGCCAGCTCTGATGTGGTCATCGGCTCCGTCGGCGGCCCGGTCGACCTCGTCCTCGCGAGCGGGGACGTGGACATCGACGTAGCGGGCTCCTCCGTCAAGGTGCACACGGCGTCGGGGGACCTTCATCTCGGTCGTGTCGAGGAAGGCGAGATAACAGTCCGGACGGCGTCGGGCGACATCGCGATCGGGGTCGCCCCGGGCGTCGGTGCCTACCTCGACGTTGCGAGCTTGTCAGGCGACATGACGTGCACCTTGCCGTTCCAGGAGGCCGTCGCGGGAGACGCGAAGTTGCGGATCACCTGCCAGACGGGCAGCGGCGACGTCCGGATCCACGCAGCTTCGGCCTGATCCGGCAGCCAAGCCCTGATCGCCCCACAAGGGCCGTCTCGCCCGCCGAGCGGCGGTCCGAGCGGTGGCGGGGGCAGGGCCGGCCACAGCATGCGCCGTGGCCGTGACCGGAACGAGCTCAGACCGTGAGTCGCCCAGCTTCCCTGCACCGCATGGCCCGTGACCTAAGCCCCGGGCTCCCCCTCGCCGGGCAGCGTAGCCGCGCTCAGTCGAAGGAGGACTCGTAGGGCCTGTGCCGCTCCGGCAGAGCGTCGCGTTTCCAGACGAGGAGCTTGCGGCGGAAGTAGCAGACCTCGTCCCCGTGCTGGTTGTAGCCCTTCGTCTCGACCGTCACGACACCCCGGTCAGGCTTCGAACGCGACTCGGTCACGTCGAGAACCTTCGTCTCTGCGTAGATCGTGTCGCCGTGGAACGTCGGCTTCTTGTGCATGAGGGACTCGACCTCGAGGTTGGCGATGCACGAGCCCGAGACGTCCGGGACGCTCATGCCGAGGACGAGCGAGTAGACGAGGTTGCCCACGACGACGTTGCGGCCCTGCACCGTGTCGTTCTCCGCGTAGAACGCGTCAGTGTGCAACGGGTGGTGGTTCATCGTGATCATGCAGAACAGGTGGTCGTCGTACTCTGTGATCGTCTTGCCCGGCCAGTGGCGATAGATGTCGCCCGCTACGAAGTCCTCGAGGGCGCGCCCGAAGGGGCGCTCGTGCGTGGTCATGACGGTGGGGCCGGTCAGCCCTCTTCGAGCGGCTGGCGCGCCTCGCGGGTGGAGAACGCGAGCACCCAGTCCGGAGCAGAGTCACCGTCGATGGTGAGGCGCCACGTGAACCGCGTGCCGGTCGGCAGCGGGAGGGGACCGAAGTTCACCGCCAGTGCGACATCGATGGGGCTGCCCTCGGGCACCGAGCCAGGGCGACCGACCTCGAAATCGCCGCGCACTTCCATCGGCTTCGGGCCGTCTGGGGTGTCGACGAGCACGGGCTGTCCGTCCTCGTCGACGAGGTAGAGCTCCCAATGGTGCGGAGAACCGGCCTCGTTCCAGTCGACGTCGATCTTGAGTGCGACGGCGGACGGCATCGGGTCCGGGCCGATCAAGCTCCACCCTCCGCCGAGGATGTACAGCTTGCCATCGGCTACCTGGGCCGAGTCGCAAAGGAGCATCGTCACTCTCACAAGCGACAACTTATCCCGCCTACGGAGGCCGCAGACCGCCCGGCCGCTACTACGGTTTGGCGGGTGACCGAGCTCGGCCTGCGCAACGACGTCTACCGGCGACCCCTCGCCACAGCCCTCGAGCGCCTCGAGCTCGCGGAGGGCTGGCGGTGCGCCGACGTGGGAGCGGGAGGCGGAGACGTGTCTGTCGCCCTGGCGGCTCTCGCTGGGCGGGAGGGGCGCGTCTACGCCATCGACTCGGACCCGCTCGCCCGCGACGAGACCGCTCGCGCGGCTGCTGCCGCGGGCGGCGCGCAGGTGATCGCCCTCACCCAGGACGCGGAGGACCTGCTGTTGCCGGAGCGGGTGGAGTTGGCCTATTGCCGTTTCTTGCTGATGCACGTGATCGATCCCCTGCGCGTCCTTCGCAGGATGGTCGGTGTAGTGACCGACGGCGGCTACGTGGTCGCGCAGGAGCCGATCACGTCTGCGGGGCGTGTCGGGGGCATGCCACTGTCGATGCCGAGCGCCCGCCATCCCGACATCGGCGCGCTCCTTCCCTCGCTCGCCCGCCAGGCTGGCCTCGAGCTCATCGATGCGTGGGCGGAGGCTCCCGCCGGCGCTGGGCCCGGCCCGGTTGCCGAGTACCTGGAAGCGTTGACCGAAGTCGACCCCGGCGACGATCCCGTGGTGCTCCCACCACTAGTGACAGTCATCGGCCGGGTCGGCTCGGCCTGAAAGCCCTTGCGGGGCGAACCGTCGATGGGCGCCGGCCGCGGGCGCCTCGGTAGCCTGGCACCCATGCCCGCGACCGGAATCGACCTTGCTGACCTTGCCGACCTCGCGGCTGCCAAGGCCGCGCTCGACCTCGCCTCTGATCTTGCGTCGAAAGCGGCGAAGAATCTTGCCGAGTGGAGCAACGGTGGGAAGGCATTGGACGAGCACCAGGTGCTCGCGTACGACCTCGCCCACGCGACCGCCGGCGTCGAGACGGCGCGGGCGGCCCTCCGCTACGGCGCCCGTGGCGACACCGAGGCCCGGCTCGCGAACGTGTTCGTGGCAGACGTGGTGGCAGATCTCGTGACTCGCACGACGGGGCGCGAGGCTGATTGGGGCACCGAGCCGGGCTGGCACCACGAAGCGGGCGAGTTCCTGACGCTCGCTCGCTCTGCCGAGGCGCTCGCGTCGGTGGCGGAGACACCCGGGCCTCTCCACCTCGATCCGGACTTCGAGCTCGTGAGGGACACGTTCCGGCGCTTCGCCGAGGACCAGATCGCACCCCGGGCCGAGCACATTCACCGCGAGAACGCAGACATCCCCGAGGAGATCATCCGCGGGCTGGCCGAGATGGGCGGCTTCGGGCTCAGTGTGCCCGAGCAGTACGGCGGCTTCGCGGCGGGCGGCGAGCACGACTACCTCGGCATGGTCGTGGCCACTGAAGAGCTCTCCCGCGCATCGCTCGGCGCGGGCGGCGCATTGATCACCCGGCCTGAGATCCTTACCCGAGCAATCGTGAACGGCGGCACCGAGGAACAGCGCGAGCGGTTGCTGCCCCTCATCGCGAGTGCCGAGCTGATGGTCGCCGTCGCCGTCACCGAGCCGGACTTCGGTTCTGACGTGGCGAACCTGACGGTCACTGCCACGGCTGCCGAAGGTGGTGGCTACCTCGTGAACGGCGTGAAGACATGGTGCACGTTCGCCGCACGGGCCGACGTCCTGATGCTTCTGGCTCGCACGGATCCCGACCGGTCGAAGGGTCATCGCGGCCTCACGCTGTTCGTGGTCCCTAAGCCGCAGACGGACTCGCACGGTTTCTTGCTCACCCAAGACGACTCGATCGAGGGTCGGCCCGCCGGGCTCGGGCAGGGCAAGCTCGAAGGTCGACCGATCGACACGCTCGGCTATCGCGGCATGCACTCCTATGAGCTCGCGTTCGACAACTGGTGGGTGGCGGCCGAGAACTTGATCGGGGGCGAGGAAGGCAAGGGGCAGGGTTTCTATCTGCAGATGGCCGGCTTCGAGAACGGCAGGCTGCAGACCGCTGCCCGCGCGCTCGGTGTCATGCAAGCGGCCTACGAGGCTGCGCTCTCCTATGCCCGCGCGCGGAAGGTATTCGGCAAGCCGATCATCGAGTACCAGCTGACGCGGGCCAAGCTCGGCCGCATGGCCGCCATGATCCAGGCGAGCCGGCAGTTCTCGTACGAAGTGGCATCGATGATGGCACGCGGCGAAGGCTCTATGGAGGCCTCGATGGTCAAGGCCTACGTCTGCCGGGCAGCCGAGTGGGTCTCCCGCGAGGCGATGCAGATCCACGGGGGAATGGGCTACGCGGAGGAGTTTCCCGTCAGCCGGCTGTTCGTCGACTCGCGGGTGCTGTCGATCTTCGAAGGCGCCGACGAGACGCTCTGCCTCAAAGTGATAGCCAGGCGACTCGTCGAGCAAGCGTCCTCCTGAGAGACCTCGGCGAGAGCGAGAGCGAGAGCCGCCGTGGCCCGGGTCCTGATCCCGCTCCCCGACAGGGACTTCGACACGACCGAGGTCTCCGTCCCGTGGTGGTACCTCTCATCTGCCGGTCACGACATCGTCTTTGCGACTGAGCGAGGTACAGCCGGCCCTTCCCCGAGTTGCGACCCGCGCCTTTTGACCGGCGTCATCTTCGGAGCACTCGGGGCTGAGCCAGAAGCACGACGGATCTACGCCGAGATGGCCGCGCGAGGAGAGTTCCGCCACCCCGTCGCCTGGGCCGACATCGATCCAAGCGCCTTCGACGCTCTGGTGCTGCCCGGCGGTCACGCACCGGGGATGCGCCAGTACCTGGCGAGCAGCGAGCTCCAGGGCAAGGTGGGGCAGTTCTGGCAGCTCGGCCGTCCCGTCGGCGCGATCTGCCACGGCGTTCTCGTCCTCGCTCGGACCAAGGAGGCCGGCACGGACCGGAGCATCTTGTCCTCCCGGTTCACGACATGTCTCCCGAAGTACATGGAGCGATCCGCATGGATGCTCACATCGTGGAAGCTCGGGAGCTACTACCGCACGTATCCCGAGTACGTCGAGGACGAGGTCCGCGCCGCCCTGCAGGACCCGTCCCGCTTCCTGCGCGGCCCGAGGACGCTGTACCGCCGCGGCAGGGCGAACGACGATTCCGCCGCATTCGCAGCCCGCGACGGCAATTACCTGTCGGCGAGGTGGCCCGGCGACGCCTACCTGTTCGCGAAGACGTTCACACGGATGCTGGCAGGCGGATGACGGCGAACAGCTGAGTGGCCGCTGATCAGCTGGCGGTCTTCGAGTCGGCGCTCGTCAGTTTCCCGAGCAAACCTAGGAGCTCCTCGTTCGCCTCTCGGTCAAGACTCTTCGTGAATTCGGCCGTCGACGCGGCAATGACGTCCCGGCCGAGCACCTGCAGGCGCTGGCCCTCCGGCGTGACCTCGAGGTTGTAGCTGCGGCGATCCGCGACGTTGCGCACGCGGTGGACCGCACCCCGCCTCTCGAGCTCGTCCACGAGATCGACGGTTGCGGCCGGCCCGATGAGCATGTGCGTAGCTAGCTCTGTCTGCGAGCACGCCATGCCGGACAGCAGGGCGAGCGAGACGTACGTGCGGACGCTCAGCCCGAGCGGCTCGAGCCGCTCGTCCCCGCCGGCCTCCATGTGCTCATGGGCGATCGTGACAAGCCAGACCGGCGACTCGAGCAGCGTGCGGGGAAGCTCCGGCGAGAAACGCGGCCCGACCAACTCCCCGAGCAACCCCACCAAGCGTCGGACCTCGGCCGCCGAGAGCGGAGCCACCAGCTCACGGCTGAGGCGACGAGCTTGTGCCGAGAGCGCCTTCGCCCGCCTTCGTCCTGGCACTGTCACCGCGAGCGCATAGCTTCGGCGATCGGCGGAATTACGGGCCCTCACGACGTCACCTCGCCGCTCGAGCACGTCTATCAGCTTCACCATCACCGAGCGGTTGATCTTCAGGTACTCGGCAAGCCACTGCTGGGAGACAGGCCCGTGCTTGATTATCACGACGAGGATTGCCAGATACCTGAGGTATCCGCCCTCGGCCTCGAGCGATTCCGCCGGGCCGCTCGAGCTTGGGACTGCCGGGGTTGCGCCGGCCAGTGCTGCGAACGCGCCGGAGTCTGTGGATTCCGCGCCGAGCTGAGCCGCTGCGATCCGAGCCCGCCTGAGGAGGTAGCCGAGATAGCTCGCAACCTCGTCGCGCTTGACAGACCCCAACTCCTGCACAACAAGCACTATACCTGATCATCTCTCGGACAGATGATTCGGTCTGTTGACTATCTGGCGAGCAACGAGTACATTCTCCGTAAGCCGGGATCCAGCCCACGCATGAATCCTCGGCACCGAGTCTCAAGGAGGACCAGTGGATCGCAAGTGGTGGACGCTCGGAGCAGTCTGCGTGGGGATCTTCATGCTGCTGCTCGACCTCACGATCGTGAACGTCGCGTTGCCGAACATCCAGCACGACTTCCACGCCAGCCTGTCGGACCTTCAGTGGGTGATCGACGCATACGCGCTGACGCTTGCTGCACTGCTGCTCACATCTGGATCGCTCGCCGACTTGCTCGGCCGGCGCTTTGTCTTCGCGATCGGCATCGTTGTTTTCACCCTCGGATCGCTGCTGTGCGGGGTCTCGACCGGCTCGCTCTTCATCATCCTCGCGAGGGGCTTCCAAGGGATCGGCGGAGCGATCATGTTCGCCACTTCGCTCGCCATCCTCGCGAGCACTTTCGAGGGTCGTGAACGCGGAGTGGCGTTCGGCATCTACGGCGCCATCACCGGCGTCGCCGTCGCGGTCGGCCCGGTGCTAGGAGGTGTCATCACGAGCGGGATCTCCTGGCGCTGGATCTTCTTCGTGAACGTCCCCATCGGCGCGCTCGCTCTCCTCGTGACGCTCCTCAAGGTCGACGAGTCCCGCAACCCGCACGCAAAGCGGCCCGACCTGCTCGGCTTCCTCACGTTCTCCGCATCACTGGCTGCGCTTGTCTACGGGCTGATCGAGAGCAGCACGAAGGGCTGGGGTGACGCGACAGTCGTCGGATCATTGATTGCCGCCGGCGTGATGTTCGTTGCCTTCGTGGCGGTCGAGCAGCTCCAGAAAGAACCCATGCTCGACTTCTCGCTCCTCCGCAAGCCGACCTTCACCGGGGGCCTGATCGCGGCCTTTGGCGTGAACGGGTCGATCTTTGCTCTATTCACTTACCTGATCATCTACATGCAAGATGGCCTCGGGCTGTCGGCTGTGGCCACCGGCGTCCGCTTCTTGTTGCTGACAGGGGCCACGTTCATCACCGCCGCTGTCGCCGGACGCCTGACCTCCAAGGTGCCGATCAAGTGGTTGATCACGCCTGGTTTCTTGCTGACCGGCGTCGGGATGCTGCTGATGATGGGCCTGACCGTGTCTTCGTCCTGGACCCACTTCGTCGGCGGGTTCATCGTCGCGGGCGCGGGAGTCGGCCTCATCAACGTGCCGCTCGCATCGACCGCGGTCGGCGTGGTCGAACCCGCCCGCTCCGGCATGGCTTCGGGCATCAACTCGACTTTCCGGCAGGTCGGTACAGCCACCGGGATCGCCGCCCTCGGCTCGATCTTCTCGAGCACCATGCGCTCGAGCGTCGTGTCGTCGCTGTCGGGGAGTCCGCTTGGCAGCTCGGCTTCGAAGATCGCCGTCGAGGTGACGAACGGGAGCCCTGGCGGTTCGGTCGGCCTGCACCTGTCGCCCGCCCAGGCACGGCTGGCCCTGCTCATCCATCACGCGGTACTCAATGGCTTCGTGCACGGCCTCAACGAGATCCTCTTGATCGGTGCCGTGACGGCGTTCGTAGCCGGAGGGCTGTGCTTCGTCCTCATCCGCCAGAAGGACTTCACCGCATCCCACACCGGTACGCCCGCCTGGGCTGAGGCTGGCACTGAGGCGGCAGCGGCCGTCGCCGGTGGTCCCGGTCTCGAGGCGAGCCTCGCCCCGGCAACCGGCAGCTGACAGGTACCCGCAAGAACCTGACCGCCTCGCCGACAGATCAAAGACAGATCAAAGACAGATCAAAGACAGATCAAAATCGTGACTCAAACCCCCAGGAAAACCCGGGGAATTCACTCACGATTTTGCAGGCGCCGTTGTCCCGCCGGTATGGACGACACGGCGCCCGCGTACCCCTACTCCGAGCGCTTCAGCCCTGCGCGCTCGCCCCGGGTCACGAACTTGACGGCCATCTTGCGGCTCGCCTCGTCGATCATCTCGTCGCCGAACATGACAGCGCCCTTGCGCTCGGTCTCGGTCGCTTCCTTGTAGGCGTCGAGGATCGCCCAGGCACGGTCGTACTGCTCCTGAGTCGGCGAGAACAGCTCGTTCAGGATCGTGACCTGATCCGGGTGCAGCGCCCACTTGCCGTCGTAGCCGAGCACCCGCGTGCGCTGGCAGAAGTCACGGAACGCATCGGGCTCCCGCACCTTGAGAAACGGGCCGTCGATGACCTGCAACCCGTTCGCCCGGCCGGCCATCAGGATCTTCGAGAACACATAGTGGAAATGGTCCCCGGGATACTCCGGGATCTGGACACCTCCTGTCAGCACCGGCATCTCCATCGAGGCCGCGAAGTCCGCCGGCCCGAAGATGATGGCCTCGAGCCGGGGAGATGCGGCGCAGATATCCTCGACGTTGATGAGCCCGCGCGTCGTCTCGATCTGAGCTTCGATGCCGATGTGCCCAGGTGGGAGGCCGACGTTCAGCTCGATCTGCGTGAGGAGCAGGTCGAGCGCCACGACCTCAGCCGCCCTCTGGACTTTCGGGAGCATGATCTCGTCGAGCCGCTCCCCCGAGTTGGAGACGACGTCGATCACATCGCCGTAGGTCCATTGCGTGTCCCAGGCGTTGACCCGCACGCAGAGCACGCGGTCGTCCCAGGGCAGGTCGCGGATCGCTGTTGCGACCTTGGCGCGGGCATCGACCTTCTCCAAAGGAGCGACGGAGTCCTCCAGGTCGAGAAACGTCATGTCGGCCGGCACACTCGGTGCCTTGCCCAGGAACCTTTCGCTCGATCCAGGGACCGAGAGGCAGCTGCGGCGGGGCATCGAGCGAGTGCGAGCGGACATGGCCAAATCTTGACACCCAACGGCCCGGACTGGCCAGTGCGCCCTCAGCGCAGGCGGCTGCGGAAGAAGTCGATCGTCCTCTGCCAAGCCAGCGCCGCCGCCTCCGCGTCGTAGACCTCGGGCCGGGTGTCGTTGAAGAAGGCGTGGTCGGCACCGGGATAGATGTAGACGACCGCATCGGGATTGCCGCCCTCGATGAGCTTGGCTTCTAGCTCGTGGGCGACCTCCGGGCTCGCCCATCCGTCGTTCTCGGCGTAATGGCCCTGGACTGCGCCCATTATCGCCGCGTAGTCAGGCTGGACCCCCTCCCAGGGTATGGCCCCGTAGAAAGGAACGACCGCACGGATCGCGTCGTTGCGCTGAGCAGCGAGCACGAGCGCCAGCCCGCCGCCCATGCAGAAGCCGACCACACCAACCCCGATCCCGCTGCTCCGCTCGTTCAGGGCGTCAACGGCACCGGACAGGTCCTTTGCGGCCTTGTCCAGCTGGAGCGCCATCATCTCCTTGCCAGCCTCGTCCGGTTCGGTGACCT
>JBKQLZ010000164.1:0-7233 GCA_052146895.1 Acidimicrobiales bacterium
ATCTCCAGCCTCTCCCCACCGGACGGCACGTGCCCGCTCTTCGCAAGCACGAGCCCACCGATGGTGTCCCAGTCGTCGTCCATGGGGAGGTCGGTCTCCAAGACCTCGTTCACCTCTTCGACGGGCATCTTGCCAGGCACCCTGAAGACGCCTTCGCCGAGCGGCTCGATCATCGGCTCATTTGTGTCGAACTCGTCGACGATCTCTCCCACGAGCTCCTCGATCAGATCCTCCAAGGTGACCACCCCAGCGGTGCCGCCGTACTCGTCGATCACGACGGCGATGTGGAACTTCCCCCGCTGCATCTCGCGAAGCAAAGGAGCGACTCGCTTCGTCTCGGGCACGTAGTGTGCTAGCCGAGCCACCGTCTCGACCCGGCCACCCTGACCGTCGTCGCCGGCACCGCCGCCACCGGCACCGCCGCCGCCGGCACCGCCGCCACCGGCACCGTCGCCGCCTGCACCACCGCCGACCTCGCCGCCGACCTCGCCGCCACCGCCGACCTCACCGTCGCCGCGCACCGCCCGGACCGCACGCACGAGGTCCTTCGTGAAGGCGATCCCCACGACGTCGTCGATGGTCTCCCGGTAGACAGGAATGCGGCTGTAACCAGCGGTGATTGCCAGCTCGAGCACCTCCTCGACGGAGGTGTCCGCGTCGACGGCCACTATGTCCGGTCGCGGCACCATCACCTCGCGGACGACGGTGTCACCGAACTCAATGATCTGATGGATGAGCGTCCGCTCCTCCGTCTCGATCGCCTGGTCCTGGAGTGCCACGTCGGCGAAGGCAAGCAACTCGGACTCCGTCACGTCGCTCGAACTGCGGCCCCCGCCCCCGCCGGGGGTGATCACGCGGGCAATCCCGATCAGCAGCCGCGAGATCCAGCGCACGGGCGGGAACCCGATCACGGCCGTCACGATCGGTGCCGCGAGCAGGGCAGCCCGATCGGCGTGCCGCACGGCCCACTGCTTCGGCACGGCCTCGGCGAAGACGAAGATGACGGAGACCTCGAACGCCGTCGCTGCTGCGACGCCCCACGCCCCGAACAAGTGAGCGGCCACGACACCCACCAACGTGGCTGCGACCAGTTGGCACAGCAGGACCATCAAGAGCACAGGCGCCAAGAAACCCTCAGGGTCCTCCACCAACCGCTGCAACGCCCGCGCACCGCGGTGCCGCTCGTCGACGAGAGCCTTCGCCTTGGCCCGTGAGGTGCGCGTCAAGCCCGTCTCGGCCAGCGCGAGCGAAGCCGAGCAGACGAGCAACAAGAAGACGACTGCGAGGATGGCGCCGTCGGTACTGGTGAAGGCTGCCGCGATCACTGGTCGCCCTCGCCGGCGGTCTCGTCAGCCGCCGTCACATGGTGGCGCTCCAACAGCTCCGCCTCGAGCGCCTCCATCGCCTCGGCCTCCGCCTCGACCTCGTGGTCCATTCCCAACAGATGCAAGATCCCGTGCACGACGAGCAAGGCGAGCTCGCCGTCGTAGGAGCCGGCGTGCTCGGGCGCGTTGTCCCACGCAACCTCTGGGCAGATCACGATGTCTCCGAGCATTAGCGGTGCACCGTCGTCGTCTCCCGAGAACGGGTCACGCCCAGGCCCAGTGATGTCCGGACCCGGGGGCGGCGCACAGGGCACACCGAGCTCGTCCTCGAGCGGAAAGGACAGCACATCGGTCGGCCCGGACTTGTGCAAGAAACGCTCGTTCAACGAAGCGATCGTCCCTGAATCGACGAACAGGATGTTGAGCTCGACCGACCCGCCAATCCCCCGATCCGCGAGGACACGCTCCGCCAGGCCGCCCCAACGACCCGGGTCGACTGGCCGGTCGGACTGCTCGTCAGCGACGAAGACCTGGATTGGCATGGCCCGGGCCTTCAGCAGCGCTGATTCCGGCTTCGCGAGCGGCAAAGCGGTCATAGGCCGACACGATGTCCCGCACGATGCGGTGCCGGACGACGTCGGCATGGCCGAGGCGGATGAAGGAGATCCCCTCGATGCCACCGAGAACGTCCTCGAGCCCGACGAGCCCGGATCTCCCAGCCGCGATGTCGATCTGCGTGACGTCGCCGGTGACGACGACCTTGGTCCCGAACCCGATGCGAGTGAGGAACATCTTCATCTGCTCGGGCGTGGTGTTCTGTGCCTCGTCGAGGATCACGAAGCTCGAGTTGAGCGTCCGGCCTCGCATGTAGGCGAGCGGTGCGACCTCGATGGCGCCGCGCTCCATCAGGCGCTGGGTCCCTTCCGGCTCGAGCATGTCGTAGAGCGCGTCGTACAGGGGCCGGAGGTACGGATCGACCTTTGCCATCATGTCGCCCGGCAAGAAACCCAACCTCTCCCCAGCCTCGACCGCGGGCCGCGTCAAGATGATCCGGGTCACTTCCTTCGCCTGCAGTGCCTGCACGGCAAGCGCAACGGCGAGGTAGGACTTGCCCGTTCCCGCCGGGCCGATGCCGAAGGTGAGGACGTTGCTGGAGATGGCGTCTGCGTATCGTTTCTGGCCGGCTGTCTTCGGGTGGACCCGGCGTCCCCGGGCGGAGCGCGCCACTTCTGCGGAGAGGACTTCCGAGGGGCGGAGATCCTCCTTCACCATCTCGATGGAGCGCCCGAGGTTGGCCTGATCGATGCCGTGCCCCCGCTCGAGAAGCTGCACGAGCTCCTCGAAGAGCTTGCCGACACGCTCCGCGTCAGGTCCTTGGACCGTGATCTCATTGCCGCGGACGTGGATGTGGGTCCCCACGAAGGAATCCTCGACGACTCTCAGCAGCTCGTCTTGCTGGCCGAGCAGGCCGATCATGAGGTGATTGCCGGGAACGAGGATCTTTACCTGGGTATCGGGCACGTCTATCACTCGCAGGCTACCGGTTGTTTCCCGTACTGGTCGTCAACCAGGGGGCCACCCCATGAGACGGCCGCCGATGACGTGCAGGTGGAGATGGGGGACCGAGTTGCCCGAGTCCTCGCCGACGTTGAACACGAGCCGGTAACCCCGCTCGAGGCCCTCGAGCTCGGCGACCTGCTGGGCAGTGTGGAACATCTCGGCCAGTATCTCGCCGTGAGACTTCTCGAGAGCGGCCGCGTCGGTGATGTGGTGGCGCGGCACGATGAGCACGTGGGTAGGCGCGCGCGGGATGAGATCACGGAAGGCGTAGGTCTGCTCGGTCGAGAGCACTTCTTCTGACGGGAGATCGCCGGCGACGATCCGGCAGAACAGGCAGTCGGCCACTTCGGGCGTGGACATCTCGCTCACTCAGTGTTCGCTCAGGCCTCGGCCCTGGTCGGCATGGGGTAGAGATGCTCGAGGCTGCCTGGCGCGATCCGGGCATGCTCGACGAAGACAACGACGTCACTCTCCTGCAGGCGTATCACTCGCCCGAACTTGTACGCAGGGAGGTCCCCCTCGTCGATCATGCGATAAAGGGTGCGGGTGTTGACGCCCAGGTAGTGGGCGACCTCGGCGGTGCTCATCCACCGTATTGGGTCCGGCATGCCAGCGACCTTAACACCGTCTCTTGGTGTTTCAAGTGATTTTGCTCATCGGGGGTAGCTCGATCCTGCAAGCGACCTCGTTCGCGAGCCGCCTACCGGCCACGGTGAGAGCGACCCAGCCGTCGCCTGCCGGCTCGACGAGGCCCTCGAGGCCCGGATCGGACCGGACGGGCAGGCTGGCAGCGGGCACTCCTCGCCTCGTCCGCAGGGACAGTTCGAGCTCCTCGTTCCGTCGCTCGGTCTCCGTGAGTGTCTCGCTTGCAGCGACGGGCGCGATGCCGTCCGCGACCGCAGCGATGTAGCGCTCGGGCGTGCGCAGGTTCCACCAGCGATGGCCGCTTCGATGGCCGTGAGCCGCCGCTCCGATGGCGAGGTAGTCGCCCTGTGCCCAGTAGTTCTGGTTGTGGCGGGACTCGTGGCCGGGAAGCGCCCAATTCGAGAGCTCGTACCACTCGAGCCCGCGGGCGGTGAGCACGCGGTCTGCAGTCTCGTAGCGAGCCGCTTGGACATCGTCGTCCGGGTACCTCCTCGGGTCACGCCAGAGCGGCGTACCGGGTTCTACCGTCAGCGCGTAAGCGCTCACGTGCGTAGGTGCCGGCTCGAGATCGAGAACGCCCTCGAGGGTTGCCAGCCAACTTTCGTCGGTCTCGCCCGAGCCTCCGAAGATGAGGTCGACGCTGTAAGACGAGATGCCTGCCGCCCCGATGGCTGCCGCGGCGGACGACACGGCAGCCGGGTCGTGGGCCCGCCCGAGTCCTCGGAGGACTCGCTCGTCGAGCGACTGCACTCCGAGCGAGATCCGTGTCGCTCCGGCAACGGCCACCGCGGCTGCCCAGCCGGGCGTTACGTCCTCCGGGTTCGCTTCGATGGTCACCTCCGCACCCGGGAGACGCTCGATGGCGGCGAGGAGGCGCTCGAGGTCGCGGGTCTCAAGCTGCGAAGGCGTGCCGCCGCCGAGGTAGACGGTCGCCACGCTCGCGACCTCCGGCCACGGTTCGAGGTTGTCGGCGAGACGGCCCTCGCCATGCTGAGCGGCCCTCACGTGGTCGATGCAGGCATCGACGTAAGCCGATCTCAGCTCGTGACGGTCGGTCCAGGTAGCGAACGCGCAGTAGTCACAGCGACTGACACAGAACGGGATGTGCACGTAGGCGCCGACCGTTACCGGCGCCGGCATTGCTCGTCCGGGAGAAGGCCGAGTCAGGAGACCCCACTCGTAGTGGCGCTGTGCAGCAGGAGCCCCAGTTCGTCGAAGCGGGAGATGAGGGCGTCGACGTTTCTTCCGAACATCGATGCCATCACGCGCAGATCATCCTCGCGGATCGTGAGCACCTTGCCGTTGAAGTCCTGCCGCTGCACCTGGACGGACGCGAGGAAGTGCCGTAGGAGGTCACGCTCGGGACCTCGCGCCTCGTTCAGTCGGACGAGGTCGATAGTGATCTTGCGGTTCCCGTGCTCGCCGTTGGACGCGCCTCTCGTGCCGGTCTGGGATGCCCTCGTGAGGGGATTGGATGCGTCGCTCGGCAACAGCTGGTCGACAGGCACGTCGTAGATCTGGGCGAGGCGCTGCAGGCGGGGGACCGATATGGTGCGCTCCCCACGCTCGTAGGCGCCGAGAACGGACGCCTTGAACTCCTCGCCGGAGGCTTTCTCGACCGCTTGGAGGGAGAGTCGCTTCTGTCGCCGCACAGAACGAAGGCGGGTCCCGACGGCCTGGGCGTAGCGGGCTGCCGCTTCCTCATCCATGGACTCGATGTGTGCCATCTAGGAGCTCCGTATCGTCTGTCCCGCTGTCCTCTGGTTCCCGTGTCCGGGCGGACGCCTCTGCGCCGCTGAGTGAGGACTTGGGGCCGGAGTGTGGGGCTGGGGCAGGTTCACTGTGAGTGATTTACGTCTCCTATTACACCACGTTTCGCGGCCTTTTTCACACGCAGCGTGGCGGAATGTTCCCCCAGCGTGCTCGTTCGAGCTGGTCCGTCCCCACAACGCCCGCTTCGGCCCAGGTCAAAACCGGCCTCTACCAGCTATCTCAGCGCTCGACCGGCGCCCTGAGGCGCATGGCGCCCAGAATTGCGGCCGCAGCAATGGCAGCGGTCTCCACTCTGAGCACGTGGGCGCCAAGGCCCACCTTTCGAGCTCCGCTGCGTTGCGCGAGGTCCAACTCCCCGGCCGACCAGCCTCCCTCCGGGCCGATGAGGATGACGGGAGTGGCCAGAGAAAGCGCAGCGCCGCCCGGCTCGCCGATGCACGTGGTGCCAGGCGCGTAGGTGGTGAGTACGGAAGCGGGCTCCCGGGGCTCTGTCACCTCTGGAAGCCGCACGCGCCGCGCCTGCATCGAGGCCTCCCTGGCGATTCGCTGCATCCTGTCGACGCGACTGTGGGCGGACTCGTCGTCGGGGCGCACGATCGTCCGCTCGCAGACGAGCGGGACGATCACGTCGGTGCCGAGCTCGGCCAGCTTGGCGACTGCCCAATCCGTCCTGTCGCCCTTCACAAGGGAGAAGGCGAGCACGAGTCGCACCGCCGGCTCGGGCTCGGTCACGATCGGTCCATCTGGCTCGAGCCGCAGTTCGCGACCAGAGCTCTGGCCCCGACCCCGACCGCCGCCCCCGCCGCCGGCCCGGGCACCACCGCCACCCCCTGCTGCGGCTCCGACCAGTCGGCAGGCCCTCCAACGACCGCTGCCGTCGCTCGCGATCACCGGCTCGCCGTCACGCACACGCCTGACCGTCCCGAGGTGACGGGCGTCCTCGCCCGACAGCTCTGGTACCTCCAGGTCCTCTACGTAGGCGAGCGCCGTCGCCGAACGGAGAAGGGACCCGCTCGTGCTTGGTCCCTGCGGGTCGCTCAGCGGAAGCTCGAGCGCAGGCGGGACATGAAGCCGCCGTCTGGCGGGCCGACGGTCTCGCCTCGTAGCTCGGCCAGCTGGCGGAGGATCTCGTCCTCTTCCTTCGACAACCTCGTCGGCGTCTCGACGACGATGGTCACGAGCAGGTCGCCACGGTGGCGGCTCCGCAAGCGGGGCACTCCCTGACCCGCCATGCGCAGCACTGCGCCGGACTGCGCCCCTGCGGGCACGTGCAGCTCGAGTGGCCCCTCGAGCGAGGGGACCTCCAAAGTGGCCCCGAGAGCCGCCTGCGCGAACGAGACCGTCACGGAAGTGAGCAGGTCGTTTCCCGAGCGCTCGAGACTCGCGTCGTGGGCCACCCGCAGGTGGACGTAGAGGTCACCGGGTATCCCGCCCCGGACCGCTGCAGGCCCGGCGCCAGAGATGCGCAACGTCGCGCCGTTGTCGACGCCCGCCGGCACTTCGACGGTGAGCGTGCGCGACGTCGTTCTCCGCCCCTCGCCCCGGCAGTCGGCGCATGGGCTTGCGATTATCTCGCCGAGGCCGTGGCAACGGGTGCAAGGCGAAGCCGTCACCATCTGGCCGAGAAACGACTGACGCACCCTCTGTACCTGGCCGGACCCCCGGCACTCGGTGCACGTCGTAGGTGAGGTGCCCGGCCGGGCACCGGTGCCCTCGCAGGTGTCGCACGGCACTGGCAGGTTGACGGTGATCTCGCGCTCGCACCCGAAGGCCGCCTCGTAGAGCGACAGGTCGAGGGAGATCTCGGCGTCCTGGCCCCGCCTCGTGCCTGGCCTCGAGCTCCCGGCCGCCTGCCCGCCGAAGAAAGTCCCGAAGATGTCGCCGAGGTTGACCCCGAAGCCGAACGGGTCCGCAGGGTTGCCGCCGCCAG
>JBKQLZ010000165.1:0-16530 GCA_052146895.1 Acidimicrobiales bacterium
CCATCCCGCCGGCGACGCACATCGACTCGATCCCGAGCGTGCCGTCGAGCGTGCGCAGGCCGTTGATCAGCGCGGTCATGATGCGCGCGCCGGTCATCCCGAACGGGTGGCCGAGGGCGATGGCACCGCCGTGAACGTTGAGTCGCTCGAGGGGAATGTCGAGATGCAGCTGCGACGGGACGACCTGGGCAGCGAAGGCCTCGTTGATCTCGACGAGGTCGATGTCGTCCATGCTCAGGTTCGCACGCTTCAGCGCTTGGCGGCTCGCCTCGATGGGGCCGAGGCCCATGATCTCGGGGTTCAGCCCGCTGACGCCCGACGAGACCACCCTGGCAAGCGGCTCGAGGCCGAGCTGGCTGGCTCTTGTCTCGCTCATGACGAGCACCGCCGCCGCTCCGTCGTTGAGCGGGCAGGCGTTGCCGGCCGTGATCCGGCCGTTGGGGCGGAAGGCTGGTTGGAGCTTCGCCAGGCCCTCAATTGTGGTGCCTGGCCGGGGGCCGTCGTCCTTTGACACGACCGAGCCGTCGTAGAGCGTCACTGGCGTGATCTCGCGCTCGAAGAAGCCGTTCTCGACGTGCTCGACGGCAAGTTGCTGCGACCGCGCCGCGAACTCGTCCATCGCCTCGCGCGAGACGCTCTCGTACTCTGCGACGTTCTCGGCTGTCTGGCCCATTGCGATGTAGATGTCGGGCAGCCCCGGCTCGGGCTGCCAGGGTGCTCCGCCCCCCTCGGCCCGCTTGGCGGACCGGGCCTCGGCGTCGGCGAAGAGCGAGTTGTGAGCGTTGGGCACGCCGTCGGAGTTCCCCGCGAAGAAACGGCTCGTCGTCTCCACTCCAGCAGCGATGAACACGTCCCCTTCGCCCGCCTTGATCGCGTGCGCTGCCATTCGGATCGTCTGGAGAGAAGAGGAGCAGTACCGGTTGACGGTGACGCCCGGCACGTCGTCGAGCCCTGACAGCACCGCTACCACGCGGCCGATGTTGTAACCGGCCTCGCCGGCGGGCTGCCCATTGCCCATGATGAGATCCTCGATCTCGCCCGGGTCGAGCCTGGGTACCTTCGCGAGCAGTGCCTTGATGATCTGTGCTGCCAGATCATCGGGTCGCATGTCCTTCAGGGAACCCTTGAATGCGCGGCCAATGGGACTGCGAGCGGTTGCGACGATGACGGCTTCAGGCATGAGCGAGATCATAAGTAGCCGCAACGGCAAGCGCCCAATCGCGCCGCCCGGATCCTCCGACGAGGTTGCGATTCGAGCCCACCGACGCGTAAGCCCGGACGCGGAAGGGCCCCGGGTAGCCGGTCGGCCTAAGCCTCCGTACTCCCCGGGGCCGCAACCCTGGTGACTTCAACTCCTCGTTCACTCACCGGCACCTTGCGGCGCAAGCTTGCTCTACGTCACTTACGGCGCCTTGCGGCACCGCTTGGTTCGCTCCAGTGCCCAGTCCTGGGGGGACCAAGCACCGGCGTGAAGCCGTCATCACCCTCCGTGACATAGCAGTGCCCTGCTCCCGACTTTTGGGCCACCCTCGCGGGCGGCCTTTCGGTCGTTCGCTGCCTCGGTGTCTCCGTCCCCCTTGCGGGTTCTGTCGTCACCTTGACGAGCTTCCAGATCTCCAGCCTCCCTTGCGGGTGACCTTCTCTCCAGTCGCTTGCTCCCGGCTCTCCGGCTCCTCTTGCGAGTCCCCTTTGCTCCGTTCGCTGCTCCACCTTCCCTCGGGTCCCCCTTGCGGGCTTCCTTCGTTTCAGCGGTGCTTGGCACCACCTGCCTTGGTGCGTGCATCTTGCTCCCGCCACACCCGCCGGTCAATCGAATTCGCGATATACCCCACTTATCGACAGGAAGCCTTTACTTTTCCCCCTCTTCGTCCCCAGCCTGGTCCACAGGCAAGGCGAGTTAGTCACAGCCGAGCGCCGAAAAGCGGGCCGTCGAAGCGGTCGATCGTGGCGAATTCGGAGACGGGGCGCCGCCGCAGCCGGGTCACCTGGTGGGTGGGGTAGCCGAGGGCGACAAGGCCTGCGACGGCGAACTCCGGAGGCACCCCGAGCAGGTGCTTGACCGCTAGCTCCTGCCGGCAGATCACGGTGGTCATCACGCCACCGAGCCCTTCCTGCCTTGCGGCCAGCAGCACATTGTGGCTGAACGGGTAGACCGAGGCACCGCCGACGATGCTCTGGCGCTCGAGGCCGTTGTCGGTGACTGCGAGCGACGGCAGGTGCGCAAGCAGGATGAGCATGACCGGGACTTCGTTCAGGTGATCGGCGAAGTCGTTCGGGCTCGGCGTTGCTCTTGCGTCCTCGAGGTCGACCGCAGGGCCGTCCCATCGGCCATCTTCGCCAGGGGCGAAAGGCACGAGCCCGGCGAGCGCGTGCGCCATGTACTCGCGCCAGCCCGTGGCGTAGTGGTCCCTGAGAGCGAGCCGGACCGCCTCGTCTTTGACGACAATCACCCGCCAGGGCTGTCGGTTGCCGCCGCTCGGAGCGAAGCGGGCGTTGTCGAGGATCCGCTCCAATACAGCGTCGGGCACGTCGGTGTCGGTGAAGGTTCGAGCGGCTGCGCTCGTCCGCATGGCTTCGGTTAGTTCCATCAGGCGCCAAGGTAACCCGCAATGGCCGGTGGTAGCGTCCGGCGGTCAGGCACTATGAGCGACGGGACGCGATGAGCGACTGGAGCGGACAGGGACTGCCCCCGGCAGCCCAGGCAAGGATGGACAGAGCCCGCCAGGGAGGTCCCGCGAGCAGCCTGCTGTCCATCAATGGCCAAGCCGGGCTCGAAGGGTGTGGCTTCCACGTCGTCGGCGAGGTGATGGGCTGCATCGTTGAGCACATCGGATGGGACGGCTACGGCGGCTGCGGCTACTACGGCCAGGGCGCTTACGGCGGCGGACTCGCCGGTGGGCTCGGCGGTGGCTACGGCGCCAGGGCCGGTCAGTTCGGCATGCGAGGGCCCGTCAACACCGTGACCAGCAGTGGCGGCGGCGGCTACACAGGTTTCGGGGCGTACGCGGACGCTCTTTACTCCGGTTACGACACAGCGCTGTTCCGCATGCTGAGCGAGTGCCAGGCGCTCGGCGGCGATGGCGTCGTGGGCGTGACCATGACCGTCACGCATCTCGGCAACGACAACCGCGAGTTCCTTGCTTACGGCACTGCGGTGCGGGCGCACAGCGAGACCCGCCCGCGCAGCCTCTTCTCGACGCTCTTGGCCGGCCAGGACGTCGCCAAGCTCCTTCACGGTGGATGGACGCCGGTCGGCATCGTGGTGGGGCTGTCGATCGCGATCCGGCACGACGACTGGACCACGATGCAGCAGGCATCGATGATGGCGGGCAACACCGAGGTCTCGGGCTACAGCGAGCTCGTCCATCACGTCCGCTCCGATGCTCGCAAGCAGTTCCAGCAGCGCACCGCTGCCTACGGCGCGGACGGCGCGGTCTCGTCCTCGATGGACCTCGACGTCTGGGAGCGGGAGGCCGGCGAGAACCACCGGGACCACGTCGCCCTCGCCTCCATGACCGGTACGGCGATCGCCCGCTTCCACAAGGGCGCCGAAGCGCCGACCAGCACCCTCAAGATCTTGCCGCTCGAGACTCCTAGGAGGAGCAAATGACCGACACCACAGCATTGGGTGTCCCCGAAGATGCGATGAAGCGCCTGGCGGAGATGAAGCCAGGCGCCCCAGGCGCCCTTTTCACCTCCGACCTGAGTGTGAACGAGTTCTTGCTGGTGAGAGAGGCAGGGTTCCGTCCGCTTGGCCTCGTGCTCGGCTCGAGCATCTACCACGTCGGCCTGCAGGTGGGCCGATGGAGCCAGAACATGGAGCTGTCGACGCTGTCGCAGGCGATGTACCAAGCCCGTGCGCTCGCCATGACCCGCATGGAGGCCGAGGCCAACGCCCTCGGCGCCGACGGCATCGTCGGTGTGCGCCTCGAGATCGAGTTCAAGGAATTCGGCAACGACCTGGCCGAGTTCATCGCCGTCGGCACCGCCGTCAAGTCCGACGACGGTGGGCAGTGGCGCAACAACCAGAACCAGCCGTTCACGTCCGACCTGTCGGGGCAGGACTTCTGGACGCTCGTGCAGGCCGGCTACGGGCCGCTCGGGATGGTGATGGGCAGCTGCGTGTACCACATCGCCCACCAGGGGGCCCTGAAGGCGATGGGCAACGTCGGCAAGAACGTCGAGATCCCCCAGTTCACCGAAGCGCTCTATGACGCCCGCGAGCTGGCGATGAGCCGGATGCAGGCTGAGGCCGAGCAGCTGAAGGCCGAGGGGATAGTGGGAGTGCAGCTGCTCTCGCTCGCGCACAAGTGGGGCGGCCACACGACGGAGTTCTTCGCCATCGGCACGGCGGTCCGCCCGTTGCGGGCCGATCACGTGATCGCGAAGCCGCAGCTGGTGCTTCCTCTCACAGACCGCTGATGTCGGACGCGTCGGCGGGTTCGCCGCCAGAGTCGAACGAGCTTGTCGAGAGCGTCGCGGCGGCGCTTCGTGCCGACACCGCGGACCTCGACGCCTACCACCGCGTCCTGTCGACGACGATCGGCGACCTCCTCCCCGCAGGCATGGTCGAGGTCGACTACGAACGCAGCCTCGGCGATCGCATGGCTGGCCGGCCCGGGAAGGCGATCGCCATCAAGCTGCGCCTCGGCGACTCGACGCTCGAGCTCGTCTCCCGCCACGGCAGCCTCGTCGGCTCAGTCGCGCAAGAGGTGCGAGGTGTGACCATCTCCAACAAGGAGGTCCCGGTCGCGGAGTGGGTGAGGCAGCTCGCCGTCTACCTCGCGGCTGCCGCCGCCGACAGCGCAAGTGCGCGCGAGGCGCTCGGCAAGCTTCTCGGCGAGTAGAGAATCTCAATAGCGGCCGGCGGAGGCTCTTCCGATTGCCTCGGCTACGGCCCGCGCGAGATCCGGAGCCTGCTCCGATGGAAGCGCCGCGGTCGTGATCCGGATCCCTGGCTCGCTCGCGAGGCGAAACGCTCGCCCACCCGCCACCCTCCAACCGCCCTCCCAGAGCCTCGCGACGCACGAGGCCTCGTCGTCGACCGCGACCCAGACGTTGAGCCCTGTTCGACCGACTGCCCGGACCTGCGCCGCTGCGAGGTGCTCCAGCAGTGCTCCACGCCGCTCGTCGTACGTGTCCGCCGCCGCCTTCGTGATCTGGGCCACATCGGCGTTGGACCAGAGATCGGAGACGGCCTGCTGCAAGAGGTGGCTCACCCATCCGGCACTGGCGTCCAGGCTGGCGTCGACTCGGTTGACGGTCGTCGCATCGCCCGCCAGCACAGCGAGACGCAGGTCCGGGCCGTAGGCCTTGGCGGCTGAGCGGACGAACGCCCACGGCCCGGGCAGCGACGGCGTGTGGGCGGCCGTGATCGAGTGAAGCCCGACGTTCGCGATCTTGTGCCCGTGGTCGTCCTCGATGGTGACCACGCCCGGGTAGCGGGCGAGTATCTCGACGAGCGCGCTCGCTCGGGCGGCCGTGATGGATGCACCGGTCGGGTTCTGTGCCCGCGACGTGAGGACGACGGCGCGTGTGCCCCCTGCGAGCGCTTCCCACAACGCGTCTGGGACGGGCCCGTCGTCGTCGACGGTCACCGGGACCGCTAGGAGGCCCCACTTCGTCAGGCCGTTGATGAGGGCCGGCCACCCGGGGTCCTCGATCGCGACCCTGTCACCGGGCCGGAGCGAGGAGTTGAGGACGCGGCCGATCGCGTCCAAGGCACCGAACGTGCAGGTGAGGTGATCGACCGGGACGTGGTCCGCCGCGAGCTGCGTCGTGGCGATGCGGGCAAGGGACTGTTCGAGGACCGGCGATCCGTAGCTCACCGGTCGGTAGTTGATCCGGCGAAGAGTCGCTGTGATGTCCGGCAGAAGCTCTGGGTCCGGATTGCCGGAGGCGAGGTCGACGACCTGTTTGCCGGACGCTGTGCTGCCGGGAGAAGCGGGCTCGGCGGGACGGTTCCTGTAGCGGCGGTCGTCGGCCACGGGCGCGGATGTGGCCTCTCGTCGCCAGGGACGGACCCGGGTGCCGCGCCGGCCGTCCGAGACCGTCAGGCCTCGTTGGCGGGCGAGCCGGTAAGCAGAAGCGACAGTTCCTGGGCTGACTTCGAGCAACTCGGCCAACTCACGGATGGGCGGTAGGAGCTCAGACGGTGCGAGGGCACCCGAGACGACCCCGCGCTCGAGCGAGTCGGCGATGCTGACGGCCGTGTTGCCGGTGACCTGATACTGTGTTAGCACAACACGTCGATTGTACCATTACAATCAGGATCGAGCGGAGAGTGTGCCGGGATGGAGCAAGCCGGGATGGAGCAAGCCGGGATGAAACAAGCTGAGAATGAACCAGCCTCGTATCCCCAGACTAAGCGCAACTTCCCGTCGCGCCACCCCGAGCGCGCTCGCTATGACGTCGAGACCGTCCACTCGATCCTGGACGCGGGGCGGATAGCGCACTTGGCTTTCGTGGCTGACGGGCTACCTCAGGTTCTGCCGATGTTGTACGTCCGTGTCGGCGAAGCCATCTACCTTCATGGATCGACTGGCGCGCATTTCAACCGCGTTGCGGCCCGGAAGAAGGGCCTGAGGGTCGCCGTAGAAGTCACTCTCCTCGACGAGTTCGTCCTCGCACGGTCGACTTTCAGCCACTCGGTCAACTATCGCTCGGTCGTCGCAACCGGCGAGGCCGTCATCGTGACGAGCGAGGAGCAAAAGGCAGAGGTCCTCGAGGCTCTCGTCGAGAAGCTGATACCGGGGCGCAGCGCTGACGCGCGGCGGCCGACGAGTGACGAGCTGCGCCAGACGGGCGTGCTGGAGCTCCAGCTCGACGAGGTGAGCGCCAAGGTTCGGACGGGGGACCCGATCGACAAGGAGCAGGATCTTGGCTCCGCCTGCTGGGCCGGTGTCGTGCCGGTCACAGTTGAGTGGGGCTCGGCGCGTGCTTCGGCAGACCTCGCAGCCGGGATAGGTGTCCCGGAATACCTCGTCGCCGGCGCAGCACTTGCCGGGGTCGGTTGAGCGGGCTGGCCTAGATGAGGGCAGTCGTCCAGCGCGTCCTTCACGCACGGGTCGTTGTCGACGGCGAGACCGTGGGGGAGATCGACGGGCCGGGCCTTTGCGCCCTCGTGGGCGCCACGCACTCGGACACTCCCGAGGTGGCGATCACGCTGGCGGAGAAGCTCTGGAACTTGCGCATCCTCGCCGACGAGGAGGGCCGGATGAACCGCTCGTGCGCCGAGCTCGCGGGTCCACTGCTCGTCATCAGTCAGTTCACCGTCTACGCGAGCACGAACCGAGGGCGCCGGCCCTCGTTCGTGGACGCGATGCCCGGGCCTGAGGCCGAGCCCCTCGTGGACCAGGTGGTCGAGGCTCTGTGCCGATTGGGGGCAACGGTCGCTACGGGCAAGTTCGGTGCCGACATGCAGGTCGAATTGGTCAACGACGGACCTGTGACGATCATCCTCGAGGTGTAGCGGGAATCCATCCTCGAGGTGTAGCGGGAATCCTCGAGGTGCAGCGCTCGCAAACCGGCTATCACTTTCACCATGCGCTACGTGATTCTCGGAGCCGGAGCGATCGGCGGTGCCATCGGAGGCAAGCTCGCCGCGCACGGCCACGACGTCGTCCTGATCGCCCGCGGACCCCACCTCGAGGCACTCCAGCGGGGCGGGCTCGAGCTCCGCGATCCCGACTCGACCGAGCGGCTCGACATCCGCACGGTCGGCTCCCCGGCCGAGGTCGGCCTCACGAGCGACGACTGCGTGATCGTCGCGACGAAGACCCAACAGGCAGAGAGCGCGCTCGACGACCTCCGTGCGGCGTCGTACATGGCAACCCGAGGCGACGGAGGCGACGGCGATCCCGGCTTCGCCGTCGTCTGTGCCACTAACGGCGTCGAGGCCGAACGGCTTGCGCTCCGTCGGTTCGCGAACGTCTACGGCATGCGCGTAATCCTCGCCGGGACCCACCTCGAACCCGGGGTCGTGGAGATCGCGACGGCGCCCGTCTTCGGCCTGCTCGACGTAGGTAGGTACCCCTCTGGCTGCGACGACAGGGCTGAGCAGATAGCGACCGATCTGGCAGCGAGCGGCTTTGATGCGCGCTCGAGCGACAAGATCATGTCCTTCAAGTACCTGAAGCTATTGGGCAACGTCGGGAACGCCCTCGATGCGGCGTGCGGCACCCGGATCGGGAACGACACTGCCAAGGCGATCTACCAGGCGACGCAGGCCGAGGCCCGTGCCTGCTTAGCCGCTGCCGGCATCGAGATCGCCGACGAGGAGGGCGAGTCCGTGAGGCGCCGCCTGCGGGGCGGGCCGCGGCCGATCAACGGCGTGACCCGTCGCGGAAGCTCGAGCTGGCAGAGCCTCGAGCGCGGGACCGGCAACATCGAGGCCGACTACCTGAACGGCGAGATCGTCCTGCTCGGGCGGATCCATGGCGTCCCCACTCCGGTGAACGCTTACCTGCAACAGCTCGCCAACCGCCTCGCGCAACAACGAGGCCCCGCGGGCTCCGTCCCCATAGAGGAGATCGCTGCGCACTTCGAGCTGGAGGGAGGTCAGGGGTGAACCCCGGCGGTCCTGGCTCAGTCGCCGAAGTGTGGCGGCCGCTTCTCCCTGAGGGCGGCGACGCCCTCCCGGTAGTCGGCCCCCGCCATCATCTCGCTCAGCATGGTGACGGAGTCCACGATCGAAGCGGCTGGGTCGCCACCGAGCCCGAGCAGGTCGCGGTAGAGCTGGCGCTTGGTGACGGCGACCGATGCCGGGGACACGTCGTTGGCGAGCCTCGCGGCGTAGCCGTTCACGGCACCCATGAGCTCGCTTGGGTCGTAGACGGCGTTGAGCAGCCCCACCGGAGCCTGCTCGGCGAGGAAGATCCTGCTCGAGAGGAGCAGATCGGCGGCATGAGTGACGCCTACCAGCTTCGGCAGCAGCCACGACAACCCGAACTCTGCAGGCAAGCCGAGACGACCGTGCGCCGTCGTCAACTTCGCGCCCTTGGCGGCAAAACGCAGGTCGCAGTAACACGCGAGCGCGAACCCGATGCCGGCAGCCGGGCCGTTGATCGCCGCGATGATCGGCTTCGCAACGCCGAAGTGGTACGCCATGTCGGCATCGAACTCCGCTCGGACGCCGTAACCCGGCCGTGGAGCAGTGTCGTCGACGCCGGACTCGTAATGGCCACGCTCGGCGTGCCCAGCGAGGGCATCACTGTCCGCACCCGCACAAAAACCCCGGCCAGCCCCCGTCACCACGACGACCCTCACGCTCTCGTCCTCGGATGCCTCGAGGAGGGCCGAGCGATACTCGACGCTCATCCGCCCCGTCCAGGAGTTGAGTCGCTCGGGTCGATCGAGCGTGATGGTGGCGACGCGGTCGGCCACCTCGTATTGAACGACTTTTCGTTCCACGAGGCTGAACCCTACCGGGGGGCACTTGCTCGGGAGGAGGCTCGATGAGCCACAGCGACGACCGGGACATCCAAAGGGCGGCCGCTCTCGTCGCTCGCGCCTCGAGCGGAGGGCTCGTCGCGCTCACCGGCGCCGGCATCTCGACGGACTCTGGCATCCGAGACTTTCGTGGCCCGAACGGCGTATGGACGACCAACCCGGCTGCCGAGCGGCTGTCCACGTTGGACGCGTACCTGGGCGACGAGGAGATCCGCCGTGCCGCCTGGCAGAGCCGCCTCAGCTCCCCCGTATGGGCCGCTCAACCAACCGCTGGTCATCGAGCGCTCGTCGAGCTCGAGCGTCTAGATGTTCTGTCGCTCGTCATCACGCAGAACACCGATGGCCTGCATCTTCTCGCGGGCCACCAGCCCGAACGCGTCATCGAGATCCACGGGACGGCACACTGGACCGAGTGCTGGAGCTGCCGCGACCGCCTGCCGACGCTCACCGTCCTGGAGCGCGTGCGCGCCGGTGAGGCCGATCCCCGTTGCACGCGTGCCCGAACCGACGGCGCCGGCGAGTGTGGGGGGATATTGAAGACGGCGACGGTGAGCTTTGGACAGTCGCTCGATCGCGAGGCGCTCGAGCGGGCGTCGCGCGCCGCCGCACGAGCACAGGTGTTGCTGGCAGTCGGGACCACGCTCGAGGTCCAGCCGGTGGCCGGCATCGTCCCACTGGCCAAGAGTCGCGGCACCGCTGTTGTGATCGTGAATGGCAGCCCGACAGCACTCGATTCCCTGGCGGACGTAGTCGTCAGGGGATCCATATCGGAGGTGTTGCCGCAGCTTGTGCCGGTTGGCTGAGGCGCTACCTGACGGCTGCCAGCACGGCGTCGCGTGCTTCTGGCGGCTCGACTCGCTCGACGGCGATCGCGTCCGCCTTCACCCACTTCGCCGCTTCGATGAGCGCAGCACCTACCGCTGCCGCGGCGCGACCGGTCGGCTCGGAGCCCTCGAGGTGGACGCTCCTCGCGACGAGGGTGGCACCGTCGCGCGCCGGGTCTACGCGCGCCACGAGCCTGTCGCCCACGAGCACCGGCATGGCGTAGTACCCGTGAACGCGTAGCGGACGAGGTACGTACGCCTCGAGGCGATGGTGGAAGCCGAACAGTCGCTCGACCCGCGCGCGGTCGCAGATGAGCGAGTCGAAAGGCGACAGCATCACCGGCCGCACTCGGGCGCCACGTGATCCGGCCGGACCGCCCACCGCCTGATGGTCGAGTGCCTTCGGTGCGACGAACGCCTTGTCCTTCCAGCCCTCGACGACAGCGGGCTCCAACTCGCTCGCCTGCAGGCATGCCGTGACCTCGACGCGCTTCAGCCCGGTGTAAGCGGCGAGATCGCCTGCTGTCGCAACGCCCAGTGCGGCGCCGGCACGCTCGACGAGCACGCGCACTGCGTCGGACTTGGGCACGCTGGCCTCCAGCAGTGCCGGTGGAACTGCTCGCTCGGGCAGGTCGTAGACACGTTGGAAGCCCCGGCGGGCCGTGCAGACGACGTCGCCGATGTCGAGCAGCCACTCCGCCGCGATCTTGGTCTCGGACCAGTCCCACCACGGACCACCTCGCTTGGCCCCACCGAGCTCCTTCGCCGTCAGCGGACCGCGATCGCGGAGCTGTTCGAACACCGCCTTGCACGCCTTGTCGAGGTTCTCGACGCGGTGCCACCGGAACCCCTTCTCCCGTCTCGCAACCCGCTTGAACTCGAGGTTAGGCCACTCCTCGATCGGCAGGACGCAGGCGGCGTGGTACCAGTACTCGAACGCCGCGTAGGGCGGCCCTCCCCAGTAGTCCGTCTCGATCCGCTCGCGTGACACTGCGCCGAGCCGGGCGAACGCCACCAGCTCGTGCGATCTCGCCAACACTGAGATCGTGTCGAGCTGCACGCCGCGGGTCTGGGTGAGCACACCCGCCGGGCCTCCCTTAGGGCGCGGCCCGAGCAGCCCTTGCGCGGCGAGTTGAACCCGCCGGGCGTCGCGGGCGGACAGTTCCCAAGGGGCATCGGTTGATCGCGATGGTGTCTCGAGGGGTGGCACGGGAAGATCCTGCCGGAATTTGGTGTCGCACTGCCCCTCGACGGCCTACGATTTGGCGCGCGACCTGATTTGGCTCGGGGCCATCGGGTCGCGCCGGCACGGACGAGCCGCCTTGAGATGAGATCCGGCGCACCGCGGCGGGGAAGGGATCCGCAATGCCTGGACCGACTGAGCACTCTCGGGGTGCGGCCGCGGCCGCAGCCGCAGTCGCTTTCGTCGCTGCCCTTGTATGTGCCGTCATCCCGCTCGCATCCGCCACCGCTCAGGTCCGGCGGGCCCCATCCTCAGGTCAGGAACGGCTGATAGTCGCACCGGTCCCGGCCGTGCCGACGCGGGCTACCCGCCTGGGGCCACTAAATGCGCAGGCTTCGATGACCGCCGACGTCGTCCTGCGGCCGCGAGACGCGAAAGGGCTCGCGTCCCTTGCTCTGGCTGTGTCGACACCTGGGTCGGCGCTGCGCGGCGACTACCTGACTCCCGCGCAGCTCCGGAACGAGTTCGGCCCGACCACTGCCCAGGTTCGCTCCGTCGAGTCTGGTCTCCGCCGCCTAGGCCTCAAGGTGGGAGCGGTGACGCCCGATCACCTCACGATTCATGTGGACGCGCCCGCCTCGGTCGTCGAGCGTGCGCTGCACACGTCGGTCGAGAGCTACCGGCTCGCTTCAGGCCGGATCGCGTTCGCCAACACCAGTCCGGCCACCTTGCCGGCGACGATCGGCGCTCAAGTCGAGACGGTGATCGGCCTCTCAGACGTGGCGAGGTACATGCCACTCAACGTTCGCCCGAACGCGCTGCGGCCCGTCGCGAAGGCGGGGCCTGCAGCCAAGGCAGCGAGCGGACGGACCGGAGCCAGCGCGACCGACCACATCAAGGGAGCGCCCAGTCCGTGTGCTGACGCATCCGAGGTGCAGTCTCAGGCGAAGGCCGATGAATTCAACGCGTACACCGCCGACGAGCTGGCGGGGGCGTACGGAATGACCGGCCTCTACGCGGACCACGATTTCGGCAAGGGCGTGACGGTCGGCATCTTCGAGCTCGAGAGGGACTACTCGGGCGACATCGACGACTACGAGAGCTGCTACGGCATCTCCACGAAGGTGAGCTACTTCAAGGTCGACCACGGATCATCCGGCAGCAAGTACGGCGGGGGCGAGGCCGCCCTTGACATCGAGGACGTCGCCGGGCTGGCCCCGGACGCCAAGATCGACGTGTACCAGGGCCCGAACAACAACGTCGGTCCGTACGACGTGTTCCAGTACATCATCGACCACCCTGTCGCGCAGGTCGTCACGACGTCGTGGGGCGAGTGCGAACAGGACTTGGGGGGAGGTCGTGCAGCAATGCTGGCCGCTGCCCAGGCGGAATCGACGCTCTTCGAATTCGCTGCCGCTGAAGGCCAGTCGTGGATGTCTGCGGCGGGCGACACCGGATCGACGGACTGCACGATCGCGCAGGGCGCTCCCACCGGTGAGGTCTCGGTCGACGATCCAGGGGCGCAGCCCTATGTGACCTCTGTCGGTGGCACGACTCTCAAGGTCAGGGTAAGTGCCAAGACCGAGAGCGTCTGGAACGAATCGAACATCGAGGAAGGCGCGGGCGGCGGGGGAATCTCCGCGCTTTGGCCGATGCCGGCGTACCAATCTGGCGCTACCAAGTCTCTCGGTGTCATCAACAAGTACTCCTCTGGCAAGCCCTGCCTTGCCACGACGGGCGACTGCCGTGAGGTGCCCGACGTGACCGCCGACGCCGATCCCAGTACTGGTTACATAATCACGTGGGAGGGATCATGGGGCTCCATCGGCGGCACGAGCGCTGCATCCCCCTTGTGGGCGGCAGTGACAGCGCTGACGGACGCGAGCAGTGGTTGTGGGGGAAAGGCGGTCGGTTTCTTGAATCCGCTCCTGTACGACGCCGCCGGTTCGACGTCCTACGCGAGCGACTTCACCGACATCACCAGGGGGAACAACGACTACAAGCCGTCTGGCTACACCGCGGGCGACTTCCCGGCCCTCACCGGCTACGACATGGCGTCCGGCCTCGGATCGCCGCTCGTGACCTCGGCCGGAGGTGGGTTGGCGGCCGAGATTTGCCAGAGCCTCAAGACGACCCAGCCAGGCGTGGACTCGATCTCACCGGACAGTGGGCCGGCGAGCGGAGGTAACAAGGTCACGATCTACGGGTACGGATTCACAGACGTGACATCCGTCGAGTTCGGGTCGACGAAGGCCAAGTTCACAATCGAGCAAGCCTCGGAGCCGGCGCCGACCAAGCTTGTGGCGACCGTGCCGGCAGGCTCGGGAACCCAGTGGGTGACGGTTCACAACGGGAAGTACACGAACTCCCACACTCCAGGGGACCGCTACACCTACACCTGAACCTGGGTGTGCCCTGAGCTGGGGTATGATGTCGTCAACGACGCGCCTGGGCACAGTGCTCGCGCGAGCTCGCTGGTAGCCGACCCGGATCTCCGAAGGTTGCGAGTGTGCACCTTATAACCGGAGAAACGGAGCCATACCCTTGTCATCGACCCTCGCGCCCTCTGGCGCGCCTCTTGCCTCGTCCAGCGAGGCTTTCCAGCCTGAAGTAGCCACGCAGACCTTTGCAGCTCTCGGCGTCGCGCCCGAGTTGATCCAACTGCTCAACGCCCGGCAGATCACCGAGCCCCTGCCCATCCAGGCTGCGACCATCCCCGACGTGCTCGAAGGCCGCGACGTTTGCGGTAAGGCACCGACGGGCTCGGGTAAGACGCTCGCGTTCGCGCTGCCGATGCTCATGACCGTCGAGAAGGCACGGCCCAACCGGCCCAAGGCCCTGATCCTCGCCCCCACCCGCGAGCTCGCAGCTCAGATTGCAAAGGAGCTCGTGTCGCTCGGCGGTCCGAGGCGCGTCCGGGTGCAGGCGTTCTATGGCGGCGTCGGCTTCGGCGGCCAGTTGAAGGCACTGCGGGACCGCGTCGATATCGCTGTCGCATGCCCCGGGCGTCTCGAAGACCTCATGAGCTCCGGCGCGATCCGCCTCGGAGACGTCGAGACGGTCGTGGTGGACGAGGCTGACCGGATGGCCGACATGGGCTTCTTGCCGGCTGTGAAGCGGATCCTCGATGCGACGACTCCTGACCGCCAGACCTTGCTGTTCTCGGCGACGCTCGACGGCGACGTCGACGAGCTGATCCGTCTCTACCAGCGTCATCCCGTGCGCCACGAAATCGAGGCGGACCTTGCCGAGCTCGCGCGGATGACGCACCGGTTCCACGCCGTCGACCACGAGCAGCGCCCGCAGCTCTGCGCGGAGCTCGTTGCCAAGCACGACTCGACCATCATCTTCGTGCGCACCCGCCACGGGGCAGAGCGCCTGGCGCGCCAGCTCGACCGCTCGGGCGTGCGAGCCGTCGCGATCCACGGAGACCGCAGCCAGCAACAGCGTGACCGCGCGCTCGCACAGTTCCGGGCCGGCCAGGCCCGCGCGCTCGTCGCCACCGATGTGGCTGCCCGCGGGATCCACGTCGAGGAAGTCAACTGCGTCATCCACTACGACTTCCCGGCCGACTCGAAGGACTACGTCCACCGTTCCGGTCGGACTGCCCGTGCCGGGTCGTCTGGCACGGTCGTGTCTTTCGTGATGCCGGAGCAGCACCGCGCGGTCCACGTGCTCTGCCGGGACTTGGGTCTCGAGGCCGAGATGATCGGTGTGAACGCAGCTAGCGCCACGCGGCCGGGCCGAGGCCCGGGCTCGGGCTCGGGCTCGGGTTCAGCTTCGGGCTACCGGGGGTCGTCGGGTAGGCGCCCGCGCTCTTTCGGGCAGGATGTGCGTCAGGGCTCGGGCCAGCGTCAGGGTTCGGGCCAGGGTCAGTACCAGGGCCAGGGTCAGTACCAGGGCCAGGGCCAGGGCCAGGGGCAGGGTCGGGGGCAGGGCCAGTACCAAGGCGCCCGCGGGCGCGTTGCCGGTCGCGGCGGAGCAGGCTCGCGAGGCCGGTCCACGATGCGGAATCGCCCACCAGCCGCGTAACTTGAGCTTGTACCATCCCGGCCGGGCTCGCGAACCAGATCGCGAGCTGCCTGGCGACAGGGAGCGTGCTCATGGCTCGGGATCACCATGACTTTCTGATCATCGGGGGTGGATCCGCCGGGAGCGCACTCGCTCACCGGCTGTCGACCGACCCGGCCAATTCCGTCCTCGTGCTCGAGGCCGGGCGACCGGATTACCCGTTCGACATCTTCGTCCACATGCCGGCGGCGCTGACGATACCGATCGGCAACCGCCTCTACGACTGGAAGTACGAGTCCGAGCCGGAGCCGAACATGAACGGCCGCCGGATCTACCACGCCCGCGGCAAGTTGCTCGGCGGTTCGAGCAGCATCAACGGGATGATCTTCCAGAGGGGCAACCCGCTCGACTACGAGCGATGGGCGTCGGACCCGGGGATGGAGACATGGGACTACGCCCACTGCCTTCCGTACTTCAAGAAGATGGAGAGCTGCCTCGCGGGGGCCGACGAGTTTCGCGGAGGCAACGGGCCGATCGTCCTCGAACGGGGCCCGGCCACGAATCCTTTGTTCACGGCCTTCTTCGAGGCCGTGCAAGAGGCGGGCTATACCCTCACGAAGGACGTGAACGGGTTCCGGCAGGAGGGCTTCGGCCCGTTCGACAGGACGATCCGCCGCGGTCGCCGGTGGAGCGCGGCACGTGCGTACCTCCACCCGGCGATGCGCCGGTCGAACCTCGAGGTGACGACACGCGCGTTCGTGACGAAGATCCTCTTCGACGGCGACCGGGCGGTCGGTGTCGAGTACCGCGAGGGTCTTGGCCCGCCCAAGCAGGCGATGGCGGGCGAGGTGATCCTGTGCGGCGGATCGATCAACTCGCCCCAGCTGTTGCAACTCTCCGGCGTAGGGAACGCGGATGAACTGAAGGCACTCGGCGCCCGCATCGTGGCCGATCTCCCCGGCGTCGGGGAGAACCTGCAGGACCACCTCGAGGTCTACATCCAGTACGGCTCCAAGCTGCCGGTCTCGGTCGCACCCGCGCTCAAGTGGCGTAACCGGCCCA
>JBKQLZ010000166.1:0-10146 GCA_052146895.1 Acidimicrobiales bacterium
CCGGAAATACTGCGTACGCTGCGGTTATGACGCCTGACGTGCGCCTCGACGGTGGCGGCCGGAGCGCTTCCCAAGCTGAGAACGCGAGTTCGATTCTCGTCGCCCGCTCTCGAAGAAGTGCCTGGTAAACGACCGACGTGGCCGCCCAGTGGAACCTCTGGAACTGACGGCGTGACCTGAACGTGACCTAAGGACGGTGGGCAATCATGTGTACGAGTTCGGTTCATGCTGGACACCGTGACTCCGGCAGCTGCACGACACTCTCCGGCCCGGTTCCGGTACCTCTGCGACACTGACTCCGGTACCTGCACGACACTTCGCGACCGCTGAGCATCCACCAGCTCGCCTGAGCCACCTCCTTTCCTGGTGACATCCGCGTCATCAGACCCGAAGGAGGCCGTCGTGCTCGTGGAGCTCGCTGTGGTGGATCAACGGACAAAGGCCGTCTACGCGGTGCTCGACGGCGCAGACGTGACCGAGGTCGCACGGACCTACGGCGTCTGCCGCCAGACGGTGCACACCTGGCTCAAGAAGTACGCCAACGAGGGCTTCTCGGCGCTCGTCGACAAGAGCTCGAGGCCCGACAGCTGCCCGCACCAGATGCCGCCTGTCGTCGTTGCCCGGGTCGTCGAGCTACGCCGCAGCCACCCTGACTGGGGTCAGCGCACCATCGTGTTCCACCTCGAGAGAGAGGGCGTGGATCCGCTCCCGTCGAAGTCGGCGATCTACCGGTGCCTCGTGCGCCACGGCCTCGTCGAGGCGAAGAAGCGCAAGCGGAAGAAGCAGGACTACCGCTCCTGGGAGCGGTCGAGGTCGATGGAGCTGTGGCAGATGGACCTCGTCGGCCGGTTCCTCCTGCGGGACGGCACCGATCTCAAGTGCCTGACCGGCATCGACGACCACTCCCGCTACTGCGTCTCTGCCCGCCTCATGGTGCGGGCGACGGCCCGTCCGGTGTGTGCGGCGCTGAAGGCGGCCTTCGCCGTCCATGGCATCCCCGAGGAGATCCTCACCGACAACGGCAAGGTCTTCACGAGCCGCTTCGGGAACGGGCCGGGGCCGGTGCTGTTCGACAAGATCTGCGCCGCCAACGACATCATGATTGCTGGCGAGTGGCTAAACCCGGGTACGCTGGGTCGACCGCGTTGGGAGGTAGTCTTATCGCGGCCTTTGGTTCGATGGGAGGAGCTGAACTCGCGGCGGGTGGAGTCGAAGGATGGGAAGCTGTGATGGCGGCATCAGCGGCGGGTGAGATAACCACCGTGCTCTTCGTCGGCGGTGCGATAGCGACGGGTGGGTTGATACTTATTGGAGTAGGTGTAATCGGATTGGCCGTGTTCGCATTCGCAAAATGGGGTTAGCTAGTTTGGTCGTGACAGTTCAATGAGTCGACAAGGTCGTCAGAAACTCACGCAACGTGTGCCCTTGGCGCAACGCAATCCTCAAGCTTTGGCCCTGTTGATCATCCTCCCGACGGTAACGGCTGGACTCGGGATCGGTGCCATTGTTGGCGTGATTACGAAGAGCATCGTCTGGGCATTGGCCACGGTGATCATGGTCGGAGCCGGGTTCACATTCATCGGGCTATTTGTGGCTGTATTCTTTGGATCATCTAGGTAAGATTCCACCGCAAGTTAGAGCGCGCGTAGTATGATGACGGAGTGGAGATCGGCGACGACGAGGTCGCGCGATTCTTCGAAGTCGTCCTGCCCCATCTGAACGAGCTTCAGCGGAGGGTGGTGGCAGGCGCCTTCTCCGAGATGCTCGGCCGTGGCGGCAAGACCACGGTCGCCGAGGCGTCAGGGATGAGCCGCAACACCGTGATCAAGGCCGAGCGCGAAGTCGCCGGTGGCATCGAGCCGTCCGAGCGGCTGCGGGTGCCGGGCGGGGGCGACAAGAAGCTCATCGACAAGCAGCCCGGCCTGGTCGAGGCATTGGACGAGCTCGTCCACCCCGACACCCGGGGCAACCCGATGTCGTTCCTGCGCTGGACGTCCAAGTCGACGTCGCATCTGGCCGACGCCCTTGTCGCACAAGGCTTCCGCATCTCACCCGACACCGTCGGGGCGCCTGTTGAAGGCCGCCGGCTACAGCCTGCAAGCACCGGTGAAGGAGAAAGAGGGCACGGACCACCCGACCGAGACGCCCAGTTCTCCTACCTGAACGACAAGGTGACCGAGTTCGCCGCCTCGTCTCAGCCGGTCATCAGCGTCGACACGAAGAAAAAGGAGCTCGTCGGCGAGTACCAGAACAACGGCAGGGAGTGGCAGCCCGAGGGAGAACCCGAACAGGTCCTCGTGCACGACTTCATCGACCCCGAGAGCGGAAAGGCAGTCCCCTATGGGGTGTACGACCTCACCAACAACGAGGGCTGGGTCTCGGTCGGCGACAACGCCGACACCTCCGCATTCGCTGTCAACACCATCAGGCGCTGGTGGGAGAAGATGGGCAGGGCTCGCTTCCCGGACGCCACCCGCCTGCTTGTCACCGCCGATGCCGGCGGTTCCAACGGCTACCGGATCCGTGCGTTCAAAGTCGAGATCGCCAAGCTCGCGAAAGAGACCGGGCTCGAGATCACCGTCTGCCACTACCCGCCCGGCACGTCCAAGTGGAACAAGATCGAGCACCGCATGTTCAGCTTCATCTCGACGCGGCCGCCCTCTCACGACGTACCGGACGATCGTCGAGCTGATCGCCGCCACGACGACCAAGACAGCTCTGCGCATCGAAGCCGAGCACGACCACACCGGCTACCGCACCGGCGTGAAGATCAGCGACGCCCAACTCGCCTCGGTGCCACTTCACCGTCACGACTTCCACGGCGACTGGAACTACACGATCACCGCAGCGTGAGCTGTTCAATCCATTCCACGGTGGGCTCTAACAGCGCTCGAGGGAGCGTGGGATGCGGGCCTTACTCCGTCGGAAATGGAGGTGTCGCGGGCTATCTGCCCTGAGTGCCGGGGTTTCATCGAGAACTCCGGAGGTACGATCAACGATGATGGCTTTGGAGCAACGTGGCCGTGAATAGTGGCGACAAAGATGTGGAGTATGACGAGCACCGTCTGATTGGCCGACTGGCAGCAATGCCAGCATCGCAACGGGTACTCTTCGCGTGTGCCAGCGCCGAGAGGCTGATGCCCGTGTACAGGTGGTACTGCAATGAGGTACGTCGCGCTGACTTTGAGGTAGTCCGCCAGGCCTTTGACGCGGTATGGTCCGCTGCTACCTCGGGATCCCCCTCGTCTGTGGGCAACATCATCAACTTGTGCGAGAGCGTGGAGGCTCTAGTTCCCGACGCTGATGATGAGTTGCTGACTCCGCGCGTATCGGTCGCTCAGAACGCGGTCGCCTGCGTCGCCTATGCGCTGCGAACCTGCGAGTCTAATGACCCTCGGCCCTCGGTCTGGTGCGCGAGGCAACTGTATGAGGCGGCCGACTCGGTAGTGCAGGAAAGCGCTTCTTCGCACAGCTACATTGGGGACATCGAGCGAGAGCCAGCCGTTCGACTGATGGTGCAAGGCATTGAGGCGACTCTCGATGATGTCGACGCAATCGATGCTGCGCGTCTGCGTGCGAAGGCGGCAGCGGACGGTCAGAAATTTCTCATCTACGCAGGTGGCTCTACTTGAGCGAGCCGTGTCAGTGGCCGCGAAGCAGCCGAGGACATCGGTGCCCAGGGCGGCGGCGAGATCGCTGACGACGCGCTTTGAAGCTTCGCTTGCCCGCGACGAAGCTCCATGGAGCCATTGGGATCTGGCAGTACGATCAAGCCGGCCTGAAAGTGCTCAAGCTCTGTTACCGATGTTACCGATCCCGCACCCGGTCCCGAGGCCAACGCGACTGCACGTCGTCGCCGGTCAACGGACCATAGGGTGTGTCGCCAGGTGACCCGGCGCTGGAGCGAACCGGCACACACATTCGGACCGACAGACCACGTCCTTCGGGGCAACGCGGGCGGCGCTGCGGAATGATTATTGCCGGAGCGGGACTACCCAGCTCCGACGGGGCGGACTGTCTTGACTCACCCGTATAAGGACATCTCATGGAAAGATTCGCGAGGGACGATGTCTCGAAGGTGCTTCTTCAGTTCGGAATTGAACACGCCCGCCGCGCGGTTTCGACCGACGACAGCGAAGAAGTGATTCTGCTCGACGCTTCGGTCTACGACGAAGTGAACGTCGCCGAGGTCACACTCGCTCTGATGGACGTCTTGCCACACACCAAGGTGTGGGTGGCCCCTTTCAGCGAACAGTGGAGGAGTGAGCTGCTGTAGCGGTGTCGTGAGTCCGTGACCCAACGTGACCTAACGGATGGGCTCGGGCGGTACCGGACGGTGATTGGCGGCTCATCCGGAAGCGCCGCTGAGCTGCGCAAACAACCATTGGCCCTGGTCACGTCACCAGCTCTCACAGACTTCCCAAGCTGAGAACGCGAGTTCGATTCTCGTCGCCCGCTCTCGTTTTTCCTACTCAAAGGCTTGAGATCTGGCGGGTAGGTGTCAAGAGGTTCGTCAGCGGCCTCGGAGCGTATGAGGGTGGCCCCCGTGTACGCGCTGTTGAAGGCAGCTCGGGTTGTGTCGAACGTGAACTCCATGGCGAAGATCGGGATGTCCTCCGCGATGCGACTGGCAACCGTCGGGATCGAAGGGTGGACAAAGACCACGGCCGTACGGCGATCCAGTTCGGCCAGGAGGTCATCGAACTTCGGGTCGCCGAGGTAGCTGCCGTCGCTGCACCACGAGAGCAGGACGACTCCGTCCGCGCCGAGCGTGTCGAGAGCGTTAGGCGGCCGTTGGCGAGAGCGGCCCACTGCCGGCGGTGAAGCGCTCGTGATGGAAGCGAACGCGGCCAGGCGACAGTTCGGTGGACGGGCCGCTCAACTGGTTGTCCCTAGGTTAAGGAGAAGGGAACTCCGAGACGCTGCAGCAGCTGATCCACACGCCTCCCGATCTCGTCCCGGATCGGCCTCACTCCCTCGATGGTCTTTCCTGTCGGGTCGTCGAGCTCCCAGTCCTCGTAGTGCTTGCCCGGCACGAGCGGGCAGGAGTCGCCGCACCCCATCGTGACGACGACGTCGGCGGCCGCGAGGAACTCCTTTGTCCAGGGCTTTGGGAACTCCCTTGCGATGTCGATCCCGATCTCCGCCATCGCGGCCACTGCTGCGGGGTTGACGAGGGCGCCCGGTTCGGAGCCCCCCGACCAGGCGAGGGCGCGGTCGCCTGCTCGATGCTGGAAGAAGCCGAGGGCCATCTGGGAGCGACCGGCGTTGTGCACGCAGAGGAAGAGAACCGCCGGCGGCTGACCTTCGGCGCGTGACTCGGCGTGAACGAGCGCTTGAAGACGCTGGCGCGCAAAGCGCTCTGTGGTGATCACTAGCCAGCGGCTCACCGTCGCATGCGACGCCAGCTCGGTGTAGCTGTCGTTGAGGAGCTGCTCGATCGTCTCCTCCCCAAAGACGCCCTCAAACTCGGCGTGCAGATCGCGGGCTGCGCTGTGCAGCGCCCTCCGCACGCCCGGCACGGATTCGACATCGCTCACGGCTTGCCTCCTTCCGACGTTGTCGGCTCCTGAGCACCGACCTCAGATGTTGAGATCGACTGCCTCTTGGCTTCGAGCTGGTGCTCGCGGACCCAGGCTTCCGAAGCCATCTGGACGGCGTCCCAGGGTGATCCGAGCGGCGGCGTGTAGCTCAAGTCGAGCTCGGCCATCGCCTCCACGGTCATGCCGGCATAAATGGACGCCGCGAAGGTGTCGATCCGTTTCGAGACCTCGGTACCTCGCCGGCCGACGAGTTGCGCCCCGAGCAGACGGCCGGTGGAGGTGTCGCCGGTCACACGACTCGTGATCGGGTAGGCAGTCGGGTAGTAGGCCTTGTGGTCATCGGGAGCGCTCTGTGTCGTAGCCGGGCTGAACCCGGCGGCGAGAGCTTCGTGCTGACGGAGCCCCGTGCGGGCGGCGACGACGTCAAAGACCTTCAGCACCTGGGTGCCGAGGCTGCCGGCGAAGCGGCCGTCGCCCCCGACTGCGTTCTCACCGGCCACGCGGCCCTGCTTGTGGGCGGTCGTGCCGAGCGGCAAGTAAGTCGTACCGAGGAGTCTGTGGTGGGTGACTACGCAGTCGCCGGCCGCGAAGACATCCGGAAGACCCGTGCGCATCGCTTCGTCCACGACGACAGCACCGCGTTCGCCGGTCTTCGCACCGGCAGCGACGAGAAGCTCGGTGTCCGGGCGGACGCCGACCGAGACGAGGACGAGGTCGACGAAGCGCTCGAACGGCGCGCCCTCGTTGCTCACACCCTCCACCCGGAGCCTGCCGGCCGTACCGGCTCCGGCGCGGCTGATGCGCCGGATCGTCATGCCCGTCGTCACCTCGACTCCGTGGTCGGTCAGCGCAGTGCGGACGAGTGAGCCGAGCTCAGGGTCGACCGTCGGCAGCACCTCGTCGAGCATCTCCACCTGGGCGACGCGGACGCCGCGGACGGTCAACCCGTCGGCCATCTCGAGACCGACGTAGCCTGCACCGACGATGAGGGAGGTCTCTGGCTGCAACTCTTCGAGGCTGCGGGTGAGGGCGAAGGTGTCGCCCATGGAGTGGAGGATCTGGACGCCATCGGTCGGACCGAGGGCCTCGAGTCCGCTCAGCCCTTGGATCGACGGGCGGATCGGGACGGCCCCTGTGCCGACGACGAGCCGGTCGTAGCTGAGGGACTCCTCGCCGCCCTCGGCGTTTCTCACCCGCACGCGGTGCCCGTCGACGTCGATGCGGGTCACCAGCGTGTCGAGGCGTAGTTGCATTCCGGTCGCTTCGAGGTCGGCGATGCTGCGATGCGCAAGGTTGCGCCAGTGCGTCACCTCGCCCGAGATGAAGTAGGGAATGCCGCAGATCGAGAAGTTGGGGTAGGCGTCGGCCACCACGACCGTGACGTCGCAGCCCGGGTCGAGCTCCCGTGCCCGAAGAGCCGCCGAGATCCCGGCGTCGCTCCCTCCGATGGCGATGATGTGCATGGCTCTCCGTGGGTCTCAGCTCGTCTGGTGACGAGGGATCGGTTGTGGGGACGTGGGCACCGGGGCATCGTTCGAGACCGACTGGGGCTCGGCACCGGTCCCTCGTTCGCCCGCGTGGATGTGCGGGATCACCACGTCGGCCGCCTCCGCCGCAGTGACGTCCGGATAGAGCGCCTTGATCACGATGAAGCCGAGCACCCCGCCGACGAGCTCGGCGGCGACGAAGGTCGGGACCGAGCGCGGCGCGATGCCGGCGAACGTGTCCGAGAACATCCTCCCGACCGCGATTGCCGGGTTGGCGAAGCTCGTCGAGCTCGTGAAGAAGTAGGCAGCTCCGATGTAGGCACCGACCGCCGCCGGCGCGGTGCGCCCTCGCCCGGTCCGAGCGAGTGAGAAGATGACGAGCAGCAGCCCGAGCGTCGCCACGATCTCGGAGAAGAAGTGAGCCGGCGACGCCCGGTGCTTGGTCGAGATGCTGACGGCCGACAGCGAGAACATCACGTTCGCCACGACGGCACCGGCGACGCACCCGCCGACCTGGGCTGGAAGGTAGGCGAGGGCATCGCGCCAGCGGAGACCCCCGAAAGCGGCATCGACGAACGAGACCACGGGGTTGAAGTGTCCACCCGAGACCGGTCCGAACATCAAGATGATCGCGAAAAGGCCCGCTGCTGTCGCGGCGGCGTTCTCCAAGAGCTCAAGGCCGACGTTTGCGGGCGAGAGCTTGGCGGCGGCGATGCCCGATCCGATGACGACCGCGGCGAGGAATGCGCTACCGAGTGCCTCGGCGAGCAGTCTTCGCCAGAGAGCGACGGAGTCCATTCTGTCTCCTTGCTTGCCCGCGTCCCGGTCGCTCAGCAGCAGCGGGCGACGGCCGCGGCCACGGCCTCGGGCTCCACCACGACCTCCGAGGAAGCAGTGCCGCAGCACCCTCCGTCGCCGGAGATGACTGACTGCACCGCGGCGTCGGAGAGCACGGTGTAGATCTCCCACGGAGCGCCGTCCGGGTCGCTCACCCAGACCTTGTCCTGCACGGCGTAGCAGCAGGTCGTCTGGTCCTCGACCTCGATGTCGAGTCCTTCGCCTGCGAGCCGGCTCGTGGCACGTGCTACCTCCTCGGGCGAGAAGACCTCGACGCCGAGGTGGTTGAGAGCGCCGCCGACTCCGGAACCACGCGCCTCGACAGATTCGATGAGGACGAGCTTGAGGGCCGGCTCGGTGATGGCGAAGTTGGCATAGCCGGGCCGGATCTTGGCCGGCTCGGCATCAAAGAGCTTTGAGTAGAAGGCGATCGCCTCGCCGAGGTCGGACACGTTGAGGGCGAGCTGGACACGGGACACCGGACAACCTCCGTTACATTGACGACAGTCGATAGTTTGGCTAAAATATCGACAGATGTCAATAGGAGGATTCATGCCGGCTCAACTCGAAAAGGACGGCCGAGCACTCGAAGAGGCGATCTGCTGCGCGCCGGTGACGGAGGAGGCGCTCTCGCGCCAGGACGCCGCCAAGCTGGCGCCGGTCCTCGCCGCTCTCGGAGACCCCGTGCGGCTTCGGCTCTTCTCGCTGGTTGCCGCCGCGGGCGAAGTTTGCAGCTGTCACCTCGAAGAGCCCCTCGGGCGCAGTCAACCGACCGTCTCGCATCACACCAAGGTTCTCGCCGAGGCCGGCCTCATCGTCGGCGAGAAGCGCGGTCGCTGGATGTGGTGGTCCGTTGTCCCGGAGCAGATGGCGATGCTGCGGCGATTGCTCGGAGGGGCGTAATGATTCGAGGCGAGGCAACTCGGAAGGCGGCGGTTCGCCGCCGCCCGATCGAGTCGGAGTCCGTGTGGCTGGCCGAGGATGTGGTGGATCCGGGAACGTGGTCGGTCGATCTCTCGGCCGAGCAGCGGGCCGAGATCATCGCTGCCGCAAGGGCCGCGGACGATCAGGGGACGACCACGACCAGTCTCGCGCGTGACGAGTTCGGTCTTCCGAGCCTCACCGCGGAGTTAGCCGAGTGGACCAGGGCGCTCGACGCCGGCCGCGGCTTCGTTCGCATCAGGCGCTTTCCGATCGAGGAGCTCACCGAGCGCCAGGTCGAGCTCGCCTACGTAGGCCTCGGACTGCAGCTCGGCAAGCCGGTCAGCCAGAACGCCTCCGGGCACCTGCTCGGGCATGTCCGCGACGAGAGACAGCCACGGGTCGACCCGAGCATCCGCCTCTACCAGACCAACCAGCGCCAGGACTTCCACACCGACGGTGCCGACATCGTCGGGCTTCTCTGCCTTCGCCCGGCTCGTTTAGGCGGCCAGAGCCGCATAGCCAGCTCGGCAGCCGTCTACAACCGCATCCTCGCCGAGCGCCCCGACCTCATCGAGGTGCTCTACGAGCCAATGCACTGGGACCGCAACGGTGAGGAGCGTCCGGGTGAGAGCCCGTTCTTCGCCATGCCGGTCCTCAACGACATCGCCGGCTCACCGAGGATGTTCTTCATCGCCTGGTACATCCGCGATGCCCAGCGCCATCCTGCCGCGCCGCGCCTCACAGGCGCACAGGCCGAGGCGATCGAGATGATCGAGCGCATCGCGAACGACGACTTGGTGCACCTGAAGATGGACTTCCAGCCGGGGGACATCCAGCTGCTTTCGAACGCCCGCATCCTGCATTGCCGCGAGGCGTACGAGGACGAGCCGGAACCCGAGCGGCGGCGCCACCTGTTGCGCCTCTGGCTGGCGGCGCACAGCTTCGCGAGCGTCGACGAAGTCCTCCGCGGTGGTATCCCACAGCGAGATTTCACAGAGGGCGTAACCGAAAGGAGTTGACATGACGACGCAGAACGACGAGCAGATCCACGCCGCCGTAAGGGAGCGCTATGCCCGCGCAGCAAAGGAGGCGGAGACGTCATGCTGCGGCCCGAGCGGCAGCACCGAGGGGCTGATCGGCGCCAGCCTCTACGGCGAGGACGAGGTGAAGCAGCTCCCGGGCGCCGCCCTCGCGGCGTCGCTCGGATGCGGCAACCCGACGCTGCTGGCTGACCTCCAGCCCGGACAGGTGGTGCTCGACCTGGGCTCTGGCGGCGGCATCGATGTGCTGCTGTCGGCGCGGCGGGTCGCACCGACGGGCAAGGCCTACGGCCTCGACATGACGCCCGAGATGCT
>JBKQLZ010000167.1:0-3698 GCA_052146895.1 Acidimicrobiales bacterium
TGCCTCGCGGCACGAACGCCTTGAGCGGGCCGGTGATGTAGGGATCGATCAAGGTCAGCAGGTTCGAGACAGGCAGGTGGACGTGGGACATCCCGTTGTGCGCCCCGACGCTCGCCTCTGTGAGGTACGCCCGGAAGGCGAGGATGAGTGGAGCTGTGATCAACACTCCGCCGCCGCCAAGGAGCGAGAGCCGGCCTGCGAGACGACCGCGGTCCTCCCACGTCGGCAGCGAGACGACCCGCCACAACGCCCACGCCACGACGAGGCCGTCGTCGAAGAAGGCAGTCTCGGGGAATCCCGCTGTGACTGAGAGTGCGAGGGCGAGAGGTAATAGCAATGTCCGCCAGTCGCCGAGACCTCGCTCGCGCGCAATCTCGACACCGAGGATGGCTGCCGGGAGGAGTGCCACGGGATTGATCGCCGCGTGCTGGAACCAGGCGAACGTGCCATCGAGGGCGAAGACGATGCCGCCCGTGCAGGCGACGGCATCGCGCGTGCCGAGCCGGCGGAGGAGGAAATAGGTGCAAAGCCCCGTCGCTGCTTCGAGGATGATACGGAGGGCCAGCTGCCCGCCCGACCACACGAGCAGGATCGTCAGCGGGAAGAACACCGCCGCCTGCATCCCGGCCGCGAGAGGCGTCCCGAGGCCCTCGTAAGGGTTCCACCACGGCACGTGCCAGTGCAGCCAGTCAAGCGCTGCACGGTGGCCGAGAGCTTGCGAGGTCGCCGCGACGTTGATGTCGAGAGTCGACGTGCCCGGAAGGAGCGAAGCGCCCCTCGACCATGTCAGCCCGGCGTAGGTGACCAGGGGGTTGACGTCGGTGATGCCGACGAGGGCAGGGAAGTTGGCAGCCAGCACTGCGAAGGTGACTAGAACGGGCCAGAGATACCTGGCGCCGTTGTCCGAAGGCTCACCACTGTCGGGATCGGTTGGTTCGCCGTCAGACGCGTCGATACTGCGTCCAGATTCCGGCACGATTCGCCAGGATACGCGACAGGAGCCGGGGTCTCATCGACCCCGGCTCCCGCAACGACGTGTTGGCAGCTGGTCGGCTGCCGATCGGCTTCAGCCGACTACATCATCCCCATGCCGCCGCCGGGGTTTCCCATCGGCGCAGGAGTGTTCTTCTCGGGCTTGTCGGCGATGAGAGCCTCGGTCGTGAGGAGCAATGCCGCGATAGACGCCGCGTTCTGCAGCGCCGAGCGCGTGACCTTCGCGGGGTCGGTGATACCGGCCTTCACGAGGTCCTCGAGCTTGCCAGTGGCGGCGTTGAGGCCAACGTTGCCCTCGGCCTCACTGACCTCTCCCACCATCACCGCACCTTCCAGTCCAGCGTTGATGGCAATCCACTTGAGCGGCTCCTCGAGCGCCCGGTAGACCGCTCGGGCCCCCGTCGCCTCGTCACCGCTGAGCGAGTCGATCACCTTCGTGAGCGACGCGCGGCTCCTGATGAGAGCAGTGCCGCCACCGGCGACGATGCCCTCCTCGAGCGCTGCACGGGTCGCTGACAGTGCGTCCTCGATGCGGTGCTTCTTCTCTTTGAGCTCCACCTCGGTCGCTGCTCCAACTTTGACCACGGCCACGCCGCCCGCCAGCTTGGCCAGCCGCTCCTGCAGCTTCTCGCGGTCCCAGTCGGAGTCGGTGTCCTCGATCTCACGCTTGATTTGTGCGATCCGGCCTTTGACGTCCTCTTCGGCGCCAGCGCCGTCGATGATCGTGGTGTCGTCCTTGGTGATGACGACACGCCGCGCATGGCCCATCAGGTCGAGCGTCGTGTTCTCGAGCTTCAGACCGACCTCCTCGGAGATGACCTGGCCGCCGGTCAGCACGGCGAGGTCACCGAGCATCGCCTTGCGGCGCTCACCGAAGCCGGGAGCCTTGACGGCGACCGACTGGAAGAGGCCACGGATCTTGTTGACCACGAGGGTGGCAAGTGCCTCACCCTCGACGTCCTCAGCGATGATGAGGAGCTGCTTGCCGCTCTGCATCACGCGCTCGAGCACGGGCACGAGGTCGTGGACAGAGCCGACCTTCGAGTTGACCACCAGGATGAAGGGGTCCTCGAGGACCGCTTCCTGGCGCTCGGCGTCGGTCACGAAGTACGGGGAGAGGTAGCCCTTGTCGAACTGCATCCCCTCGGTGAACTCGAGCTCGAGGCCGAAGGTGTTCGACTCCTCGACGGTCACGGTGCCGTCCTTGCCCACCTTGTCGATGGCTTCCGCGAGGACTTCGCCGATGTTCGTGTCGGCTGCCGAGATCGCCGCGACCTGGGCGATCTCCTTGCGACCGTCGATCTCGCGGGACTGGTTGCGGATCGACTCCACCGCTGCGGCAACTGCCGCCTCGATGCCTCGCTTCAGCGACATCGGGTTGGCCCCGGCTGCCACATTGCGAAGGCCCTCACGCACGAGTGCCTGCGCGAGCACGGTGGCCGTCGTCGTGCCGTCGCCGGCGACGTCGTTCGTCTTCGTCGCGACTTCCTTCACGAGCTGGGCACCCATGTTCTCGTACGGGTCCTCGAGCTCGATCTCGCGAGCGATCGTCACACCGTCGTTCGTGATGGTCGGAGCGCCGTACTTCTTGTCCAGCACCACGTTGCGGCCCTTCGGCCCGAGCGTGACCTTCACGGTGTCGGCGAGCTTGTTGACTCCGGCCTCGAGCCGGCGCCGTGCCGACTCGTCGAAGACAAGCTGCTTGGCCATTACTTGTTCACCTTGGCCAGTACGTCACGACTTGAGAGGATCAGTAGGTCCTCGCCGTCGATCGTGATCTCGGTCCCGCCGTACTTGGAGTACACGACCTTGTCGCCTACGGCGACGTCAAGGGGAACGAGCTCACCGGTGGTGTCGGCGCGCCGGCCTGGGCCGACAGCAAGAACTTCGCCCTGCTGGGGCTTCTCCTTGGCTGTGTCGGGGATGACGAGGCCAGATGCCGTGGTCTCCTCGGACTCGCTCGGACGTACGACGATGCGGTCGTCAAGGGGCTGCAATGTCATGGAAGGGGCCTCCTATTTGGCTCCGTTAGCACTCTCACGTTCTGAGTGCTAACGATACCAACTCTGACGAGGGCTGGCAACCGCAGGCCGAGAGTGCCAGAGTCGCTGGTCAGGTGCACTTGTAGGGGCTCACGGACGACCGGCGGGAAACCGCGGGAAGCCCGTCGGGCCAGGTCAGCCCCGGGTCAATGGCTTGTAGTGGATGCGGTGGGGCTGGTCGGCATCGACGCCGAGACGCTGGTGGCGGTTTGCCTCGTAGTCGCTGAAGTTCCCTTCCCACCAGCGAACCTCGGACTCGCCCTCGAAGGCGAGCACGTGCGTGGCGATCCGGTCGAGGAACCATCGGTCGTGGCTGATCACCACTACGCACCCGGGAAAGCTGAGCAGGGCCTCTTCCAGTGCTCTGAGCGTGTCGACGTCGAGGTCGTTCGTCGGCTCGTCGAGGAGGAGGACGTTCCCGCCGCTCTTCAGGACCTTGGCGAGCTGAACTCGGTTGCGCTCGCCACCGGAAAGCTGCCCGACCTTCTTCTGCTGGTCGCTGCCGCGGAACCCGAAGCTCGACACGTAAGCGCGGGCGTGCAGCTCACGGTTGCCGACAACGATGCGCTCAACTCCGCCGGTGATCTCGTCGAACACCGACGCCTCGGGGTCGAGTGCGTCCCGCGACTGGTCCACGTACGCCAGCACTACGGTCGCGCCAAT
>JBKQLZ010000168.1:0-10113 GCA_052146895.1 Acidimicrobiales bacterium
CCGGAGTTCTTGTCACCATGCTGTGCTCGCCAACTGTCGGGCGGGCGGAGAAGCGAGTGGCTGCAGCAGCCGACGAGGTCATCGACTTGCTTGGCCTCGGCGACTTCAAGGACCAGCTCGGGTCGGACTTGTCTACCGGCCTGCGCCGGATGCTCGAGCTGGCGGTGATCGCCGCGCAGCACCCGTCGGTCGTCCTCTTGGATGAGCCCTCGGCGGGGTTGGCCCAGGCCGAGACCGAAGCCCTCGCCCCGGTACTGCGGGACATGCGAATGAGCCTCGGTTGTAGCCTGATGCTCATCGAGCACGACATGGGTCTCGTCCGCGCTCTCGCGGATCGCATCGTCGCTCTTGACACCGGCTCGGTCGTAGCGACAGGGACACCCGATGAGGTCCTGAGCCACCCACTGGTCGTGGAGTCCTACCTCGGTGCCGCGGCCGTTTGATCGCCGCGGGGCGAACGGGGCGGTGAGGTCCGGCGACGGAGAACGCCGCCGACGCCGCGCGCGGCTGTTCGTCATCGTCGCCTTGGCGGCGGTCTCGTTGAGCGCATGCAACTCGAGCCACCTGTCGGTGCCGACCGTCGTCGTGCCGCCGCCCCCGGGCTGTGACACCTCTCGAGTGGTGGTGGTAGGAGCCTCGCTCGACCTCTCGGGTCCGGGCGCCTGGTTGGGCCGCGAGTACCTGACCGGGCTCGAGCTCGGCATCGCCAAGGTGAACAGCGGCGGCGGGGTACCGCCCCGCAACACCTGTCTCGAGCTCGCGTACAAGAACAACGGCGGCAGCCCGGCCGTGGACGATCAGGCGATGCTCGACCTCGTGAACGTCGAGAGGGCAGGCGTCGTCGTGGGCGGCTTCCTCGGCTCGTCCACGGCTCGATATCTGGGTAGTTTGGGCGTCCCCGCCATCAGCCTCTCCGATCTCGAGGACACCTTCGAGCCCAGGGGTTTCCCCAACACCTTCCCGATGACCGCGTCGATGAGGTCCCAGGCGTTCGTGATCGCGAGCGAGTTGAAGAAGCGAAGGATCACCTCGGTCGGACTGGTCGTCACCGACGACTCGGCAAGCGAGCTGGGCGGCGAGTATCTCGCTTCGTTGTCCTCGGCCGACGGCTTCGTCATCACCGACCGACAAGTGGTCTCGCCATCGGGAGCGACGGCCGCGACGGCGGTCAGTCGAGTTCGGGCGACTCACCCCGCCGCGTTGGTCGTGATCGATGACACTGGAGCGGTGGGACCGGTGCTCTCGGCCCGCGCCGCGCTCGGCTGGAAAGTGCCCGCATTTGCTGGGCCCGATGCGACCGAGACGGGGGTACTGCGAGTGATCGCAGGCGCTACCGCCGGTGTCTCCGTCGTCGTGCCGACCGGAGCGCTGGCCGGCTCCGGTCTTGCCTCAGCGGGCACCTACGCCTTTCGAAGCCTATTGCTGCGACACCTCCACACGTCGTCGCTGCGGGGATCGATCATCCCCTACGCCGAGACTTACGACGCCATGACCATGATCGGGTCGGCTGCCGTCGGTTCGATGGGGGTCGCCGCCGTCGACCTGACGAGCTTCCTACAGAACGCCAACTACGACGGGGTGCTGGCCTCGTACACGTACACCGCGGGCGCCCACACAGGGGTGGCGGCCTCCAATCAGGCCGTCGTCCCCCTCGACACGCTCTCGAACGGGCTCTTGCGCGAGGTCGGTTCGAGTTAGCGGGCCCTGCCAGGACTACACGCCGGCGCCGAGATGCCGGACGAAGAACGACTCGGCGGAGTCGTTCTCGAACACCGGCACCTGGACGTGGCCACCAGGGTTGACGTGCAGGGTCTTGTCGGTCGAGCCGATGGCATCGAAGAGAGCGAGGCCGGCATCGCGGGCGATCAACTCGTCGTCCCACTGGAAGAGGAACAGGATCGGTATGCCAAGCGACCGGGCCGCCGCCTCGAAGTCGGCCCCTCCCATGCCGCTGCCCAGTCCGGCGAGACCTAGCACGGCCGCCTTGATTCGGGGGTCGGAAGCCACGAACCGGAGCCCGATGCCCGTACCCATCGACATCCCCCAGTAGCCCAGCCGGTCATCGCTGAACCCGGTCGAGACGAGGTCGTCGACCAAGGACGTCAACTCCTCGACGTGGGTGGCCGTCCGGCTGGCGAAGGCCGCCGCCTGGGTGGCGTCGAGCACCATGGGCGGTGCGCCGCCCGGCCCCTGGTCGATGCGAGCCTGGAGGGAACGCCGCATCGCCCGGGCCGCCTCCTTGTCGGTAACGCGCTCACCATGCTCGGGGGCGTCGAGGGCGACCGCGGCGTAGCCCCGGTGCCGGACGAGGCGTCGAGCGAGCCCGAGCACCTCCGGCGCGCGCTTGTGAACCGCTCCGCCGTGGCCGAGGATCACCGTCGGTCGGGGACCGGTGGCGGCCTCCGGCAGCCAGACGATGCCGGGTACGGTCTCGCCACCGTCGACACTCAGCCCGACTCGTCGCTCGACGACACCGCGCTCGCAGATTTCCTCGACTATCTCCATTGTCCTACCCTCCGGTCGAGCTCCGCCGGGAGCGTACCGCTCGGTCAGCCGGCGGCTGGGCGCGCCCTGTCAGCCGAGGCTGCGCCCTTCGGTCCGGGGACCGTTGGCCTCTCTGACGACCACCCGCACTCGACCAAGGTTCAGCGATCGGGCGAATCGGCTGGCCGGATCGCCCTCCCGCTGGGAGGCAACGCGTAGAGCCGGAAAGTAAGTGCCGGGTTGCGAGAAGGCATGTGTGGCAGTTAGGTGGACGGTCTCCCACGTCGGATCGCCGAGCTCGGCAGCGTCCGGGTAGGTGCCGAGCCCCTCGAAGTCCCACTCGGCCGACACCACCTTGCCCGGGGCGGACGGTAGCTCGATGTGTGCGCTAAAAGTGGCGGCTTCGTCGAGGGCGACGTCCGCCCCCTCGCCGCCGTTCACCGTGAGATGGACGACGGGTTGAATGCCGTTGCGCTCCGCCGCGGCCGCCGGGATGTTCACTTGGCCGTTCTCCACCCGGTAGTCGCTCGTCGGCGCTGGCGCGATGCCTTTCTCAACCCACGCTGCAAGCTCGCGCAGCGCGTACTGCACGGTGCCCGAGTAGGCGACGGCGTGAGTCTGTTGGGTCTCGGTCGTCGGATCGGTGTGATTGGCGTTGTCGACGTACCAGAGCCGGTACTTCTCGTCGATGTTCGGCCCTTCGACGGCTTCGACCTTCTTCCGGTACCAGTCGGCCTGCCAAGGCAGAGCATCCCCGTCGTGCAGGGCCTCAACCACGATCATCTTGCCGTTGAAACGGCCAGTCGGGACTTGACCGGTAGAGCCGAGGGTGCCGGCGGCGCCGATGTCGACATCACGCCGGGGGTACTTCGGCGTCCCGTCAGGGTCCCGGAAATAGTCGTAGACGTCGGGGTAGTCGAAGTCGGGATTCGCCGGCGGGAACTGGTGACGGTGGTAGGTCTGCAACGCGAGGAACCTCGAGTTGTCGATCCTGATCTCGTCGCCGGTCTCGATGCTTTCGACGAGGGTGGGATCGGCCGTGATGTCAATTGTGTCGCCGACCGGTTCGAACACGAGGCCGACTTGACCCCTGCCGTCCGAGGCAACACGGCCGAGCGAGGCGGTCTTGCCCGCGGCCGCTCCGCTCGTGATGATCACATCAGCACCCGTTAGATCACCTGTGGGGACGCTCGACAGCTTGAGCTGTATCCGGCGGCCGGGAATCACATCGACAACGGTCGCCTCGTGTTGGATGCGCGCCGCGCGAACCGAGGAGGTCTGGTCCGTACCGAGGTAGCCCGGCTTGCTCCAGAAGTCGTCGAGATAGGTCGGGTCCAACAGCGGGACGTAGCTGGCGACCAGCACGAGTGGGCCTCCGCCCTGGGGAACGTAGTTGAACCAGGCCCCGGGAGGGAATCCCGTCCGTGTCGCCTCCTCGAGGGCGCCGCGCTCCTCGTCGCTCAACCCGGAGTAGGGGTTACCGCTCCCGCCCGGCTCGATCGCGTCGATGATCGATGGCCACTTGTCCTTCAGCACCCGGAGGGCGTTAACACGCACCGTGAAACAATTGGGGATCGATTGCGGTGAGCCCATGACGTAGGGAACGAACCCGTCCCAGACGCCGGTCGTCATCTCCGCACTGGTGAGTGTCTGGTAGGCGCCGCCGCTTCCGCCGTAGAGATAGCCGTAGATGCGGTGCGGTCCGTAGATCTCGGCCGCCACCACGCGAGAGAACTTCGCGGCGGCAGCGTTGACCCGGTAACCCCGAATCGTCGGGTCGAACTGGCCACTGGCCGACTGCTCCGCCGTCCGAGGGTTCTCGCGGCCGCCCATGTTCGTCTGCACCGAGTAGCCGCCACTCGCAAGGGCGAACGCGACATTGCGCGGAGTGGCCTCCTCGCCGACGAGCAGCTGATGCGTGGCCTGAAAGAACCGACCTTGGTAGTCCTGCTCCGGCGGGAAGCAGAGGGAGAACTTGGCGTCGGTACCGGCAAACCCTCCGTGCACATAGAGATGGCGCGCCTTGATGGGAGAGGAGGTGCTCAGCTGGGTGGTGAGAGCGGGGAACAGCTGGGCATCTGCGGGCTCGTCCCGCCACTCCCGGAGGTCGACGTAGGCCTCGTTGAAGCGTGGATCTTCCATGTCAGCGGTCACGAACAAGGCGTCCGTTCGCGGGTCTCCGACTCGGTCATCGTCACCCTCCCCGGCCGGGCTGAACCTACAGGATCAGGCGCTCGTCATGCTCCGCCGAGTCGCCGGATTCGAGTACCTGCCGGGCTTGCCTCAGCGCGCGCGAATGTCTAGTGAAACTGCTAGAGATCTGAATGTCGGCTGCTACACCTCGACGACCTGGACGACTCCTTCCAGTCCTCGGAAATCGGCGACGTTGCGGGTGTAGAGCGGCAACTCGGAAGCAGCGGCGGTTGCGGCGATGAGCAGATCGACTGCTCGCGGCCCGCGTGCCTTGCGGCCTGCTGAAGCCACGGCTGCGTAGACGCGTCCGTATGCACGCGCGGCATCCAAGTCGAACGGCAGTGGGTCGAAGGCGGCTTCCGTCCGCTGGAGGCGATCTTGTCGGACTCCGCGTTCCTTTGCATCGGCCGCGACATGGGGACCGGCCGCTAGCTCTGCCAGGGTGAGGGCGCTGATGGCGAGTTCCCGCGGTAGCCGCGTCGGATCGAGTTGCTCGAGGTCGACGACCACTGAAGTGTCGATGAGCCCACGAGCGGGACGCTCAGCCACGGGGATGGGCATCCTGGGAGGCGACCGCATCGAGCTCTTCCCGGAGGCGCCGATAGTCGACAGACGGCGCCCCGCGGAACATTGCCATCGCCGTCTCCGCGGAGACGAACCGATGTCGGCGCAATGGCGTGAGCTCACCGACCGGGGTGCCGTTGCGCATGACGACGTAGCTCTCGCCCTCGTCGAGTCCGCGCATGATCTCTCCGCTGTCGTTACGCAGCTGCCGTTGGCTGATCTCCTTCATTAGGCAAGTGTAGCACGGAGTGCTACACTTGCCCGCGGAACCACCGCGTCGGGCGGAGAGCCGATCTAGCGCTTCATGAGCTCTTCCGGACCGCGTCCACGACCGACAGCATATTCGTCTTTTAGCCGAGTATACGAAAATCGCTATAAACATTGGCGGAGCGTGCTAGATCTCGTTGACGGCATGCTCCCGCAGGTACTCGCGGAGATACGGCAGGGCGAAGTCGACCCTTCCGTAGCCAGCAGGCCGGATCAGCTCCGCCGCGATCAACCGCCGCCGGTATTGACCCGCGTAGTTTGAATCGACGTGCAGGCGGTCAGCGATGTCCGCCATCGCAGAGGGTCCGTCAGCGCTCGTCATGGCAATGAGAAATGATCGGGCGACCTCTGAGATCCCCACGAGCGACGGTTCGTGCACAAGCGAACCCATTCTCCGCCGAGCGGTCTCGACCCCTCGGACTGCGTCGGCCATCTTGATGGCGGCGTGATCGGGGTGCTCTCTCCATACGCTCGAGCCGACGAGCTGAATTAGAAACGGGTAGCCCGCGGTCCCTTCAACCATCTGCTCGAGGACGTCGTCCTTCACGGTGCGCCCGCTGTCTTCGATGGGCTCTCGGAGGGCTCGCCGTACCTGGTCGGCATCTACCGTACCGAGTCCATGGCGATCGGCGCGACGAAGAAACGTCAGCACCTCGTCCTGCAGCAGGTCGCTGACGGCGGCTGGAAGGCCGGCGGCAACGAACGCCACTTCCCGATTCTCGCGGAATGCGTGTTGGATGGTCGTCGTGAGCTCACGAAGCTCGTCGCCTTGATGCTGGTGGATTTCGTCGACCGAGATGAGCACACCTGTCTGATCCGTGGTCAGGACCTCGGTGAGAAGAAAGAGCTGGTTGCGCAGACCGGGTACCGCTCTGTGCAAGTCCTCCGTCGTCCAAGTCGCTCCGCCCTTGCCTGGCAACGAGATTCCAGCGAGGTGCCGCCGGACGGCTCGGGGATCATGCTGGGCGAGGAGGGCTGGCAGATGCTCACCTGTTATCCGAGAGACCATTCCGGGGGTCGCTGTCTCTGACACGACAAGCCATCCGCGCGCTTTTGCTTCGTCCTCGACCGCGTTCAGGAGCGCTGTCTTCCCGGCGCCGCGCTGTCCCGTGTAGAGAGTCGCCCGAGGAAGCGCACCCGGACCGGAATCGAGACCATCGGCGAAGGTGTCGATCAGATCCTGACGGCCCACCAGCAGGGGCGGGCTCACGCCGAAAGATGGCTTGAACGGATCCCGCATGAGAGCATCATAGCGGCTTGTTATATCTTGTTAGTTATGTTAGTTCTATTAGTTCTTGTTAGTTGTTGTTATATCTGTGAGCACACGTTCTATACGCGCTCGACGCTCCGGCGGACCTCGACGCCGCGGGGCGCATGCTAAGGATTAGGTGCGACCCAGCCTGCCTGCTTGCAGGCCACGCAAAGGGCTGCCCACGGCAGTGCCTCGAGGCGGTCCGGCGCGATCTCTCCATCGCATGCGTCGCAGCGTCCGTAGCTGCCCTCGGCGAGCTTCGCGAGAGCCCGGTCGATTTCGACCGAGAGGCCGTGAAGCTGTTCGGCGGCGACTGAGCGCTCCATCTGCATGACGGCGTCGCTCGTGTGATCGCCGGCCCGTTTGCCGAACTGCACTTGGACGCCGGGAGCGTGCATCGGTTCCGAGAGGCCGGCGACCTCGCCGGAGAGCTCGGCCTTGCGGGCAAGTAGCGCGGCGACTACCTGATCGTCAGTCATGCGCGCGATGGCTCCGCGAGCAGGTCATCGGGCGAGCGGGCGTGCCTCTTGCCACTGAGGGAGTATGCCAGGCAGCCATTGTCGAGCTTGCGGCCTCCGGGAGGCAGCTGATATCACTTTCACCTGCTGATATCATTCAGACATGAAGCAGCTGCTCCTGAGAGTGCCCGACGAGGTCCACCGGCGGCTGACAGCCCGCGCAGCACGCGACGGCCGCAGTGTGAACTCGTTGGCTACCGAGATCCTTGACGCAGCAGTGGACGCTGACGAGGGCGACCGCCGTGCCCGGCTGCGAGCGAAGGCTGCCGGAAGAGGCGTGCTGCGGGAGACTCCCGCGGCACCGGTGAGCCCTGCCCGTCGGCGGCGCGTCGTCGCATCGACAGTGGGGACTGGCGCCGTCCTGGACAAGCTCCTCGACGATGAGCGCGATAGGACGTGATTGTCTACGTCGACTCGTCGGTTCTCGCGCGGGCTTACCTTGCGGACGAGGTGGGTCACGACGAGGCCGTCGCGCTCCTTGGGGACCCGGGCGCGGGTTTGATCACGGGCACTTGGTCAAGGATCGAGGTCTCCGGAGCGCTGGTGAGGGCCGCGCGATCCGGTCGGGGCGACGAACGGGGGTTGTTAGCTCTGCTCGACGCGGACCTCGCGGCCGCCGGTCCGGTCACCGTTGTTGCAGCGGCACAAGCGGAAGTTGAGGCGCAGGCGCTCGGTCTCGTCCGGATGCACGCCATCCGAGCGATGGACGCGTGGCACGTCGCGACGGCGATCCTGATAGCGCCGAGCCTGACAGAGCCGGGCGAAGAGGTCGGCTTTGCCACTCGCGACCAAGCCCAGTCCGCTGTCGCGTCCCTCATGGGTTTACGGTCGGTCTGACGGTCAAACGCCATACGCCGCGGGTGCACGGACCATCCGCGGCGTTGATACACCCCCGCGGCACGATGTGGCGATGGGCACGAACAACCAGCAGAGGCGCCGTGTGAAGAAGGCTGAGCGAGTTCGCTCGGCTCGCAGCCGTCAGTCAACGTCAGGGTGGACGAACGGTGCCGGCGAAGCCGCCTTCGGCTCGCCGGGCGACCGATTCGGGCCGCCGATTGAAGAGCAGATCACCGACCTCATTGACAGCGCTGCGCACGCCGAGTGCGAGCACCGTGCCGACAAGGAAGCGCTCATCGACTGCCTCGTCGGAGCGGACTTTCCTGGCAGGCGCCACCTCGTTGCTCGCCTGCTGCGGGGCCGGCTCAGGATCACGGTCGACGCAGTGAGGCGCGACCACTGGGAGACCTCCGACCTCGTGGAGGTCATGCGCCGGCAGGCGGGTGCCGGTGCCGCACGGGTCGTCTCCGGTGCCCGCACCATCGACCATGCGGCCGAGACCTGGTCCGCCGACGTGCGGGCCGCGATAGACGCACTCGCTGTCCTCGACCACCTTCCTCCCCTTCCAGACCTCGGCTCCCTCTCGCGGTCTTGGGTGCGGCGACCCCGGGCGCGTGAGGATACGGTCGGGCCCGAGCTGTTGAAGAAGATCCGGGCGTTGCTCGCGAAAGCGGAGTCGACGTCGTTCTCGGAAGAGGCCGACGCCCTCAGCGCCAAGGCGACCGAGCTCATGACGCGGTACCGGATCGACCGCAGCACGCTCGAGTCCGCGGGTACGCCGCAGCAGTCGGAGCTCGCGGGCCGGCGGATCTGGATCGACGAGCCGTACGTGGTCCCGAAGCGCATGCTGCTCGGCGTCGTCGCGCGCGCAAGCGGTTGCGAGTCGATCGGCTCGGGTCTCGGCCACACGACGGTTGTCGGTCACCCTGACGACGTCGAGATGACCGAGCTGCTCTTCACCTCCTTGCTGGTCCAGGCCACGCGGCAGATGACGGCCATCGGCGACGCCTCGCGCTCCGACGAGCGAAGGGCACGAGACCGCGTGCGACAGCTGGCGGACAGTTTCGCCGACGGCGCGGCGGTCGACCCGGCCGCGGTCAAGCGGGTCCTCTCGGAGATCTCGGCGTCCGCCGCAGCAGAGCGGCGGCGTTCGCCTTCGTTCCGGAGGTCGTTTCTCGTCGCTTTCGCCGAGCGAATCGGGACGCGTCTCACCACAGCGAGCGCTGCGGCGACCGAGACGGCGACCGAGCAGCTCGGCGGCTCGTTCCTTCCCGTACTGGCGCGGCAACAGGAGGCAGTCGACAAGGCTGTGGCGGAACTGTTCGGCGAGCTCAGCTACTCCCGCGTCAACGTCACCGATCGTGCGGGATACGCGGCCGGTGTTGCGGCGGCCGACATGGCGGATCTCGTCGTGCGGGATCGCCTCGCCTCGGCGGGTTGATCCTCGGGCTGCCGGATCGACGCCTGGTGTCCGCAACGAGCGCGGCGACTACCTGCTCGTCACAGACGAGCGCGTCCTTGGACGACCACGCCCCGTGAAGGTCGCCTCAACAAGGGATGACATCGACTGCCGAGTCGAGGCGTTCCAAGTCGCCGCGATCGCTGGTCACGATCTTCGCGTGATGCTGGCGAGCGACCAGCACGACCGTTGCGTCCACAACGTCGCCCGTGCCCGCGTGCCCGCAGAGCGAACCCGCGAGCTGTGCCAGCTCGAGATCGAGCGGCTCCACGATCGTCCCCTCGGCACCGAGGACGCGGGCGAGTCGTGCTTGTCGCGCTCCGTCCCGCCAGACCTGGCCGACCACGCCGGCAGGTACGACGACTGGTGCGCCATCGGTCGTCGCAACCTTGCAGAGCGCCAGCACCTTTCGGTCGCCCTTCTCCAATGCGATCAGCGCGCCGGCATCCAGGACTACTGCGCTCGTAGTTGCGAGCGGGCCCACATCGTCTCCTTGTGCGTGAGTGGACCACCAGAGTCCTCCAGCAGATCATCGAGGA
>JBKQLZ010000169.1:0-6986 GCA_052146895.1 Acidimicrobiales bacterium
CCAGCACGGCGTCGTCAGCGAGCAGCGACATCGTCGCCGCGACGTCTCCGGCGTAGACGGCCGCCAGTAGCCGCACCACGAGCGCCTCGTCCGCCTCACTCGGCGCCCGCGACGGCTCGGGCGCTCCTCGGAGGCGTTGCCGGGCCCGGTGGGCAACCTGCCGGCACGACGCCTCGCTCCGACCGGTGACCGCGGCGATCGCGCTGTATGGCTCACCGAAGACGTCGGCCAGCAAGAAGATGAGGCGTTCTGGCGGAGTCAGCTGATCGAGCATCACCAAGAAACCCACCGTCAAACTCTCCACCAGCTCCCCGACCTCTTCCGGTCCGCGCTCGACCGAGACCGGCTCCGGCAGCCACGGACCGACGTAGGTCTCGCGGCGGTGGACGGCGGAGCGGAGCCGGTCGAGACAGAGCCGCGATGTCACTGTCGTCAGCCAGGCTGCCGGGCGATCGATCGAGGAAGCGTCGGCCAACTGCCAACGCAGCCAGGCCTCCTGCACGACGTCCTCGGCATCGTCGAGTGTCCCGAGCATCCGGTAGGCGAGGCCGAGAAGGCGGGGACGCTCAGCCGTGAAGGACGCAAGGCCATCCTCGGCGGCCGAGTCTTCCGTCACGCGACGCCCCGCCGCAACTGACGAGCCGTCGCAAGGTGCTCGAGCGCCAACCTGCCGGCCTCTGACCCGCTCGTCAGTGAGACGTCCGCGAGGAGACCGTGTGGACCGACGAAATCACCGGCGACGTAACAACCGGGCAAGCCTGTGCTGTCCACCCGCGGACGGCCCGCCATCCCTCCAGCGTCGGGGCTTGGCGGCCGGGAGATCACGGTTAGATCAGCGAAGAAGCGCGAGTCGATCACATCCTCGGCACCTACCCCCGCCTGGGCGGCAAGCGCCTCGAGCGACCGCCTGTCCATCGCCGCGCTCGTGGCTCCGTAGCGAGCGAGCTGGAGGACGTAGGAGTCCTCAGGGGTGTCAGCAGATGGCACGCGAAGCTGAGCCGTTGGGTGATGGGTCGAGGAGTAGAAGGGCTCGTCGACACCGAGGATGAACGTCGGGGACGGCTTGCGGCGTGCGATCACGTCCAGGCACGCCGCCGTGGCGGCCGCGTCTGGCTCGTGTGGCGCGAGCGCCAGGGCAGAGGTCGCGTCGAGACTGGTCAGCAGGGCGGCGGCCGCGCGAGGTGAGTCGACCGCGACTATCACCGCACGTGCGCCGATCGTGCGATCGGCGGTGGTGATCTCGTAAGCCGCGCCGTCCGCGGTGACAGCCGCCACCCGGCCGCTCTCGACTGTGATGGGTGCTGCCTTGGCCACCAACGCGTCCACCAGCTGTTGCCAGCCGCCGTGGAGGTAGAGCACGCTGTGCCGGGCAGACGTCCTGAGCTGATGGAGCATCGCATCGGCGCTCAAAGCGTCGAGATCCTTGCAGTAGGTAGCGAGCCGCCCGAGCGCACGAGCGGTCGCATCTGCACGAGGCCGCAAGCCCTGAGCGGAGATCCAGTCGGCTGCCGACGTAGTGGCCTGCGTGCCTATCGAGGCCGGCGTCATCGTCATGATCCTCATGAGCGCGGCGCCGATTTGAACCCTGTCCCGCGCCGAGAGCCATCCCGGCCGAGCGAGGCTCACCGCTCCCGTTGGCAAGCTATGCAGCTCGCCGCCCGCGAGCATCGTGGCCGACGAAAGCGGAGGCTTGCGCCCGGCAGGCGTGATGCCGAGCGCCCCGAGTGCCGACCAGCCGGGACCGTGCCGGTACAGGGCGTGCGGCCCGCGGTTCAGCAGATACCCGGACCGCTCATCGGTGCGAGCGCGGCCGCCTGCCCCTTGCCGATCGAGGAGTACCACGTCGATCCCGGCGGTGCCCGCGCCCGATCGCAAAGTGGCTGCTGCCGCCAAGCCTGCAAGCCCGGCTCCGACGATCACGACATCATGAGTTGTTGAGGAGAGGTTTGTCATCACTCTTCCGACGAGATAGCACAGCGGATTGTGACAACTTGCCACAGGACACCCGTAGCCTCGTCCGACTATGGCGAGACGGCTCGATTCGCTCGACCGGCGAATCATCGCGCTAGCGGTCCCTGCGCTCGGCGCGCTCATCGTCGAGCCGCTCTACAACCTGACCGACTCGGCAATCGTCGGTCACCTCGGGAAGGTGCCACTCGGTGGCCTCGCGATTGCGACCGCGGGGTTGAATGTGTTGGCTTGGACGGCTGCGTTTCTCGAGATGGCGACGGTATCGGTCGTTGCCTTCCGGAGATCTGCCGGCGACGAGGCCGGGGCGGGTCGGGCAGTCGGCGCCGCCTATCTCTTGTCGGGGTTAATCGGCCTCGTCACGACGGGCCTCATAGAGCTGATAGCGCCTCTCATGGCCGAGGTGCTCGGTGGCCACGCTCACGGGGGCGTGGACGCCAACGCTGTCGAGTACCTGCGGATCGCGGCCGTCGGGATGCCAGCGTTGTTCGTCGCGCTGGCGGGGAATGGCCACCTGACCGGCCTGGCAAACACCAGGCGGCCGCTCGTGATCGCGCTCGTCTCCAACGTCGTGAACGTCGCGCTCGAGGTCATCCTCGTGTACGGACTCCACCTCGGGATCGCCGGATCTGCCTGGGGGACCGTGGCGGCGCAGGTTGTCGGGGCAGGTCTGTTCATAGCGGCATCGCGGCGCGCCCCGGTGCTCCCGCGGCGTCCGACGTCGATCGAGGTGAGCGAGCTCGTTCGTGACGCGGTGCCGCTCACGATTCGCACGATCGCGCTCGGCTCGGCCCTTCTCGCCACGACGGCCATCGCCGCGCGCCTCGGGACGACCCAGCTCGGCGGTCACCAGATCGCCATGCAGATCTGGGGAATGCTCGCCCTCACCCTCGACGCTCTCGCGGTGCCGGCGCAGGTCTACGTGAGCGGCGCCCTCGGTGTGAAAGATCTCGATGCCGCCCGCGACATCGGCCGGCGGACGCTTCGCATGGGGCTGGCCGTCGGCATCGCCGTAGGCGCGGTCACGATGGCGCTCTCGGGTATTTTGCCGAGCATCTTCTCCCCCAACGCAGCCGTGCAACATCAGGCGATGCTCGCGCTGCTCGTGTGCGGCCTCCAGCAACCCGTCGCGGCCTGCGCCTTCGTGCTGGATGGCCTCATTCTCGGGGCGTCGGAGTACGCCACGATGCGCCGAGCGATGCTGCTCGCGCTCGTTGCCTTCGCTCCACTCGCGGCGCTTACCCTCGCCGACCATGGGATAGGGATCCTCGGGGTCTGGTTTGCCATGCTGTGCTGGCTCAGCGCCCGGACCGTGCTGCTCGGGCGCAAGTGGCGCAAGATCGTCGCGAGGCCTTCTGTCGCGCTTCGGTAGCGTCACCGGTATGGCAGACGAGCACTCCGAGGAAACGACGCGCCGTCCAGGGCGGGCGTCGAGAGCCGAGCGAGCACGCTCATTCGGCGCGATCGCCGAGGACTACGACCGCTGGCGGCCGGGCCCTGTGCCCGAGGTGCTGGACTGGCTGCTGCCGCAGGCGACGAAGCTCGCCGTGGACCTCGGCGCGGGAACGGGCGCACTGTCGAAGCTTCTCGTCGAACGCGTAGCTACCGTCGTGGCCGTCGAGCCCGACGAGAGGATGCGAGCTGTTCTTGTTGAACGGGTGCCGGGCGCGCAGGTGGTGGAGGGAAGCGGCGAGTCGATCCCGATCGACGACGACACCGCCGACGCCGTGCTGGCGTCGTCGTCCTGGCACTGGATGGACCCCGTCGCGACTGTCCCGGAAGTTGCACGCGTGCTGAGGCCGGGCGGCGTGCTCGGAGCGCTCTGGTCAGGGCCGGACTGGACGAGCGACTGGTTCCAGCAACTCCGCCCGGCCGTCATGCTGGAGAGGCTGACATCGGTAGGCGTCGTGGGTGAAGCCGCTGCGGAAGCCGTCACCGACGCCGCTGCGGAGACGCGGGGCGAGCGGCCTGCCAACCCCCTGCACCGCCACGAGCTCAGGCTTCCAGGCGGGTCGCCCTTCACCGTGCCGGAACGGACGGAGATCCACTGGGTGCTCCCGCTGACCCCGGAGGACCTCGTGGGGATGATCGGCACATTCAGCGGCCTGATCGTGGTCGAGCCGGAGCGGCGCGAGGCTCTCCTAGGCCTCGCGAGCACTTACTTGCGCGACGAGATCGGGCTCGCCGACGGGGTCGCGATCGACGTTCCCTATCGCGCGATCTGCTGGCGAGCGTTCAGTCAGGCGTCTTAGACGTCCTGGGTGACGGCCCGGCGCGCGGCGAGGGCCAACATGCCTACGAGCCAGCCCACGATGACGAGGGCCGACACCCACGGTGCCTCGTTCACGCCGTACCGCAGGCCGTCGAAGAGCCCTGACGGGGCCACATACGTCAGTGTGACGAAGAAGATCGCCTCGCGCAGCCCGGGGTAGGCAGCCGAGGGATTGCTGAGGATCGCTCCGCCGATGAGATTGAGGCCGAGGAGCAGCCCGACTGTGACCGATCGCGACCCGACAAGGGTTGCGAAGCAGAGGGCGACGACGGACCACACGCAAACGTTGAGGAGGATCCAGGCGCCAATGAGCGCCATCTCCGCGACGCTGTCCTCGCGCAGTCCGTAGGAGAGAGCGACCGAGTAGATGCAGATGGCCGTATAGGCCACGACGATCGTAGGTGCCACGACGACGAGCACGGCAGGCACGCGGGCGAGGAAGAGCATCCACCGCTGGCGTCCTGTAGTGATGAGAGCCCGCAAGATCCCGGAGCTCAGGTCCGCCGTCCCCGCAAAAGCCCCGACGAGCATCCCGGCTATGGTCCCGAACTCGACGAGGACGATCCCGAGAACGGTGATGGCCGTTGCACCTCCAGGTCGACCTACGAGCGCGGGATTGGTCGCATGGCGGGACGCGGCGAATCCGCCCACGGCCAACAAAGGGCCGAATGCGAGCAACACGAGAGCGACCATCAGCCCCTGCCGTCGCCGGATCCGCAACACTTCGGCGCCGACGAGGCTGCGCCGACGAGCCGGTGGACGGGCCGAATCGACCGGGCTCGGCGATGTCAGATCTCCGCCGCCCATCGCGTTCCCTCCGGCTGTCACGGCGAACCGAACCTAGAGGTCAACTGCAAGAAACGATCCTCGAGCGACGCCCGCTCGACCCAAAGACCCGATACTCCGATGCCAGCTTGGATCAGGTAGCGGTTGACTGCGGCTGCCATCGGCTCGGGCTGCCAGCCCTGCACGATCGTCACGATGAAGGTGCTGGGCCCGGCAGGCGTGACAGCGGCTATGCCCTCGAGGCCGGCCAGCAAGGAGGCAGCGCGTGTGGCGTCGTCGCAGGTAACGCGGATACCGGCGGCTCGCTGCCGGACCAAGTCCTCGATGCGCCCTTGCACCACCACTCGGCCCTGGTCGAGGATCGCCACGTACTCACACGTGCGCTGCACCTCGTCGAGCAGGTGCGACGAGAGCACCACGGTTCGGCCCTCGGCCACGAAGCCCCGGATGAGCTCGCGGATCTCGAGCATCCCGGCGGGGTCCAGCCCGTTCATCGGCTCGTCGAGGAGCAGCAGCTGAGGATCGGCAAGCAGGCACGAGGCGAGGGCGAGTCGTTGGCGCATACCCATCGAGTACTTCGAGACGGCGTCGGTCGCGCGCTCGCCGAGGCCGACCCGGTCGATGGACGGCCAGATCCGATCGGCAGCGCGGGCGCCGCGAGAGGCTGCGAGCAGCTCGAGGTTCTCGAGCCCGGAGAGGTAGTTGTGGAAGCGAGGCTCGTCGACGATCGCCCCGACGCGCTGCAGGGCTTTCTTCGAGTCGCGCGGCATCTCGTGGCCGAGCACCCGTATCTCCCCGGTGTTGGGACGGGTCAGGCCGAGGACCGCCCGGAGGAGGGTCGTCTTGCCGGCCCCGTTTGGTCCGAGGCAACCGAATGCGCACCCTCGGGGGACGACGAGGTCCACTCCGTCTATCACGAGACTCGGCCCGAAACGCTTGCTCAGCCCTCGAACCGCCAGTGCCACACTCTCGTCTGCTTCGAGCGGCGCCAAAGGTTGGTCGGCCGGAACGCGATGCACGTCAGCCGACCCAGCCATCTGATCATCATTGCCGAAAGGGCCTCCGCCGGACGCCGGGGAGATCAGATCGGGTGGAAGTCAGGGTGGCCGTCCCTCCAGATCACGAGGAACACCCGGCCCACTATGTCCGAGGCGGGCACCAACCCCCAGACCCGGCTGTCGCAGGAGACAGACCGGTTGTCACCCATCATGAAGTACTCGCCGGCCGGGATCGTCTGCTTCCTTATTCCCTCGCCGATCTGTGTGCCCTTCGGGAGGTAGGGCTCGGGCAGTGCCTTGCCGTTGATGTAGACCGTGTTCGCGTTGGCGCCGGTACCGGACCAGATCGTGTCGCCGGGCAAGCCGATCACCCGCTTCACTAGGTCGCTCTCCTCACTACCGCCGCAATCCTGTGGCTGGTAACCCGGCGGCGTCTTGAAGACGACGATCGCTCCTTCGGACACCGAGTACCCGACCTTCTGAACAAGGATGCGGTCACCGGGCATCAATGTGGGAATCATCGACCCGCTCGGCACGAAGAAGGTCTGGACGACGAAGACGCGGAGACCGATCGCGACGACCATCGAGACGGCGATGATGGCGATCCACGGGAGCAACCGGCGCGGCGGGCGCGCCGGCGCGGCAATGACCTCGTCGTCGTCTGGCATGAGCGCTAGAGAGTATCCGGCTTGAGCGGCTTCCGTCCGGCAGGACCGCGTGCGCAGCCGTCATCCGGGCAGCGAACGCTCATGTTCACCGTGGTGGCCTCCCGCCGTTGCGATACGGCTGCTGCGGTGTCCCCCGGCAGGAGGCGCTCAGATCAGTGTCGAGCGTGACCCGCGCGCGGCGGACCTCGATCGTGCGCCTCGACTCGGGTTGGAGAAGCGGTTGGCGATTCCTTGATCGCATGAGATGAGTGGGCGAGGGGGGACTTGAACCCCCACGTCCTTGCGGACACAGGA
>JBKQLZ010000170.1:0-2574 GCA_052146895.1 Acidimicrobiales bacterium
GAGGACTTCGGGGAGCGCCCCTCGCGGCACGACACCGTCCTGAACGATGTAGTCAGGTGCGAGCCTGCCCATGGCTGCGAAGGCGGCCTTGCGCGCCCTCCAGATGGCCGCGCGCGCGGCCGGGTCAGCCGCCACCCGGAAGCTGCGGGCACCGGCCTGGCGGCACACCTCCTCGATCGCCTCGATGTCCTCCTCGACCGAGACCGGGTGCCCGTCGCACTCGACGATCAACACCGCCGCCGCGTCGAGAGGGAGCCCGGCACCGGTCGCCGCCTCGCACGCTTGCATGGCGAGGTTGTCCATCATCTCGAGGCATGCCGGCACGATCTGAGCGCCGATGATGCCCGCGACCGCGCCGCCCGCCGCAGTGATCGAGGGGAAGTCGACTAGAACCGTGCGTACCGTCTGAGGTCTCGGAACCACCCGCACGGTGACGCGCACCGCCGCGCCGAGCGTGCCCTCCGACCCGACGAAGGCTCCCCGTAGGTCGTAGCCGGGGACGTCGACGACGTCACCGCCCAGGGCAACGAGGTCACCGTCGGGCGTGACGATGTCGACACCGAGTACGTGGTGGGTCGTGAATCCGTACTTGAGGCAGTGCGCGCCGCCTGAGTTCTCCGCCACGTTGCCCCCGATCGTGCACACCACCTGGCTCGACGGATCGGGCGCGTAGAAGAGGCCTTCTGCGTCCACCAACGCGCTCACCTCGAGGTTGGTCACACCCGGGCCGACTGTCACGATGCCGTCGGCCGCCGCCACCTCCGCCACCTCGCGGCAACGTGCCAGCGCCACGACGACGCCCCCGTCGGCCGGCGTGGCACCACCCGAAAGTCCCGTCCCTGCACCCCGCGCGACCCAGCTGAGCGAGCTCTCCTTGCAGGCCCGTACGGCGGCCCCGACGTCCTTGGCGCTCTCGCACAGGACGACCAGTGAAGGTCGGTGACGGCTGACGCCGAAAGCATCGTGGTCGTAAGTGTCCACGTCGCCCGTGCCATCGAGCAGCTGGTCGTCGCGGAGGCCCTCTTTCAGCAAGCGCCGGCGCACGTTCGCGGGCGAAGGCCTCGTCACGCGCCCACCGTTGGCTCCAGCGGGCGGCAGACCCCGGTTCTCGACTGGCGCATGGCACGAGGTTAAGCGCGACAGGTTGGCAGGAATAAACATAGGTACTAGTTTCTTTAATAGTACGAGAGGCGGGACGGAGACACCTCGCCGTACGAGGAGGAGCGGAGATGAACGTCGCACTCATCACGGGAGCATCCCAAGGCTTCGGGCGTGCCCTCGGCCGGGGCCTGATCGACCGAGGGTGGTCGTTGGTCATCGACGCCCGCGGGGCCGAGGCACTCTCGCAATCCGAGTCGGAACTCGGCGCCGCGCTCACGCCCGGCGCGCGGCTGGCGGCGATCCCGGGCGACGTCGCCGACCCGGCCCACCGGAGAGCTCTCCTCGCAGCCTGTGGCGAACTCGGCGGCCTGGACCTCCTCGTCAACAACGCCAGCTCGCTGGGGCCGACGCCCCTTCCGCACCTTGCCGTGTACCCCATCGGCGACCTCCGCCGTGTTGTGGAGGTCGACACGATCGCTCCTCTTGCCCTCATGCAGGAGGCGCTCGGACAGCTGAGGCGCTCGAGCCACCCGCGGGTGCTCAACATCACCTCCGACGCCTCAGCCGAGCACTACGAAGGCTGGGGCGGCTACGGGCTGGCGAAAGCGGCTCTCGACCACATGAGCCTGACGTTCGCTGTCGAGGAGCCGGACTTGAGGGTCTGGGTCGTGGATCCCGGTGACATGCGCACCGCGATGCACCAGGACGCCTTCCCGGGTGAGGACATCTCGGACCGTCCGCTGCCAGACGAGATCGTGCCGGCGTTCCTGGCGCTGATCGACAGCGGAACGCCGAGCGGCCGCTACCGGGCCTCCGAGCTCATCTCGACGGCGGCCGGCCGGTGACTGTCGCCGGGGCGGTCAACCGACGCGGACTCGGCGCCCCTCACATCTTCGAGCTTCCGCCTGAGCTGGAGGCATCCGTGCCGCCCGAGGCGAGAGGGATCACCAGGGACGCAGTGCGCATGCTCGTCGCGCATCGGTCTGAGCCCACTCTGGTCCACGCCACGTTCTCGGAGCTGCCCCGGTTCTTGGAGGAGGGCGATCTCGTGGTGATCAACACCTCGGGCACGCTCGCGGCCGCACTGTCGGGCGTCGACAAGCAGGGTCGGGCTATCGAGGTCCATCTCTCGACGCGGCTCCCGGCAGGTCTGTGGACCGTCGAGCTGCGCCGAGGCGCAAGCCCGTTCCTGGACGCTGCCGCAGGCGACGGCGTCGAGCTTCCGTGTTCGGGAAGGGTCGACCTGCTCGCTCCCTACGCGAGCAGCCCGGCCGGGGTCCGGCTCTGGGTGGCCAAGCTCGAGATGCCCGAGCCGCTCTACACCTATCTGGCGATCCACGGGCGCCCGATCACCTACGGCTACGTCCGGGGCAGCTGGCCGATCAGCGCCTACCAGAACGTGTACGTGACCGAGCCCGGGTCGGCCGAGATGCCGAGTGCCGGGCGGCCCTTCACGCCCGAGGTCCTGACGCG
>JBKQLZ010000171.1:0-41437 GCA_052146895.1 Acidimicrobiales bacterium
AGTCGACGCCGACGTCGGCGAGCTTCTCGGCAAATGCGTTCAGTCCTCGAGGCTCGAGGTAGTAACTGACCCGGTTGGAGCGGGCGAACTCATAATCCTGGGTCCAGCGTCGGATCGTCGCCTCCCAGTCCACCTGGGTAACCGCGCCGCGTTCGTCGCGACTCACGAGTCCTTCCCGGTCGAGGAGGTCAAGAGTGCGGGAGAGGGAACCGAGGGAGACAGACGCCCGTATCGCCAGGTCCCGCACGCCGAATGGTGGACGAAAGTCGACCACCGCCCTGACCGCGCGGCCGGCGCCTCGGCCGCGTAACGATCGCAGTGACTCGTCCGAGGGCCATGGGTTCTTGGATGCGCCCGGTCGCTCGACGAACAGACCGGGCCGGTCCGACACGAGGCGGAGGTTGCCGGTCGTGTCGGCGAAACTGACGCCGCGATCGGCCAGGGATGCTCGCAGAGTCCCTCCCAGGTAAGGGGCCGCCACTAGCGGACGGCCCTCGCCGGCGGCGAGCTGAGCCAGTAGTTCGTCGAGCTGACGACCGAAAAGTGACCGCTTGACCTCGATAACGAACGTCGTGGTGGTGCCGTCTGGAGAGCAGATGGTCCATTCGGCGTCGATATGCCTTCGCGGGCCTCTTACCTCGCGCTTGGATCGGAGCGACCAGCCCGGTGGGAGGGCGTCGTTTGCAATGCGCTCGATCCTGCGCAATGTCTCTGCCTCGCTCGGGATTGGGCTGTTCGCCACGACGGCACCTCCTTCCGTTCCGATAGCCAGCGTGCTGTTCCAGAAGTATAGCTGTTCCGACAATACCGGAACAACGCCTGTTCTGGAACGTTCTGCTGGGGATCGAGTACGGCGGCGACCCGGATGCAGTCTCAGACCGCGAAGAGCTCGTCGTGGACGAACTGAAGTCTCACGACCTTTGGTCGATCGAGCTCATCGAAGTGACACGTCACGGCGTCACGAACCTGCGCCCGTAGTTCCTCGAGCGTGCCAGCCTCCGTGAAGATCGCCTCGCCAAGGGCGCGGGCGACGAGACCGCCCGCCGGAGCCTCCTCCACGGTGAAGGCCAGTTCGGAACTCATCGAAACGAGGCTACTGCCGCTCTCGTCTAGGGCGAGTTGTCCATCCTTTTGTCCATCCAATCCCCGGGATGGACAGACTCAGGCGTACTCCGCTGCAAGTCGCGACATCCTGAGCTGGACAAACGTGCAGGAGATAACCCACCGGACGGGTCTGCCCGCTCTCTCAAGGTGGAGACACGGGTTCGAATCCCGTTGGGGCTGCCAGGAAAGTCCAGGTAGACGGCCTACGAGGTTCGTGGGGCCGTGGCGCCGTCCGACCAAGTCCGCGGGTTGTCCGCGGGATGGCGAGAGACGATGACGAGAGACGGCGCTGTCTTCGTTGCTAACTCCCCGAACCTGTCAGCGATCTCCCGATCACGTTGCCGGGTGGCGTGTTGATAGTGGGCAGCGGCTGCGGGGCTCTTGTGACCTGCGCGGTACATCAACTCAGCCTGCGTGGCTCCAACCTCAGCCGCCCACGTGAGGCGAGAGTGGCGAGGGTCTCGTTGGTGGGAGAGCCATGTAGGGGCTACGCAAACGCGCCGGTTCACTCAGGTGTTAGCCACAGGTGTAGCCATCCCCCACCTGGACCGGCGAGTCTTCTGGGAGGTCACCTTCGCTGTCGAAGCAGGGTGGCGGACGAACAGATTGCTGGGGTGGGTCACCGGCTCATCAGCGCTTCCGAATCTCTTCGTCCCCGAGGCACTGGTCACTTGGAGCGCTGTCAGATTCACATCGGTGACTGGGATCTTGCTTACAAAGTGCGCCGAGCAGACTTCCTGAATGATCGCCGAGCTAACGCTGGTATAAGGGCTGAAGGTAACTACTCCTGTCTCAGTGATAGTCCCGTCAGATCTCGCTTCGCCAGATCCAGTCCTATCCTGACTAAACGAATCCCCGTCGCCGATGTTTACAAACGCCCGCACATGACACTTGACCACTCCTGCATCGGAGTATTTGTCGAAGTTCGTTGGCACAGCCGTGGCGATGACGTTGTAGATACCTAGAGAGACAAACACCTCTCCGACCACGAGCGGCTGCGAACCGACAGAAGTCGCGCTGGACTGCTTTCCAAACGTTTCGTAGTTGTACTCATGGACCAGACCTGGTTGCCCCGCTACCCCCTGCGTGCCCTGCGTTCCCTGGGAACCCGGCGCCCCTTTTGCGCCCTGCGCGCCTTGGGAGCCCTGCGATCCCTGGAAGCCTTGGGGTCCTTGCGCGCCAAGCACGCCCTGTGCTCCTTTGGCTCCTTGCGCGCCTTGGGAACCCTGAGAGCCTTGGGAACCCTGGCTCCCTTGCGCCCCGTTTGCTCCCAGGGACCCCTTGGCTCCTTGGGCGCCCTTTGCTCCCTGGGGTCCGGCGACGTTCCAGCTGACGAGCTTCGTGCCGCTCGCGCACTTCGGTGCTTTGTTCGCCTGGAGGTCCGTCAGAGCATTCGTCTTGTCGGAGTAGCAGGCGTAGAACTTCGTGACCGTGGCAGCCCCAGCAGGCATCGCCGCGAGTGCTCCGAGTCCCGCGACCGCAGCCGATGAGGCAATCAGTCCGGCTGCGGCCAGAGCGCCAGCTCCCGTACGCGCCGAAGACTCTCGCCGTTGCTTGGTCATCTGGGGCCTCCCTGTTCGGCCCGTATTGGCCGCGTCGCCAGAATCACAGTGCCGGAAGTATCTGTCAAGGAGGTCTGGCGCCGGTTCGACGGGCGCAAGAGCGGGCGAGGAACGGAGAGCGCCGCGGTTGGGCGGGGGGCTTTGACGTGCGCCACATCGACGTTCAGAGTTGAGTCTCACGCCTCCTGGCCGGCCGCGACATCGCGTCCCCGCAAACGGTCCGGGGCGATACCTACCCGATCGCGAACCAGGCGACGGTGATCTCCTGCAGCGTTGGAAGCGTCAGGTTGATCGTGAATTGGCCCGTTCCGGCCGAGACGCCGGAAACCGACGTGATTTCTCCGTTCCCCTGGATCGTGGCGAAGATCATTGTCGAGGTGGTGATGCCGGCGAAGGTCACTGTGACACTCTGGTGCCCCCTCGGGATCGTCGCCAGCCCGCTGCGGCTGAGGGCGAGCTTGCCCTGCACCTCGAGCGCGGTTCCGCCGTTGCTCGAGGCCATGACCCCGACCCCGCTCGACGAGCTGCCCGAGACGCCTACGGCCGTCCCGGACCCCTTTACGCCTGTTTGACCGGAACCGTTGACTCCGACAGTCCCTCCGCTCCCGGCGCCTACCGTACCGCCCGCGCCCGCGAGGCCGAGCACCGCCGTGCCACCGCTTGCCGAGGAGACACCGACCACGCCATAGCTCGAGGACGAGAGGCCGACGATGCCAGCTGCGGTAGCGGAGTCACCGATCACAGACGCGGTCGAAGGAACGTTGACGCTGTCGAGGGTGGAGCCGGCTAGCCCGCTCGTGTCCGGGCCGACCTGGCCGTAGACGCCGCTGCCGCTCCGCGACGTGCCCTGGACGCCGTAGCCGCCGGGCGTGCTCTCGTCCTGACCGAGGACGCCGGCGAGACCGCCGACGCTCCGGTCGAGGGTCGTGCCCAAGACGCCCGTCCCCGGCCCCTGACCGAGGACGCCGTAGTCGTCGCCGTCGCCGACCACGCCGTAGGAGCCTGTGCCGCGGCAACCCACACCGCCGTTGCTCGTGGCGATCCCGCGCACGCCGTCGGAGAAGTCGACCGAGGACACTCCGAGCACGCCCCAGCTCGAGGAGGAGAGGCCGACGACGCCGGTCGCCGCGGAGGAGTCGCCGAGCACGGCGGCACTTGAGGGGATCACCGTGCCATCCTCGGCCGTCTCGCCCGCCAAGCCGCTCGTGGCGACACTGACGCCATAAATGCCGCTCCCATTGCCGGCGCTCGTGTCCGTGCTCACCCCGACAAGTCCATCGCCGGTGTCAGTGACGACGGTGGTCGACCCACCGGCGTCGGTGTTGGTCACGCCGAGTTGAACGTCCTGACCATTTCCGGCCGCCGCGCCGGCTGGCTTGGCGCCGAGAGCGATGCCCGCAGCCACGCCCGCACCAGCCGCCGCGGCGCTCATCAGCCCACGCCTCGACCACCTTCGCTGTGAGGCTCCGACCTCGTTCTCGAAGTCATCGTCCGTGCTCACCAAACTCGTCATGGCAACCCTCCACCGGTACGTCGTCTGTGTAAATACACTTCGGTTTGAAGGTACTGGGCAGCCTGAGGGTTGTCCACAGGTTCGGCGACCGCATTGGCGTCCGGTTCGCGAACAGAAGCTGCGACCGCTTTGCAACCCGCAGGCTTGTGCGTGGCGGGAGGCGGTATGAGGTCCCGTAGGAATCGTCCCGCTGGCTCCTCACGTCATGGCGCGGCTGCAGGCTGCCAAGAACCGGGGACAGCGACTCGAGACCGCCGGAACGCCAGCCGCTACTTACGAGCGTTGTTCCTCGCGAATCTGTTCCGAAGCCGGGTCGGGGGGGTGGTCACACCTGCCACTTGGACGGCGCCGCGTACGTTCACGGTGTCGTGGGCAGAGTCCACCGGGAGCGCGATGAGGTCCGCATTAAAGAGCTCGCCCTTCGCCTCCGACACGGTGCCGCTATCGCTGAGGGTGCAGGTCTCCGTGATGACCTGGCCCGACGTCACCTTAACGACACCGCTCTCGGCGATATTCATGCTGCGAGCAAGATGGAGTCGGTTGTAGCCTCGGATGGTAGAAGAGTGAGGGCTGAGACCGAGGTCGCCGGCACGTACGTCAATGAGGCATGTGAATCCGGCCGACTTCGATGCTTCGAAGTTAGCGGTTCCCACGACTGTGTACAGGCCCGGAGGTGGCGTGACCTCGGCAGCAATCTCTGACTTGTTGCTGCTGGTCGAATACTTGACAGACGCGGTCAGCTCGTCGCGCCACACGGCAACGACCCCTGGCACTCCCTGATGACCTTGGGTGCCCTGTGCGCCTTGGAAACCTTGAGCGCCTTGGACCCCTTGAGCTCCCTGGAAGCCTTGATGACCTTGGGGGCCCTGTGCGCCTTGGAAACCTTGAGTTCCTTGGAAGCCTTGATGACCCTGTGTTCCTTGGAAACCTTGAGCACCTTGGACTCCCTGAGAGCCCTGCAAACCCTGGGCGCCTTGGGCACCGCTGCCGCCTTGAGCTCCCTGAGCTCCTTGAGCTCCCTGAGCCCCTTGTGACCCCTGGGAGCCCTTGGCTCCTTGAGGTCCCGCGCCGTTCCAAGAGATGAGCGTGGTACCTGTCGGACACTTGGGAGACTTGTTTGCTTGGAGGTCCGACAGGGCGTGGGTTTTGTCGGTGTAGCAGGCGTAGAACTTCGTAGCCGTCGCGGCCCCCGCCGGGCCTATTGCGATCGCTCCGACCCCTGCAGCGACCGCCGACGAGGCAATCAAGCCCGCGGCAGCAAAGGCACCAGCTCGCGTACGCGCCGAAGACTCTCGCCGTCGCTTAGTCATCTAGGACCTCCCGGTTCGTCCCGTATGGGCGCGTGGCCAGCCTCACAGGGCCGCAAATATCTGTCAAGGAGGTCCTGGCGTAGGAGCGACGAGCGCGAGGGCGGACAGGGAACGGAGAGCGCCGCGATTGGGCGGGGGCTTGTACGCCACACCGGCCCTCACGTTGGCCCACGTTGCGGCGGGGGTAGCGAGTGAACCGCGCCGTATCAACCGCTCGATGAACTCGACCAACGCGTCCGCGGAATGTCCGCGTGACGTCGCAGAAACGTGCCGACGGACGCACGGCGAGCTTGAAAGCTGTTCAGGAAGCAGGCCTTTCGGCACGTCGCGATCCGGGTGCAATGCGCCTCTCAAGCTGGAGACACGGGTTCGGATCCCGTTAGGGCTGCTCGAAAGGTCCAGGCAGACGGCCTGGAGTGCGACTCACGCGAGCCGTCACGGTTGCGGTCCTCGCGCGCATCAGGCACGGCTGCTCGCCACGTCCGTTCGGCGCGTGCGCCCCCGTCGCTCGCTCTGGCCAGGTCTCGCTCTCTTGCCGAGCCCCAGGTGCCCGGGCATTCATCCCGGTGACGCGACGCCCTGTCGGAAGTACAGTGCCGACATGCGCGGTCTCGCCCGCGGTATGGGGGGATTCAGCCTCGTCGTCGGGGGCCTGATCGCGGCTGGTTCGCCGGCCCTGGCTGCTCCTCGGACCACGATCGGCTGCACGCCGAAGGCCGTCGTCGCAGCCGTCGCCAAGGGCGGGTCGTACGTGTTCGGGTGTTCGGGCACGATCGCCATCAAAGGGCAGCTCCAGGTGCCGAAGGGCCGCACCGTCAGCCTGAGCGGGGCGGGTCACTACGTCGAGATCGACGACTCGGCGTCGCTGTCGGCGTTCTCTCGCGTCTTCCTCGTAGCAGGTGGCACCCTGACGATCACCGATCTGACGTTGTTGTCCCAGGTCGGGCCCAAGGCGCCTGCGGCGGGGTCGAACGGGGCCGACGGGGCTGCCGGTACGGACCAGACAGGAACCAACGGTGCCAACGGCGGGAATGGAGGGAAAGGCGACGCCGGCGGGCGTGGCAAGAACGGCGATCCCGCACTTGGCGGCGCCATCTACATCGAGGCGGGCTCTCACGTCACCATCGTCGGTTGCGACTTCAGTAACGACCAGGCCGTCGGTGCGGCGGGCTCGGCGGGCGGGTACGGCGGCAACGGTGGTGCCGCCGGCTACGGCGCGAGCGGAGTCAACGCGTCGGGTCCCACGGCCACCGGTGGCAAAGGTGGCAACTCGGGCAACGGCGGCAACGGGGGTGACGGCGGCGCTGGCGGCAACGGTGGCGCCGCCGAGGGCGGTGCTATCTACAATGCCGGCACGCTCGTCGTGATGCTTTCGTCCTTCTACGGGAACGAAGCCATCGGTGGGGCTGGCGGTGCAGCTGGATACGGCGGATCCGGGCCTCAGCAGTCCGGCTCGGGTGGGTACGGCGGTGAAGGCGGAAGCGGCGACGATGCCGATCCGGGGAACGGCGGCAACGGCGGAGTCGGTGGCGCTCCGGGCGCGGCCGGCGCGGCCGGCGACCCGGGCACAGGAGGGGTGGGGGGAGCCGCGACCGGCGGAGCGATTTACAGTCCCGGGTCGCTCACCCTGCGCAGCTCGATCTTCGAGTCGGACTCCGCCATTGGTGGCGGCGGAGGCAACGGAGGCATGGGAGGAAGCGGTGGATACGGCGGCACCGGCGGGACAGGCGGAAACGGCGGCACGGGGAACGGCTCGAGCGGATCCTTCAGCGGCGGTAATGGCGGCGCAGCGGCGCCAGGATCGAACGGGGCAGGCGCGGCGAACGGCGGCGCCGGAGGCGATGGCGGGTCAGCCCTCGGAGGCGCCATCTACGCCGTGACGCTCACCGCACGGCTCGACAAGTTCGTCACCGACAGCGTCATCGGCGGATCGGGTGGTGTCGGAGGTGTCGGAGGCGACGGTGGATACGGCGGGAATGGCGGCGGAGAGGCGCAAGGGGGCTTCGGTCTCGATGGTCCCGAGGGCTCACTCGGTGCGGGCGCGCTGCCGGGCGACGGCGGTGACGCGGGGAACGGAGGCAAGAGCGGCAGCGGGAGCGCGGCCGTCGGCCCGGCCGGCTACGTGAGCGGCCACGGCTACGTGGGCGGTGTCAGCTACAAGTCGACCTCGGCCCAGGGCGGGAAGCCTGGTGCCGTTGGCACCGGCGGCACCGGCGGCACCGGCGGAAACGGCGTCGACTCCAGCGGCGACACCGTTCAGGGAACGAACGGCACGAACGGCACGAAGGGATCGAAGGGCAAGAGGGGGCTCTACAAGGCCACGCCGCTGTACTCACCCCATCCCGTCACCGTGGTCGTTGTCCTATTGACGACGTCGGTGCCAGGTGCCCGTCGCGGGCACTCGTACTCGACCATTCTGAGGGCGGAGAGCGGCGTGAAGCCGTACCACTGGTCGGTCTTCTCCGGGCACCTCCCGGCGGGTCTGGTCCTCGGCAAGTCCACGGGTACCATCTCCGGCAAGCCGGCGAAGGACGGGACCTATCTCCTTACGGTCGAGGTGAAGGATTCCGCCAAGTCGCCGTCGTTCGACCTCGCGGTCCTCACGATCAAGGTTTCAGGCTGAGTCTGACCGGGTACAGCGCTCGGGCAGCGCCCGACCAAGAATGCCGGGCTGGCCCTGAGCGGGTTGGTTCTATAAGCACCGCGGGCATGACCTCGGAATAGTCGGGAAAGTAACGCGCAGGGTTGGGCCCTACAGCCTACTTAGCAGCGCGGGACCAATTCCAAAGCCGGCGCGCCCGAACGCACCACCGACCCACCGAATCCAGAGGGAAGCCTGACCGAGGCCCAGGACTTGCCGGCCCAGTAGTACCCGACGAGCGTCGCGGCGGAAGAGCACGGCTTGCCGGCCCAAGAGGTTCCAAAGAGCCACGCGTGCGAACCTCCGCTCGCGAGCAGCTGCCAGTCGTCAATGCTCGACGAGTAGGTGTCCTGATTGCCTCCGATCCAGGCGGAGGTGGCGGAGTTCACGCTCACAGATTGCAGCGTCGCGTGCTTGAGGGACTTCAACACTTTCACCGAGGACCACTTCGAGCTCTTGTACACCTCGAGCAAGGGCGCCTCGGACGTAGAAGTCTGAACGACACCACCCGTCATCAGCTCGGTGCCCTCTCCCGAGATGCTGGTCAGCTCCGCGCCGGCGCCGCCGAGCTTGCTGTCTTTCCACGTCGAGCCGCTCGGCAGCAGCACGTTGCTCGTGCAGGTGGTCGATGAGCATGCCTCCGCAATCATGGAGACGCTGGTCGGGCTCTTCGCGTACATCGACTGGATCATCGAGTACTTAGGCAGGGTCGGCAGCGTCTCGGTCTTCCACGTCCCGGCGTACTTGAGGAGGAACGGGATCTCGGGACCGTCGCCGGGCAACCCGCCGCCGACGAACACGGTGGATCCGCTCGAGGCGACCACGCCGCTCTCGGCGTGAGCATCCGCGGTGGGAAGGGCGATCTGCGACCAGGCCGTCCCGTTCCAGTGCAACAGCTCGAGCGTCTGGGCCGCTCCGACGTAGGCGAGGCCCCAGGCGTCAGTACTCGAGCTGACTGCGAGACCGCCGAGGGAGCCACCGCCAGAGAACGTCGGAAGCGTTGTATTGACCCACTTCGAGCCTGTCCACCTCATCATGCCGTACGTCGTCGTGTAGGGAGAGGCCTCCTCGTAGGCAACGGTGGCGGCAAAGGCCACCGTCCCGTTCGGCGACGAGGCCAGGGCGGTCACCCCGTAGGAGTAGGTCGCGGTCCTTGGTTGATCGGCTTGCGAGCCGGCGGGCGACGCCGTCCACGGCTGCAGGGTGACGGCGGATACGACCCCGATCAACGCTGCCGCGACAACAGCGACCCGCGTGTGTCGAGTGGGTATGGACATGCTTGTCCCTACCTCTCAGATGCCAAGAATGTACCGCTCCAGCCCCATTAGAGCTTGTAACTCCGTCATGAGCGCCGAGCAGCAACACCACTGGCCATGAGGGTGTCTCTCTGATCGGTGTCGGCAGCCACCGCGAGGGTCCCACCTATCCGATCGGGGATACCCCCGTGTTGAATCATCTCCGGAGATCGGTCAGCATGCATCAGGTGTCCGGCGTGATGAGCTGAGAAGGATCGGGCCAGAAGTACCGGTGCCCGACTGCTTTCCCGCCCCCAGGGAATGGCCCACGAATCGTGGTCTCCACCCGGGTGCCCCCACGGGCGTCATAGAAGGACTGCGCAGCCGTGTTCTGGGCGAGCACCCAGAGGGGCACCCCACTGGCCCTGGCGAGACCGGACGGTTGAAGGCGGAACCGGACTCTACTGACAAAGTTGGCCTACCGGCGCCGAGACAACCTCATGTGGGACGGCCACGTCAAGTCAACTCAAGTAAGCAGGGGGAAAGCACGGATCGCCCGACAGAAGGGTCAGCCGCTCTTCTGCTGGTACGGCCTTCATGTGCTGGCGTTCGTGAGGGCTACCGCTACGGCGTGGCCGCGAGGGTGCCTCAAATGTCAGCGAAACTGCGAAGCGGCCGGAGAAGCGGGATCTTCTTGCGTTGATGGCCGGCCATTCGGCGCAGGATGTCGTCGAGTGTCTCGATCGCTGCCACGATGTGCGGACCCTTGTTCAACATGACGCACTCGGCCCGCTGGCTCATGGCTGCATCGGTGACTTCGGCCCGCGACGGTCGGCCGGTCCTTGCGAGCTGATCAAGAACCTCCGTCGCCCAAATGACCGGGAGATGGGCGGCTTCGCAGAGCCAGAGCATCTCCTCTTGCAGCTCGGCTAGGCGCTCGTAGCCGGCCTCGACGGCGAGGTCGCCACGAGCGATCATCACGCCGACGCGCTTCGAGCGCATGGCGTGGAGGAGGATCTCGGGGAGGCGCTCGAAGGCGGGCGCAGTCTCGATCTTGAGGACGAGCGCTAGCTCTTCGGCGCCTAGAGAATGGAGCTCCTTGCGGATCTCGTCCACGTCGTCCTCGTGGCGCAGGAAAGAGAGCGACAGCATGTCGGCCTTCTCGGCCGCCAACCGCAAGAGTGGGCCGTCGGCCTCGGCGAAAAGTGGTACCGGCAGACGGGTGTCAGGCAGGTTGATCCCCTTCTCGGAGCGGAGACGGCCACCATGTGGGGGCGCCTCGACGATCCGGACGCCGAACTCATCGGCGCTGACATCTTCGACCACCCCGTAGAGCAAGCCGTCGTCGAAGACGACTCGCTCATCGATCGCGACCGCACCGAACACCGCTTCGAGCGTGCAGGAGATGCGAGCCTCTCCTTCCTGCCCGTGTTGCCAAGCGGGTTGGGCGACGGCGTCTCTGCAGACGACGACTCGGTCGCCAACGTAGAGCAGGTGGTGTCTCGGTACGTGGGGCAGCGGTCCGACTGTCGTGTCGTCGCCCTCGGCCCTGAGGACGGTTCCGGTCTCGAGGTAGGTCGTATCGAGGACTTGGGCTGTGGCGCCGAGCGGCGAGACCTCGACGATCGTCATTGTGCGCTTCGACCCTCGCGTGTCCCGGAGCGTGATGCTCTCGCCCGGGTGGCGCCTCGCCAGCCATGCCGCGTCGACCGGGACGACAGGCAGGTCGTTTCTAGCGGGCGCCTCTTCTGCGGACGTGAGGAGGAGGACTGCCGGTGTCACGGGGACGCCGAGAAGGTCTCGCATGGGTCGAAGTCGCACGACCTGCGGGCCATCTTCGAGTGCGCCGGTGCGCAGCTTCGGTCCGGGCAGGTCTATGGCTATCCGGCATTCCGTCCCGACTTCCGTCGCAGCCTTGCGGACGTTGTCAACCATCGCCCGCCACGCCTCCGCGTCGTCGTGTGCGCCGTTGATGCGGGCGATGCCCATGCCGCCCGCGACCAGGTGACGCACGAGGGAATAGTCGTCGGCAGCCTCCGAGGGAAGCGTCACCATGATGCGAACCACGCGTGACGGCGGGCGGGGTCCGAAGAGGTTGTCGGTATTTGTGTCGAGCGCCGCTCTCCCTTCTTCAAAGTCGAGCACGTCCTCGCCGAGCACGGGCCGCTCGCCGCGAAGTGCCGACATGGTGGAGAGCACCGTCGCGAGGACGTACGGCTCGCTTCGCCCGAGTGAGGACAGGCCTCGACGAGTGAGCTGCCACTGCAGTCTGCGCACGTCGTGCTGTCGGAGCGCGACGTAGTGGATGAGGTTGAGCGCGTCCCGGCTGTGAACGGAGTGCACCTGCGAGATGTCGGCCCGGTGCGTATTAGCAAGTTGGTGCAGTCCAGCCTCGATCAGCGCGAGCTGGCGGCCCAGTTCCTCGTCCGTTGAGCGTCCCGACCCTGCTGAGGAGTCGACCGATGTCACTTGCATTGTACGGCTCTCTTCCTCCCAAAGCGATAAGGGCATTTCCTCTCTCAGTGTGCATGTGCTGGGACACCGGGCATAGGGTCGAAGGTCATGGGCGTCATGCGCTCCGCACTTATCAGGGAGCATCAACCGTGATGTGAGGCTGCCATCAGGTCGGTTAGGTCGTCGGGCTCCAGCGCCGATCGTTATCGATGCCAGTCGGTGCAGGGCCACGACTTCCTCCTCAGCTAACGAATATCAAACTCCGTCCCGCGCGGCGTCCGGAGCATCCCAGGCCATCGAAGCCGAGACCCAGTGAGTCAGCGGCTCCTCCTGGTCGTTGCTATGCAGGTGTCGCGGCGGCGTCACGAACGTCGCATAAGGCCGACAGCGCACAAGCACCCGGCCCTCGTCCTCTCCGACGGCCTTGACCACGGGGCGCAGCTCCGGTGCCAATGGCTCACCCGACATGCGTTCGGCCACGGCCATCATCACGTCGACCAGGGTCTCTCCGTCGTTGTCGATCACTGCGTCGCAATAGACCTGCAGGTAAGCGAAGGGCCAGGTCTCGTCGAGTATGCAAAGGCTGACTTTGGCGTTCCGAGCTACGGCTTTGGCCTTGGCACGACCAGCCATGGTTGCCACGAGGAGGTCGTCGTTCCCTGCTGGGATGTAATAGACGACCGACATCGCCGGCCCATCGAGCTGGCGGCCGTAGCCGAAGATGCAAGTCCGGTGGGTCTGGACGAACAACCGCCGCTCGGAGGGCAGCATGTCTCGCTCCGTCGGCGCCTGGAACGGTTCCTTCGACAGTGGCAAGAGTCGCGTCGATGCACGATCTCGGTCCTCGTTCGTGTTGTCACTGGCATCCGTCATACCCACCCCTATTATCGAATGATAATAACGCTACACTTCGAGACGATGCCCCGCAGGGCCGAAGCGCCGAACAAAGTCCGAGTCCGCCGCGCGCGGCTCGGTATCCGGGAGGAGTTGCTCGAGTCGGCGCTGATCGAGTTCGGCACCAAGGGTTTCGACGGCGCATCGACTCGTGCAATCGCCCGTCGTGTCGAGGCGCACCAACCCCAGATCAATTATCACTTCGACTCGAAGGCGGCGCTCTGGACCGCAGCGGTGGACTACCTTTTCGGGCTGCTAGCGAAGGCGCTCGATGGCGTGATACCCGCGAACCTGACCGGGATTGATGTCTCGCAGCTCGCTGCGGCGTTTGCGGATGGAATACGTCGGTTCGTGGCATTCGCGGCCGAGCACCCCGAACTCAACCAGATCATGGTGCACGAGGGCACGGCGGCCAGCGACAGGTTGGTGTGGATGACCGCGACCCACGTGCAGCCGTTTTTCGACGGCATGCGGCCGGCTTGGCAGATCCTTCGTCACGCAGGCGTTGGTGCACCGATCGACAGCGAGATCCTCTACTACGTGCTCGTGGGCGCGGCATCGTTGCCCTACGTGAACGCCCCCGAGGTGCGCCTTCTCAGCGGTCAGGACCCGTGTAGCCAGAAGTGGATAGACGCCCACGCTGACGGCTTGGTTGCCGTCCTGCTGCCTGGGCTGGCAGCCTGACCCACTTATGGGGAGCTCACGTGATGCGCCGGGTCTTGCGGCCTCATGAATGATCTCAGCTCACGGTGCCGTCGGACTCTCTCGCTGCTTCACCCAGTCCCCGGCCAGCCGCGCTCACGTCTAGTCCGCTGGAACCGCTTTGGACGAGATCGCGCCACCGGTCGGCAATCCTGCCCGCGATCGGAGCCGCGTCAGCACCCGCATCGGCTTCCACAAGTTCGAGATCTTTCAGGGCTAAGTCCAGAGAGAAGTCCGGGCGAAAGTCGCCCTTGAGAATTCTGTCGAGTTTCGTCAAGGCGTATTCCGAGGCCAACGGGTTGTCGCTCAGTGCGTCAACCAATGAGTACGGATCCACACCCAGCCGTCTCGCCAGCGAAGCCGACTCAGCCGCGCTTTCTGTCTGAAAAGCCAACCAAGTATTCAGGATCAGCTTCATACGGCTTCCTCCTCCGACCGAACCAAGCCAGATGGTTCTCCTCCCAAGAACCCCGAGCACAGGCTCGAGGAGCGCGGCGGCGGACTTTGGTCCCGACGCGAGGATGAGGAGATGACCGGACTCTGCCGGCCCGCGACTTCCGGACACCGGAGCGTCGACAAATGTGACATCCGGGCGCCGAGCGCGCGCCAAGGAGTGGACGCGCTCCGTGCCGTTGACCCCGATGGTTGCCATCTGGAGCCAGATTGCGCCCGGGCGCATGGCGTCGATTCCCGCGGCGTCGAACATGACTTCGATGGTCACGTCCGCCGTCGGCAGCATGGTCAGTACGACGTCAGCGTCAGCGACCGCGTCCGCGACCTCTGCAGTCCCCGTAGCACCGAGGCCAACGAGCGTCTGTGTCGATTCCAGGTGGCGGGACCAGCCGTGGACCTCCATGTTCGCGGCGAGGAGCCGGCTTCCCATCGCCGTCCCCATCGTGCCCGTGCCAATGACGGCGACGCGCAGGCGACGTTCGGGATCGGGCTTGTTCATGGTTCTTTCCTTTCTCTCGGATTGAGGACAAGTGTCAGTTGTCATGGGATCGAGGATTCCGACCATCGATCGAGAAGCCACCGATCGGTGAGACGGCACGGGTTGCCCGATCTCACTCTCGAACACCCGAGACGAGGTCCGTGTCGTAACCGAAGAGGAGGCCCGCGAGTGCGGTGATCGCCACCGTATCGGTCGCTGACGGCCGTGGCCGAGTAATTGTGTGGTGATCAAGAGTACGCATCGGGCGCTCCGTTCAGACGGAGTCGGGTGTCGGGCCGCCGATGGGCACTGCATATCGCATGAGCTCGTCAATTCGTTCCATGGCTGCGTCGTCGAGCTCGACCTCGGCCGCCGCCAAAGCCTCGTCCACGTGGTTGGGGTTGCGCGTCCCGACGATGGCCACCTGCACCGCCGGATTGGCCAACGTCCACGCGATCGCGAGTTGTCCGAGGGTGATCCCCAGCTCGCCGCCGGCGAAATCACGAAGTTCGGCGACCACCTGAAGGTTGCGTCGGTAGGCCTCGCCCTGGAAGACAGGGCTGTTGGCCCGCCAGTCGCCGGGGGCAAAGCGGGTATCCAGCTGGAGGTTGCCACCTAGCAGTCCGTGTGCCAAAGGCCCATACACCAGGACACCAATGTCGTGGGTAGCGGTGTCGGGCAGAACCTCCGCTTCGATCTCGCGGCGGACCACCTGCCGTCCGAGAGGGTCGCGATGAAATTGCCGACTGCGGTGCACCAGTGCGCGGTTGCACACGAGAGGGAGTCGAGAGCTCCTTCCCACGCCGGGAGATCGCTCGGAAGGGGCAGGTTCGAAGCACCCAACGTTTTGCCGGAAAGAGTCTCATCGGACTCGTTGTTGAGACCGCCGGCCGCAGCCGTACCGATCGCCACGCACAGGCTTGGCTCCCGGCAGGAGACCGAGGAGAGGGTGGCAGGCGAAGTGTCGCCAGCCGGCAAGGCTGCTTTCGCGGCGGACCACTTCCCGCCGGACCGCCTCTCTACGAGGCCGAACTGCTTGTCCTCGCTGCTGTAGTACCAACCCACTGCAGAACAGGAACCTGTGGCTCCGCATGAAACCGCGGACAGGCTCGGGCCGTACTCGACGCCCGGATGCGCCAAGGCACCACTAGGGAGCTGCGCCTCAGTCGCTGACCACTCGCCGTTCGAGAGAGTCTCGATGACCGCCTCGGCATCACCGCTTTGGTCGAAGTACGCACCGGTCGCGACGCAAGACCTGACGGCACCGCAAGCGACAGAGGTGAGGTTGTACTCGCGATAGCTCGCCCCGTCGGGCGGCAGAGGCGGCTCGACGGCCGACGACTTTCCCTTCGCCAGCGTCTCGATGAGAGGCAGCGATCCGCGAGCCTCGTAATAGGAGCCCACGGCCACGCACCAATCGGTTGAGGGGCAGGCATCAGTCTGTCTGGCCGGAGCCGACCGCAGCGCGACGGACCCCCCTGGTGCTAGGCGGGCGTCGACGCGGGTTGCATCGCCATCGCGACGTGCAGCGCAGCACCTGTGGCCATCGCGGTCTCGTCGAGCAGCATGCGGTTCGAGTGGTTCGGCGCCGGCTCGGCAACGCCGGGCGGAGCGACCCCGAGAAATGCCATGGACCCCCTCACTCGCTGCAACACGTACGACCAGTCCTCGGCGCCCATGACGGGCGTCGGCATCTCGAACACCTGATCCGGGCCAATGACGGCGCCGGCGACCGCGAGAACCTCTCTCGCAGCGGCACCCTCGTTCACGGTCACCGGGTAGCCCGATCCGATTTCCTCGTACTCGACGGTGCAGCCGTGAGCCGAGGCCACGCCTGATGCGACTCGCTGGAGGCCCTCGATGGCCTTCACGCGCGAACCTTCAGAGACGGCTCGGATTGTGCCTTCGAGGAGTGCCGTTTCTGGGATGACGTTCGACGTGCTCCCCGCTGTTATGCGGGCGATGGTGAGGACGGCCGGATCAAAGGCGGGGATGCCGCGCGTGATCATTGACTGGAAGGCGATCACCATCTCGCAGGCGGCCGGCACCGGGTCGACCGCGTCATGGGGCATGGACGCGTGGCCGCCCTTGCCTCTCACGATCAGGCGGAACGCGTTGGCGGACGCCAGGAGTGGACCAGGGCGTGTGGCCACCCAGCCCGAGGGGATCATCGGCGTGACGTGGATGGCGAATGCCCTGTCGATCGCACCGTGGCGCTCGAGCAGACCTTCCTCCAACATGACCCTTGCCCCGCCGTGACCCTCCTCTCCGGGCTGGAACATGAGCACGGCCCGCCCTGCTAGCTGCTCGCGCCGGTCCGAGAGAAGGCGAGCCGCCCCGAGCAGCATCGAGACGTGGGCGTCGTGCCCGCACGCGTGCATTGCCCCGTCGACGGTGGAGGAGAACGCGAGGCCGGTCTCCTCGGACATCGGCAGCGCGTCCATGTCGCCCCGCAACAACGTTGATGGACCGGGTCGGGAACCCTCGAGCACTGCAACGACCGAGCTAGTCGCCGTCCCCCGGGTCAGCTCGTAACCCAACCCTTCCAAGCCGTCGAGCACGGTGCTCTGGGTCAACGGCAGGTCGAGCCCGAGCTCGGGCCGCTGGTGGATCCGGCGCCTGATCTCCACCATCTCGGGAAGCAGGCCCCGTGCCTCGTCGAGCAGCCCGGTCGGGACGGTCACCTCACCCGATTCATCTGCCATGGGTCCTCCTAGTCCGATCGGTGGACTCACGGTAGACGAATCGGTCTCGGCTGTAGCTGGGCATGCTCGTCGGCGGTAGGCCTGTGCACAGGCCTACTCGTTAGGGCTCCTCCACAGGGTTCTCCCGATGCCTCTGCGACTCGACCTCGACGTGCTCGAGCATCGCCGCCTCGGCGCACTCGGGGCAGAGACCGGCCTCGTCGAGAGCTGGTACCTCCCGCTGACACTGCTCGCAGGTCATCCGCGCAACCGCATCGACTCGACCATGCCGTCAGATTAGGGCCAACAGAGGCTTGAGGTATTGACTGACTGACTCATTCAGTTTTGCCCTGTTCCAGCTTGTCTTCACACACGCCTTCGACCGAATCTCCGATGAGATGCCGGTGCTCCCGCTCACGACGCCGCTACCGGGTGAGACCGTGGCGCTCATCCAGGCCGGGCTGCAGGAGACAGCAGACGCGCCCCGATTGCGCGCCGCCCTCAGAACGGGCGCTCCGGCTGACTTACGCGCAGAGCTCGGGGCGATCGTCGAGGAGCTGTACGACATGATTGAACGGCTCTGGCCCGTGTTTGCGGTGATCGAGGAGTCGGCCGTCGATCTCCCGGAGCTGGAGGAGATGTATTACCGGCGGGCGCGGCCAGGACAGTTTGGTGGCCTGGAGCGGTACCTCGAGAAGAGGACGGCGACCGGCGATCTGAGGGCGATGCCCGACACCCGCATTGCAGCGCGACTTGTCATCGAGGCGGTGACATGGTTCGGTTGGCACCGGCGCGGCGACCGAGACGGGAAGATGCTGGACGACGAACTCGCTCGCCGCACGGTCGTCGAGTTCGTCTGCGACGCGCTGGTGGAGCACCAATGAGAGGCCACAGCAGCGGTAGCGCTCTGGTTGCAGAGGAGACGGTGAAACCTGCCGAGTCTCCGGCGCCAGCCTCAGTGCCCGAGCGCTTCGCGGCCCGTCCAGTCATGCTGGCTGCGGTCGCGGTCTTCGCGCTCGAGATGGCGCTGTCCGGCCGCTACGGCTTTCATCGTGACGAGCTGTACTTCTTGGATTGCGCGCGGCATCTGCAAGGTGGGTACGTCGACCAGCCGATCCTGACGCCGCTGCTCGCGCGGGTGTCGCTTTCGCTCTTCGGGGTCTCGCTCCTGGGATTGCGCCTGTGGGCGGCCCTCGCAGCGGCGGCCACGGTGTTGGTCGGCGCTGCGTTGGCGCGCGAGCTCGGAGGCGGACGGCTGGCACAAGTGCTTGCCGCCGTCGGCACCGCCACCATGCCGGTCCTCCTCGCGGCGGGCCATACCATGGGAACGACGCCCATCGACATCCTGGCGTGGGCGACCTTGGCGCTCGTCGTCGTGCGTATCGGGCGAACCGGTGACACGCGCACGTGGACGGTGGCGGGAGTCGTTCTCGGGATTGGCCTGACCAACAAGCACAGCGTCGGGTTCCTCGCTGTCGCCATCTTCCTCGGAGCGATTCTGAGCGGCGGATCACGGTTCGTCGTCAACCGTTTCTTCCTTGCGGGTGCAGCGATCGCCGCCTGTTTCACCATCCCCGACCTCTGGTGGCAGGCTCTCCACGGCTGGCCCACTATCGCGATGACGAGGAGCCTGAACCAGGAGAACGGGGGCCTGTCGAACATCGGCAACTGGGTCATCGGTCAGGTGATCATGGTGAGCCTTGCGCTCGTATGGGTGTGGGCGGCCGGGATCCGGCACCTCTGGCGCTCTGGCAACCCGTTGTGGCGAGCGCTCGTGTGGGCTTACGGGCTTCTTTTCGTGTTCTTCGCCCTGACCACGGGCGCGAAGATCTACTACCTGGCGGGGGCCTGCGTGTACCTGCTCGCCGCTGGGTGCGTGAGCCTCGAGGGGAGATTCGCGGACCACTTGTGGCGCCTGCGGCGCCTGCTTGGGGCTACGGCACTGACCACGGCACTTGCGCTCCCACTCGTGCTTCCGGTCCTCCCGGTTGCTGACATCGGGTGGATCTACAAGGTCAACCAGGCATTGGCCGAGGAGGTCGGCTGGCCCGAGCTGGTGCACTCTGTGTCACTCGTCTGGCACGACCTGCCCGCCCCCCAACGGGCTAACGCCGTCATCTTCACGGCCGACTACCGGGAAGCGGGGGCGATCAACGAGTTGGGTCGAGGACAGGGCCTACCCACGGCGGTGAGCGGGCAGAACAACGAGTGGTTGTGGGGGCCCGGCGACCAGACGGCCACGACAGTGGTCGCCGTCGCACCGGGACCGGTCGATGTGACGGGCTACGGCTCGTATCTGCAGCGGTACTTCAGGCACGTGCGCATCGTTGCCAGGCTGTACAACAGCGCCGGGCTCCACAACCAGGAGTGGGGCGGACACATCTATATCTGCACGGGGCCAAGACTGAATTGGGCAGACATGTGGCCGCTACTGCGCCACTACGACTAGAGCGCGCGGTGACACGCAACGCGGAAGCAGCGCTCACTGAGAAGCGAGGCAGTAATAGACGGCGAGGCGGAGCCCCGGTCCCGTGCTGCTCGGAGCGGTGCGGTTGCCGACATGGAGGCAGTGGCGTGAGATCCACACGAGGGTTGGATCGGTAGTGGTCGGCGATTGCAGCACGAGGTGAAAGTCGCTCTTGTGGATCATGTTCTCGACCGCTCGGAGCGATGGTTCTGGAATTGTGCCCGTGAAACCTCCTACCGGTAGGACCTCCAAGCCGCTGTAGTAGATGAAAGGCGCCGCTAGCGCCGAAGTCTCCGTTGCCATCAGGTACGGGGCACCATTACGGACGTGCTCGAGGGTCGGAAGGGTATTGACCACCGAGCCGTTGCCGCCGAAGAACACTCGGATGTATGTCGTCACGACCTGTGGCTGGAACGGCGTGTCGAACGGGCCGAGCCGGTTCGCGACTATCGACTCGCACGCGACCGCCGGCACGATCGCCGCTGCCATCCCAGCCACGATGAACGCCGCGATCACGAGCTCTCGTCGACCTGACAGCCACCTCGAGACCACGAACGCGAGCGCGGAGCCAGCACCGAGACAGACGACGACCGGCTTCAGCCAACCGGGCATTCCGGTGCCCGCCGCCGGCAGGAGCCAGACGGCGTAGCCGGCAGTGGCCATGATCGTCGCGGCCATCGCCAAGCGAGCGGTCATGCTCTCCCTCTGTGCCCAAGCGAGCCACAACCCGCTCCCGAGCAGCCCGGCGATCGCGGGGGAGAGGGCTGCTGTGTAGTAGGTGTTGATCGCGGAGCTGAAGCTGAACACGACGAGAAACGTGACGAGCCACGTGCCCCACAAAAGGAAGCTGACCCTCAGGAGGTCGTGCCGGTCCTCTTTGCGCGTGCAACGAGCCCGGCGACAAGGACGATCAGCGCTGGCGGCACCAGCCACCCGGTATCTCGCCCGTCTGCTCCGGCCAAGAGGCGATTCCATGCCGGAGGGGGCGTGACGCCGTTGCCGATCCTGAGCCCGATCGAACGCGTGAGCAGCTGGTCGGGCGTCGCCTCGTCGAGCCGCCCGAAGCCGTTGTAAACGAAGACCTGTTGGAAGACCGAGTTGTCCTGGCTCCCGTCCACATATGGCCGCTGCGAAGCGGGCGTAAGGGTCACGTAGGTCATCCAGCTCATCGACACGACACCAGCCACGAGGCCCAGTGCGCATATGCCGAGAGCTCTCCGTCGCCAGGCCGGCGGCGCGGCGACGACATAGACCAGCGCGAGCGCGGGCAAGACGAACCACGCCTCGATCATCTTGGCCTGGAAGGCCAGGCCGACCCAGAGCCCCGCGAACAGCAGGTGCCTCGCGTGCCCTGTGACGATGGCGCTCACTGTGGCGTTCGCCGCCAGAACGATCAGAAGCACCATCAGCGTGTCCGAGATGTTGCCCCGATCGAGTGTTGCTGTGGCCGGCGAGATCACCAGCACCGATGCGGCTGCAAGGGCAGCGATAGGCCCGCTCAGGCGCCTCACTGCCCGGTAGGCGACGAGGATCGTGAGGGTTCCTTCGATCACCTGCGGCAGAATGATCGCCCAGGTGTGCAAGCCGAAGATCCGGACCGAGAGGGCCTGAACCCAGAACGCGCCCGGCAGTTTGTCGAGCGTCACCGTTCCAGCGGGGTCGAAGGCGCCGAAGGCGAAGTCGTGCCAGCTCATCGACATGCTGCGTACCGCGGCGGCGTAGTAGATCTCGAGGTAGCTGCCGGCTCGCCAGGCGTACAGCACTGCGGCGAAGGCCGCGAGCGTGATCAGCGCTGGCCGTGTCCAGGCCGGCTGGTCGCGGACCCCGGTCACCACTGCGACCGTACTAAACAAGTAATTTGACAGTCAATCTTTTGGTCTATATCGCGGTCGACGGCAGCGTCGCTTGGTCGTTTGCCGATTCTGAAGGCGCCCCTAAATCCTTGTGCGGCTCGGCATGGGGAGACCACAACAAGCCAAAGAGGAGGGTCACAAGCGCAGCCAGGCGGACTTCCACATTGCCCTCGATGGTGTGGCGGGCGACCTCCATCCCGTCGCCGTGCCACGCGATGAGGATGGCCACCAGGCCCACGACGCCCATGACGAACATGGCTCGGATCTCGGAAAGGCGCGTGAGGCGCCTGGCGACGACGAGGGCGGCGGCCAGGAGCGCGAGGACCATGATCACGTCGCCCGGCGGGAACATGATCGTCGAGATCACCGGGAGCGGAGTGTACGGACCCGCGTAGAAGGCGAGGTTGCCGTTCGCGTCATTGAACGTCAGCTCCGGCGAGACGAACGGAGCGGTCAGGTCGTAACCCGGATGAGTCAGCAGGTACTCGAGGTAGAGGACTTGTGAGCTGCGACCGAACCACTTCGTGAGGGCCCGCCACTGCTTGCTTCCAAGGTCCGGCGCGATGACGGTCGCGCTCTTGCGGGCCGGCGCGGCCTTTGCGGCTAGCGCATCAAGTGCCGCCAACTGAGGCATCCCACGGGCGGCGAACCAGGCGTCTCGCTGAGGGAACGGGAACACCCTGACATCGAAGACGTCCTCGACGTTGATGACATTCCGGCTCGAGCTGGCTGCGCCAACTTCGGTTGCACCGGCGATGCTCAGGAGAGCAAGACCGACGAGCGCCGTCCGAGCAGCGGCCCTCGGGCCGTTCGCGATGGCCCGAGCAAGAGCCAAGGCGCACGCGCTCACGGCCAGCATCGCCGCGACCCAGATACCAGGGTCTCGGGCCGCCGCGAACACCAGGCACGCGAGGAGGAGGACCGCCGCCCTGGGAAGCGTGATGCGTCGCACTAACCAGAGGACGGCGGCGAACATCAGGGCAAGAGCTGAGAGGGAGATGCTCTCCGACAGCACAGACCAGTCCCACATGATCACCTGCCAGGAGGAGGCGAACGACAACAGGGCGACCACGGCGAGAAGCGAGCGCCACGGTGAGCGGATGAACCATGCCACCGTGGCAGCAAGGACCGACCAAGCGACGATTGCGATGACCGTCTGGGTGAAGGCGTAGCTCTCGTCGGAGCCGGTCAGCTTCCACAACAACGGCTCGACGGGTGCTCTCGCCCCGGCGAGGAGCGCAACGCTAGGGAACGGATGGCTTGCCACTGCCAGATAAGAAGTGGTGTCTTGCCAGGTCAGCACGGGTCCCTGCACGACGCGCCAGATGAGATAGGTGGCGAAGAATCCCCACGCCATCAGCCCGAGACAGAGCGCCGCTGCCGACGCTCGGGAGAGCGCGATCTTCTTGAGACCGCCTCCGGTTCGGCGATGCGCTCGCGAGTGTTTAGCCAAGTATCTGGAGTCGGGCACGAGAGACGCTCAGCTTAGGGCTCCGCCCACGCTGTGCTTGACCGACGCCCGAGAAGCTGAGTGAGCGAGCTCCTAAGCGATTATCTCCATGTGCAGGCCGCGCTCGTCGGTGTCGCCACCGAGCTGCAGATGCGTCTTCGCCAACCACCGGCGCGCGGTCCAGGATGCAACGAACGCGTCGAGGACGTCATCGGGTGAGGAACCGGCGAATTGGACGAGGGACTGTGAGTCGATGTCCGGGTAGACCTCTCGGAGGGCTGCCAGCCTCTCGGCCCGCCCCGCCACGTTCGCCTTGTGGTACTCCATCGGGCGGTCCGCAAGGAGGCGGAAGCACACCTCCGGGTGAACCTCGAACAGGTGCTGTTGTCGTTCGGGAGTCATGAGCGCGTCGACAGCGGCGATCTTCGGGAGGATCGCGAAGGTCTGTTTGGACAGGCCCTTGCCGCCGATCTGGCGGCTCCGTGCGAGTGCTTCCCGATAACTCGTGGCGCCGAGCACTGCACGTGGAGGCGCCGGGAAGACCGAGTTGTGGCGCGGGACGATGAGCTTGCGAGCCTCCACGTCGCAGCGTCGTGGACCGCCAGCGGGAAGGCCGATGGGGATGTCGATGCCGGCGGCCGCCAGCCGACCAGAGTCGATGTCACCTATCACGACATCCAAACTCGCCACGCAATCGACGGTGACATTCCCAATGTCGCCCTGTGCGGGCACGGTCACCACGATCCAGCCGGCGCGGCATCCATCGATCCCAGCCACGAAGGCCATCTCGCCTCTTCCGTTGTTGTCGATCGGGGCAGCCTAACGGCGGTGCACCAGCCGTCTCATTGGCGCCTGCGGAGGATCAAGTCGTCGAGGTGGCAACCGACGTTTGAGTGGTGGTGGTCGATCCGGACGAGCTCGTGGTCGTCGTCCCCGCGCCTTTAGTGGTCGTAGTCGTCGACGTGCTCGACACTGTCGTCGTAGTCGTCGACGTGCTCTTCAGGGTCGTGGTGGTCTTTCGAACGGGGCTGGTCGTTGTGGTCACCTTCGGAGCCACAGTCGTCGGGGGACTGACTATTTCTCCCCTGGGGCCGACGTAGACGACGACGTAGGCAGGCCGGACGAGGATGTAGGTCGTGAGCGCCGCCAGGAAGATCCCGATCGCGACCCAGGTGGACACCCGGAGGCGCTTGGATCTCGTGCCGCCACCGGCGGGCTCGCCGATATGAGTCACGAGCCCGTCTCGACGCTCACGCCCGAGGAGATGATCCCGGCTTCGCGCAAGCCGATCGTGATCTGCGCCCGGAGTACGCGGCCCACTTCGAACTGCTTGCCAGGCAGCGTCCTTGCCACGACGCGAACCTCGAATTGATCGACGGAGATCGACTCGATCCCCATGACCGTCGGCTCGTCGAGCAGCAGCGGCCGCAGCGACGCGTCCCCGAACGCTGCGTGCCCCACCTCCCGCAGGACTCTCGTCACGGTGCTGACGTCGGCGGTCGCCGGCACCGGCACGTCGATGACTGCTCGTGCCCAGTCGCGCGAGAGGTTGGTCGTGAGCAGGATCTGGCCGTTCGGCACGAAGACGACCTCACCGTTGATGGTCCGCAACCTGGTGACCCGGAGCGTGATCTCCTCCACGGTCCCGGTCACCACGGCGGTCCCGACAGTTGTCTTGATCTCGACGATGTCGCCGTAGTCGTACTGCCGCTCCGACACAATGAAGAAACCAGCCAGCAGGTCCTGCACCAAGGTCTGTGCTCCAAAGCCGAGGCCGACCCCCAGGGCGGCAGCCGGCGCTACGAGCGTGGCCAGAGGGACGCCGAACTTCTCGAGCACGAGCACGGTGACGACGACGTACATGACCGCGAGGAACACGCCCCGCACGACCTCGGTGACGGCATGGCGGTGCTTGGCCGCCTGCGATCGCACGAGCTGGTCGGTCGCCGGGATGTGCACATCGATCCGCGCCGTCAACGAGCGCGTGATCGCCGACACGGCACGCGAGATGAGAAACGCACCGCTCACGAGCATCACGATCTCAAGCGCGCCCGTCCGTGCCCAAAGCTCGAAATCGGAGAGGTGAGTGATGGATGCGAGCATGAGGGTCCATTCTGGCCGCCGTCGGCCGTCGGCGCCTCCGCTTCGCCCGTGCGGTCGGTGAACCCCGCGATCGGAGCTGCGTGCCGGAGCGGTATCGTTGGCGGCGTAGGTGCACGGCCATCGTCGATGCCGTGCCGAGGACGTCGCTCCGGACCTTGGTGACGCAATGCAGTCCCAGGGAGTTCTTGTGAGCGCAGGTCACCCGTCATCCCTCGAGCACCCGGCTGACGAAGCCGGCGCAGACTCATGGTCGAGCGCAGCGCTCTTGTGCGCCATCAGTCCTGCCTTCCTTCCGGCAATGTTGCTGATTCGGCCAGGTTCCACCGCAAATGGTGAGACCGCTGTCGCCGATCCGCGTTTCGCCCCCGGGGGCGGTGCCCCCCTCCCCTCCGGGGCGGTGCCCCCGACACCCCCGGGGGCGTCTACCACTCCGCAGACGAACGACACAGCTAGGTGAGCGTCTCGAGCCCGTTCAGGCGCGCCTAGCGACCTGTGTCCCCGTCGATGAGCTCCCGGAGGATGTCGGCATGCCCGGCGTGGCGAGCTGTCTCCTCCAGCAGGTGCATCAGCACCCACCGAAGGTTGGCAGGGGGCTCGTCGCCGAGTCCGCGGCACGAATCGTCGAGGCTGGCGCTGGCAACCACGGCATCTGTCCTTGTCCACGTGTCGCGGTAAGCATCGATCGCACCAGCGACGGTGTCGCGAGCGCTCACGGATTCGTCCGGAAGGCCAGCTGCGTCACCTGCGAAGCGGCGCAGGATCCACAACGACTCCGCGTGGGATAGGTGCTTGACCAACCAGAGGAGCGTCGTCCCGCTGTCGACGATCTGGTGACGAGCTTGTTCTTCATCGACCCCGGTGACCTTGCGAACGAGCGAGTCGCGCTGGTACTGGAGCAGAGCGAGCAAGGTGTCGCGCTCGTTATCCTCCAGCCGAGGCGGTCTCTGGTCAGGCACGTCGGCAGCTTAGGGACCGCACCTTGCCGGACTGGAGCCGCACGCCTTCTCGGCGCAGGCGCCTCGCGTGCTCAGCCTCGTGGCCCGGTACGAGGCGTCCGGTCGATGTCACTACTCGCCACCACGGCACGGCCGTGTCGGTCCGAGCGAGGAAAGTGCCGACCGCTCTGGCGGCGCCAGGGAAGCCAGCTTCGGCTGCGACCTCTCCATAGGTAACGACCTCTCCGGGAGCGAGCCGGGAGAGCACCGCGCAGACAGCCTCCTCGAATGGCGTCACGGCCCTCAGGACTACCACGTGGTCCAATAGCGAGCGTGGCGACGTACGACTTCGATTCGCTCGCAGCGCTGCTCTCTGGCGCCGGGTTTGTCGCGGCGGCGGAGGAGGCCGACGAACTGCTTGCCCGCACCGGCGGCGATGCCGAGCTTCTCGTCTCGCTCGTCGAGCGCCGCCTGACGGGCGAGCCACTCGCCTGGATAACAGGCAGCGTTATGTTCTGCGGCTTGGAGATCAGCGTCGATCCCGGCGTGTACGTCCCGCGCTGGCAGAGCGAGCCCCTCGCGCGTCGCGCGGCCGAGCGCTTGGCGCCCTTCGGCATAGCCGTCGATCTCTGTACCGGCGCCGGCGCGATCGCCAAACTATTGGCGGCATCCCATCCCGGAGCACGAGTCGTCGCATCCGAGATCGATGCGCGCGCCGTTGCGTGCGCGGCAAGAAACGGAGTGGAGGTCTTCGAGGGCGATCTGTTCGCCCCGCTGCCTGCCGATCTGCTTGGAAACGTCGACGTCGTAGTCGGCGTCGTCCCTTATGTGCCGACGCCGGCGCTGCCCTTGCTGCCGCGTGACTCCCTTGCGTTCGAGCCGTTGCTGTCTCACGACGGCGGCCAGGAAGGCACCGACGTCCTCCGGCGCGTCCTTACCGACAGTGTGCCGTACCTCCGGACCGGCGGCGCGCTGTTGCTCGAGCTCGGAGGACACCAGGCGGAAGCCCTCGAAGCTGACCTGGCGCGGTTCGGCTACGTCGACGTCACCGTTCTCGTCGACGAGGACGGTGACGTACGCGGCCTCGAGGCGACGCTGGCGCCGGCGCCCTGACTTGACACGTCGACTCCGCGCGCGCCGACAGCACCTCCTCCTTTTCGGACATCTCCCTCCCCGCGACGACTCCCCGGAACGGGCCGAGGGTATCGGAGCGTTCCACTCAGCCCGTATTGTGGGCGCGTGCCGACGGGAAGCTTCGAGATCATCTGCGAGGTCGAACCAGCCACCCGGCCCGACGTCATGCACGTCCGGCATCAGATCGGCGTGATGAGCGGTATCGCGTCCGCTTTCTTGATCCCCGACAACCACATCGGCCGAGCGACCGTGTCGAGCATCGCCGTCGCGCACGAGGTGGCTCTCATGGGCGGCCGTGCCATCGCGTGCCTCAACGCCCGCGACCGAAATGTCCTCGGGTTCAGGCGAGACTTGCTCACTGCGGCCGCTTACGGGGTAGACGAGTTTCTCTTCGTTTACGGAGACCGACCCGAGACCGGTGCTCGCTCGGACGACCTCACCGTCAAGTCGATGATCGCTGAGGCACGCCGCTTCTCCGAGAGCCGCGACGCCTCGAGCCGGCCCTTCCGGCTCGGTGTGGCCTCGGGTCTCCGCCCGATCCCGTCATGGAAGCTCGATGCCGACTTCCTGCTCACCCAGGTGACCTTCTCCATCCAAGCCCTGCTGGAGTGGCGCGCGGCGGTCAACTTTTCCGGGCCGATGTACGCCGGCGTGATGGTCATCGCAAGCGCACCTATGGCGCGCAAGCTCTCGAACGACATCCCCCAGCTTGCGGTGCCCGAGCCGATCATCTCGTTGATCGAGGGCGACCGCAACGCCGGCGTGCAGATCGCTTGCGACCTGATCAACGAGATCCGCGAGTCCGGCGCGTTCGACGGAGTTCATCTGATCCCTGTCTCTCGCTACCGGGAAGTGGCGGCGCGCCTGGAGCCCCGGCCCTAGTCGCCCCGCGGTACCCTGCCCCGATCCAGGCGGTACCGACGACAGCGTGAAGGAGACCTCGATGGACGGCTATGTGGTCACTGTGGAGCGGGTGATACCGGCGCCGCCGGAAGCGATCTTCGCGTATCTCGCGGACGCCGCAAGGCACCCGGAGATCGACGGCTCCGGCACCGTCAAGGGGGCAAAGGCAGGAGTGCCCGAGCGGCTGTCACTCGGTTCGAAGTTCGGCATGTCCATGAAGATGGGTGTCCCGTACTCCATGGTAAGCACTGTGACCGAATTCGAGGACAACCGGCTCATCGCCTGGCAGAGCTACTTGTCCGGCCCTCTCGGGAAGTTCGTGGGCGGCCGGACCTGGCGCTATCAGCTGGAGCCGGTCGATGGCGGGACGCGGGTGAGCGAGAGCTGGGACCTCTCGAACGACAAGCAACGCGCCCTCTTGAAGCTGGGCAAGCTTCCCGAGCAGACCCGGACCAACATGGAGAAGACTCTCGAGCGCATCGAGCAGCTCGTCGCCTAGGGCGCGCCTCGCAAGCCATGGCCGGGTACGACGACGTAGCGGAGTCCTACGACGTGACGAGCGGCGAGCAAGCAGGTTTCTTGGCGAGCATCGAATCGTTCCAGAGCCGGACTTGGATCACGAGCGCCGGTGAGCAGAGCCAGTCGATCAGCGACCGCGTCTGGCCGGCGTTGCGCGGCCTCGACGACGAGACGTTCGAGGCCGTCGCACAGCCGGCCCTCGGTGCCCTCTCAAGGCTTCCTGACGGCCCGATCGAGCGACAGGCGGCGGTGGACATGGTCGTCCTGTCCGCCCCATAGCGACCGGGCGACCGTGCTCCAGCTCCGAGAGCAACCAAGCGGTTCGGGCCCATTGTGTCGCGGGATCCTTGCCGCGTTGCCCCATTGGTTCGGCATCCCCGAGGCGGTGGAGGACTACGTGACGGTCGCCGATCGCTCACCGACGGTGATCGCCTCGATCGACGGGGAGGATGTCGGCCTGCTCACGTTGATCTCACATGGTGAATACTCGGCCGAGATCTACTTGATGGCTGTCGCGCCCGGGTACCACCGCCAAGGAATCGGACACCAGATGATCCAGTTCGCCGAGGCGCTTCTTGCCCGCGCGGGCGTGGAGTACCTGCAGGTGAAGACGTTGAGCAGCAGACGTCCGGACGCGGGCTACGAGAAGACGAGGGCCTTCTACCTGGCCGTGGGTTTCAGGCCGCTCGAGGAGCTCCCGATGCTCTGGGGACTCGAGAACCCGGCACTACAGATGGTCAAGGCGATAGAGGACAGATCGACAGCTGATCGAGAGGACACCGCAACTAGTTAGGCTGGTCGGACGCGTCCTGGGGAACCGTCGAAGGCGGATACCTGCGCCGGCGCTTTGAGGAGCCGACCATGCTCATGGCTTGGTCACGGTCAGTACTGTTCCTGCGCCCTGCCGGGCCCGCCGCGGGTGGAAGACGCCTCCTCTGTGAGCGCCACCGTCCAACCGGCGCGTCCGCATGAGGAAGTGGCTGAATAGACGCGAGAGCAAGCGGAGCAGGCTGTGGTTGATCGTCACGGTGTCGTTTCTCGTCGTGGGCATTGTGGGCTCGACCCTCGGCGCCCGCGACGTGGCGCGGGCAGATGCTCAGACATCCCGGCAGGCGTTTGTCGCGTCGTCGCGCGAGGTCGCCTCGACGCTCCAGCTGGCACTGCAGCACGAACAGGATCTCGCGGTGAGTGCGGCGGCATTCGTCGTTGGCAACCCCGACGCGTCACAGGCTGACTTTCTGCAGTGGACGAGCTCGGTCCGTGCATTCGCTCGCTACCAGGAGCTTGTGGGCATTGCGGAACTGGAGCTCATCACTGCGCCAGAGCTGAGCTCCTTCGCCGCACGTGCGGTGCTCGATCCGGTCGGACCACTCGGCGCCAAGGGAGCCTTCCAGGTCATCCCAGGGGGTGCGCGTCCCTACTACTGCCTCAAAGCCATGTCGCAAGCGCGGGCGCATGAACTGATCCCTCCCGCCGGCATCGACTACTGCAAGACGTCGCTCGGCCCGAAGCTCTTGGCTGCCCGGGACTCAGGCGCTGGGGCCTACATGCCTTTCAACCTGGGAAAGAGCGAGTTCCTTGTAGTGGGCACACCGATCTACCGCGGAGGCGTCGCGCCGTCGACGGTAGCGGCTCGCCGGGCGGCGTTCATCGGTTGGACCGGTTCGGAGATCCTTCCGAGCTCGATCCTCGCGCGGGCATTGATGAATCACCCAAGCACTGCTGTGGCCTTCTACTACGGCACGAGGAAGTCCGCAGTCAGCTTCACGGCTGGACGAGCACCCGCTGGAGCGCAGTCGACGACGATCGACCTCGGCGGCGGATGGCACATCAAGACGTTCGGCACCGCGAGCGGGGCCGGTCTCATCGGCAACAAGAACGCACTCGCCTTGCTGGTCGGCGGCATCTTGCTGACGGTCTTGCTCGCTCTGCTGACCTTCTCGCTCGGGACCGGACGCGCCCGTGCCCTCCTCCTGGTCAACGAACGCACCGACCAACTGCGGCACCTGGCGTTCCATGATGCCCTGACAGGACTTCCGAACAGAGCGCTCATCCTCGACCGGATCGACCACATGCTCGCCCGAGCGCGGCGAGGTCAAACATCGGCGGCGGCGCTCTTCCTCGATCTGGACAACTTCAAGGACGTGAACGACACCTTGGGCCACAACGTCGGCGATCAGCTCCTCGGGGCCGTCGCGGTCAGATTGCGAGGAGCGCTGCGTGAAGCCGACACCGTCGGTCGCCTCGGAGGCGACGAATTCGTCGTCCTCGTCGAGAACAGCTCGCTCAACTCCGGAGCCGAGGACGTGGCCGCGAGGATCCTCAGAGCTCTGCGCGTCCCGTTCGAGGTTCCCGGTTATGACCTCCCGCTCGCCGTGACCGCCAGCATCGGCATCGCCACGGGGGACCGCGTCGCGCCGGAGGATCTGCTGCGAGACGCTGACATTGCTCTGTACCGGGCGAAGGATGCCGGCAAGCAATGCTCAGTCGTGTTCACGCCGTCGATGATGGAGGCCGTCGAGCAGCATCGCAACCTCGAGATGGACCTTGCCCAGGCCCTCGGTGCCGAGCAGTTCTTCTTGGTGTACCAGCCCATCATCGATCTCCGGACAGGGGCTATCTCCGGCGTCGAGGCGCTCTTGCGTTGGCGCCACCCGCTACACGGTGTTGTGCAGCCCGACATTTTCATTCCGGTGCTCGAGGCGAGTGGGTTGATCGTGCCTGTCGGCAAATGGGTACTCCGGACTGCCTGCTCGCAAGGCCAGTCGTGGCACAACCAGGGCCACCTAGTCTCGATCTCGGTCAACGTCTCTGCGGGTCAGCTCGAGCACAACAACATCGTCGGCGACGTGGCCGACGTCCTGTCCGCTACCGGCCTCGATCCTGCGATGCTGACGCTGGAGCTCACCGAGACGGCGCTGATGTCTGACGTCGAGGGGAACATCGGCCGGCTCGAGAAGTTGAAGGCCTCAGGGGTCCGGGTCGCCATCGACGACTTCGGGACCGGCTACTCCTCCCTTGCCTACTTGCGCCACTTCCCGATCGACGTCCTGAAGATCGACCAGTCCTTCGTGTCCGAGATCGCCGAGTCGCCTGAGTCCATGGCGCTCGTGCACACCTTGGTCCAGTTGGCCGATGTGCTCGGCCTCGATACTGTCGCTGAGGGCATCGAGACCGAGCAGCAGCGGGTGGGCTTGCTAGCCGAGAACGTCGACCGGGGCCAGGGATTCCTCTTCTCTCGACCGCTGGAAATCGATGCCTTGAGCGCGCTATTGGTGGGGCCAGTCGGCACGCCGGCGGTGGTTGCGCCGCTCAGTTGACGTCTGCGGCTCTCGACAAGATGCGCTCCAGCCCCGATGGCCGCTCGCCGTCCGTGCGGCCGATGTCAGCCACAGCGCTCGCGACGTCGAGGATCGGGACGGGTTGGGGCCGGGCGCAGTAGACATACGACGTGGCGCAATAGTCGTCCGAGCGCTCGTGCAGGCCGCTCGCGATGAGAGGCCCTTCGGTGTAGAGGCGCCATCCCGAACCGGCTGGTGGGTGGCCCTCCTGGAAGGCAGCGAACTCCGCCTCTTGCCCCGCCGTGAAGAAACTCATCCCGATCTGCTGAATCACGACGCGCATCTCGCGCGCGAAGATGATCGGGTCGGGCACGTGCCACCGGTAGAAGCCGACGAATCGTGCGGGCGCGAGATGGTTCGTCACGGCCGGTCCCACCACTAGCGGGGTGCCCGCGAAGTGCGCATGGTGCTGCCCCATTCCCCAAGCGCTCCCGACGTAGTCCTCGAGTCCCGTGCCGCAGATCGTCGGCAGGTCCGCGTCCCCGTCGCGGAAGACCTTCACCTCACCCTCGCCGTACCAGCCCTCGCCGTCGAGCACTCTCACCCCGACATTGCATCCGAGATACCGCCCCGGCCCCTCGAGCCCCTCGGCGATGACGAAGTCCTCTTGTTGAGTCGTCGGGTTCTGGCGGCGGAACGCGACGTGAAGGTAGCCGGCACCCTCGTCGAGACGGGGCTGCAACGTGAAGTCGATCTGGTAGTAGAGATCCATCCGCCGGTTGCTCGAGTTCGTCAGCTCCACCTTGAGGCCACGGGCAAACGGCATCGGGAAGTAGGCGTTGAACCCTCGCCCCTCCTGGGCGGACGCGAGTGCCGAGTGATACGGAACTGGTCGCCCGAGGGGGAGGCCGAAGAAGTCGAGGCATGGCACCGAGATGCTTGGCTCGCTCAGGCCGTCGTAGAACACCTCGAACCAGAGGCTGCGCATGACCTCGGGCGGTGCGGGCGGGAACGTCATCCAGATGTGGCGCACCGTGCCAGGCCCGTCCAAGTCGGCGAGGAGGACCTTCTCGCCCGCCTGGAGCGTTCGCATCGGGCGCCCCTTGCGGCCTTTGTGCTCCGAGCCACCCGCTCCGCGCGCGCCGGTCGGGTTCTCGAAGGTGACCGCCCTCGAGTCGAGGGACTCGTCGATCCTGGAGATGTCGAACACCAGGCTCACCATATTCCCTCGGGTTGCAAGCTACTGAGATGACGACGGCGCCGTTTGAGACGCCGTGACACTCGCACCGAGAGAGCGTGCGCTGGATCGCCGCTCAGTGGTCGGCCACGATCGAGCCGACACGATCGGCGATCGTCGGATCGTGTCGCGTGAGGACCGACGCGTAGATGATCGAAGCCACGAGGACCGCGAGCGCGATGTAGGGATACAAGTCGTAAGGCGAGGCCTGACCGGGCTTCGAGAGGTAGTAGAGAGGTACGACGATCGACGCGGCACCGAGTATCGGCAGTACGCCGTGCTTGACAGGGTTGAACGACTCCGGCGCGTACCGGCGGATGAAGAACGGCAGAGCCAGATTCGTCGCCAGGTACACCACTAGCACGAGGATCGTGCCCATGGTCGACGACTCGTCGAAGAAGTTGATCGGGTTCAGCTGAACCCCGTGACCATGGATCGTGTCGACGATCGCCCAGATCCCGATGATCCCGAGGCCGGTGCCGACGAAGGTGAAGATGGCGTTTCTCGGGGTCCGCCGGCCCTGCTCGACCTGGCCGACCCAGCCGGGCAGCAGTCCCTCCCGCCCGGAGTTGAAGATCAGCCGCGCCTGGGAGTTCGAGCCTGCGATGAGCGCCCCGAGAGTGGAGGTGAGCCCGGCGAGGTATGCGAAGACCGCCAGCACGCCGATCGTGCCGTGGGCGACGCTGATGAAGGGGATGGCGGAGCTGCTCAGCTTCGTCACGTTGTATCCGAACCCGGTGACCGTCGAGTACGCGAACAGCAGGTAGCTCACCAGCATGATCCCCACTGACAGGAAGACGGCACGGGGCACGTTGCGGCGGGGGTTGTCCGTCTCCTCCGCGAGCGCAGCAGAGTTCTCCCAGCCGATGAAGAGGTAGATCGCGAGCGGGAAGCCTGCAGCGAGACCGGAGAAGCCGTTCGTGATGTGGCTCGGTTCGAACGGAATGAACGACAGGTGGCCTGCGTGCTTGATGATCGACGCGATGGACACCACGATCAGGACGAGCAGTTCGAAGCTGAAGAAGACGCCCGCGACCTTCGTCGAGATTCCTACGCCGCGGATCATCATCAGCACCGCACCCACAGTCAGGATCACCGTCAGGATCCCCCAAGGGATGTTCCACCCGAAGTAGTAGTTCAACGTGAGCGAGAAGAAGCCGCCCGAGATCGCGATGACAGATGCCATCGCGACGATGTAGCCCGTGCCGGCGAGGAGGGCTGTCGTCACAGCGCTCGTCGGGCCGAACGTCTTGCCGACGAAGGTGATGAAACCGCCGGTCGACGGCGTGATCTTGGCGAACTCCGAGAGAGTGTTGGCGAGAAAGGCGATCGCCACTCCCGCAGCGAGGATCGTGAGCGGTGATGCGACGCCGGCCGTGAACGCGAGGAAGCCGAAGCCGAAATAGAAGCTCATCGCCGGCGCGACATTGGCCATCGTCGCAGCCGAGATGTCGACCAGACCCAACACGCCCTTGCTGAGGCGGTGTTCCTGGCCGATCTCACCTACCGGCGGGCTCTTGGACTCAGTTACGGGAAGCGGCGTTGCCTCAGGCATGACGGTCCTTTCATACGGCCGGGGGTTCGGAGTCAGGGGTCATAAGTGCGGGTGAGCAGGGATTTGCTGAGTTACCGGGATGCCAGTCCGGAGATCGGCGAGATAGTCGGGCCGAGGGTGGTCGCCGACGGCTACCTCGACCACGCGGACTTCGGGTGCATACGGGTCGAGGCTTGCGACGAGCCGTCCTGAGGGATCGGCGACTCCGGACCCACCGCAGAAGACGAAGTTGGACTCACGCCCGACGCGGTTGACATAGACGTGCGGTAGGCGGTTCTCGAGGGCTCGGACCTGGAGGAAGAGAGCGTGATCGTCGGCGTAAGGGTCCATGTTCGCGGCGATCGTGACGAGCAACTCCGCGCCTGCGGTCGCGACAGCCCGTGCCGGCTCGGGGAACTCGACGTCGTAGCAGATGATCGGAGCGACCTTGACTCCAGCCAGCATCGTTACGAGGTAACTGTCCCCGATACTGAAGAAGCGGCTCTCGTTCCCGAAGAGATGGACCTTCTGGTAACCGCCCGCAATCTCGCCCCTCTCATCGATGCAGAGCGCCGTGTTCGCGACACCGTGCGTCGTCTGCTCGGCAACCCCGATGACGACGGCGGTCTCGTGGTGCCGGGCGGCATCCCGGAGCGGACCGACGGGCGATGCGGGGTCCGAGAGGGTGATCGCGTTCGTGCCCTGGAGAGAGCCGCTCAGGAAGACCTCCGGGAAGACTGCGAGCGAGACCGTGGGATTCTCCTCGAGGAGTGCGACGGCCGACGAGACGTTGCCGGGCAGGTCGTCTGGCCGTGACTCGAGCTGAGCAAGGAGCACGCTGACCGATCGCAGCACGCTGACTGACCCACTCACCATAGGTGTCAGTCTCGCGCCACAGGCGTCTCAGTGATAGTGCCTTGCACCGTGCGCGAGGGCTATGAACTCGTCTCGCATCTCAGTCGACACGCCGCCTGCCGGCGACAGCGAGCACCATGCCGTTGCGGCTCCGTCGCTCGTTCCGCAGCTGCGGATCCTGGCAGTCATTGTGAAGCGGTCGGGGAACACCTCGACGACGTTTGTGGAGACGGTGACTTCGTCGTCTGACATCGCCTCCCGCCCCGGATCAATTGACGTGTCGCCCAGCTCCATGGCCGATTCGTCCACATGCGGGCACAGGTCGAAGTACGCACTCCTCGCCTCAGCGGAAAGCCATTGAACAGCGGAGTCGGTCAGGCATCGCTCATCGTCGCGGTCATCAGGGGTGATGGCGCGACGGAGCAGCACCAGCCAGCGGCTGACCATTCCGAACGACATGTGACCAGTCTCGCCGCCTCCCGACCCGCGACACGGCGCAGCTATCTACGCTGGGCGGATGCGCGGCGTGCCCGAAATCGACATCGGCCCATTGCTCGCGGGCGCAAGTGGCACGGGAGGCGTCGCGCGGGCGCTGGACCTGGCCTGCCGGGAGGTGGGTGTCTTCTACCTGGTAGGTCACGGCGTGGATCCCGAGCTGCGAGCAAGGCTCGAGTCGCTCGCCCGGCAGTTCTTCGCGCTTGCCGAGACCGAGAAGGCCGACATCGCCATGGCGCGGGCGGGTGCCGCGTGGCGCGGGTGGTTCCCCGTTGGCGGCGAGCTCACCTCGGGCGCGCCAGACCTCAAAGAGGGCCTTTACTTCGGCGCGGAGCTCGGCAAGGACCACCCGCGGCTGAGATCAGGCACTCCTCTGCACGGGCAGAACCTCTTCCCGCACCGCCCAGCAGAGTTGCGCGAGGTCGTCCTCTCGTACATCGACGAGATGACTCGTGTCGGCCAGGGCGTGCTGACCGGCATCGCCCTCGGCCTGGGCCTCGAGCCCGACTTCTTCTCGAGCGGTCTGACGTCCGATCCGCTCGTGCTGTTCCGCATCTTCTGCTACCCCGTGGCAGCGCCGACCGCGGATCAGTGGGGGGTCGGCGAGCACACCGACTACGGGTTGCTAACGCTTCTAGGTCAGGATGCCAACAGCGGGCTCCAGGTCAGGACGCCTCAAGGCTGGGTGGAGGCGGAGCCGCGAGCCGAGACGTTCGTCTGCAACCTCGGTGACATGCTCGAGCGGCTGACCGGCGGGATGTATCGATCGACCCCGCATCGGGTCCGCAACGCGGCCGGAGTCGACCGGCTGTCCTTCCCCTTCTTCCTCGATCCCTCCTGGGACTCCACCATCGACCCCCTGCCGATCGTGGAGCGACCCAACGACGCGGACGCGGCGCAGCGGTGGGACCATACGAGCGTGCACGGCTATGCCGGGACGTACGGCGAGTACGTGCTGGCCAAGGTCGGCAAGGTGTTCCCTGAACTAAGGAGACAACACTCATGAGGCCCCATGACCTCAACAACGACTTCCAGTGGGTCTGCGCCACCGGGCCTTTCAGAGTGCTCACCCCCGAACAGGCAGACCAGTACAACGAGTGCGGGTACGTGCTCATCGAGGACGCATTCGATGCCTCGGTGATGGCCGAGGTGGTCGCCGCCATCGACCCGATAGAGGAGCGCCGTGAGGAGTGGTTGCGCTCGAAGGGCGGAACGTTCTTCATCGCGCGGGCCGGTGAGATCACCTTCAGCACACATCTCGTGCTCGAGTCGGAGTACCTGCGCGGCTTCGCGACTACACCGGTCCTGCTCGGCTTGTGCGGCGATCTGGTCGGCCCGGACGTCCGGCTCTACTGGGACCAGGCTGTCTACAAGAAGCCAGGAACCTCTTCCCCCTTTCCCTGGCACCAGGACAACGGCTACGCCTTCATCGAGCCCCAGCAGTACCTCACGTGCTGGATTGCGCTCACGGACGCCAACGAGGACAACGGTTGTCCCTGGGTGGTGCCTGGCCTCCACAAGTTGGGGACTCTCGCGCACGAGTACTCGGACATCGGCCTCGTGTGCCTCGACGAAGCACCCGAGGCGGTCCCCGTCTCGGCGAGAAAGGGGAGCATCGTCGTGTTCTCATCTCTCACTCCGCACTGCACGGGAGCGAACATGACCGACGAGGCACGCAAGGCCTACATAGTCCAGTACGCGCCGGTCGGCGCCGAGGTGCTCACCGCTGGTCCCGACGGGTCGATCACGAGGACTCCCGCTGTGGAACCGGCACGCCAGTTCGTGGTCCTCGAGGCGGGTGAGCCAGTCAGAGCCTGAACCGTGCCGTGCCCGTCACGGTGCTGCATGATGAGTCGGTGGCTCCAGTCGATCTCCCGCAGCTGCCGCTCCCTGCGTCCATCGAGCAACTAGACGCAGCTTGGCTCACGGCAGCGCTCGATGGCTCGGACCAGCCCGGTTCCTCGGAGCAATCGCACCGGCGCGGCCGGGTGGTGTCGGTTCGCCACGAGCCCATCGGCGACGGCAAGATCGGGAGCAACCACCGGCTCTACCTCGAGTGGTCACCGCCCGGTTCGGGCCCCGCGACGCTCGTGAGCAAGATGCCCTCGACCGATCCTGCGAGCCGCGCGACGGGAGTGGGTCTCGGGATCTATGTGCGCGAGGCGCGTTTCTACTCCGAGCTCGCAGCAAGCTCTGGGGCCCGAGCCCCTTACTGCCATGCTGCTTCATTCGACGAGGCGAGCGGTGACTTCGTGCTCGTGCTCGAGGACCTCGCACCGGCCGTCCAGGGAGACCAGCTGAAGGGCTGCACGCGTGGCGAGGCGGCCGCTGCCATGGTGGAGCTGGACCTGCTCCACGCGTCTCACTGGGCGAAGCCCGTGCCCGACTTCGTGCCACCAGGCCTGCCGTGCAACGCGGAGCAGATACAAGTGCTGTACTCGGCGATCGTCGGGCCCTTCTGTGATCGGTACGCAGGCCGATTGGCGCCCGATGTGATCGGGACCGCGCGGCGATTCGGCGACGAGATGCAAGCCTGGGGGCGCCAGGCTTCACAAGGGCCGTGGACGCTCCTTCACGGCGACTTCCGCCTCGACAACCTCCTGTTCGGCGCGGGGCGTGTAGGAGTCGTCGACTGGCAGGTGGTCGCGACCGGTCCTGCCATGTTCGACGTCGCCTACTTCCTCGGAGCGGGGCTGCTCCCCGAGGACAGGCGCAAGCACGAGATCGAGCTTCTCCGCGCGTATCACGCCCGTCTTGCGGCTTCTGGCACGATCGGGGACTGGTCGTTCGACGACTGCCTGACCGGGTACCGGTTGAATTCGCTCGGGGGAATCATCATGGCGGTCGTCGCGGCGACGATGGTGGGTGCAGACGATCGCAGCGACGAGATGTTCTGCGTCATGGCCGAGCGTCACGCCGCCCATGCCATCGACTGCGAGGCGTTCAGCCTCCTCGACTGAGTGCAACACTGAGGGCGTGCCACGCCTCAGCCCCGCCGACGAACTCCTCGCGCATCAGATCCCCGAACCGCTCAGACACGTCGTCACCCGTCACGAGCATTGGCGTGAGAGCTACTTCTTCGTGATGCACCCCGCGGAGGGTAACGAGGGTGACGTCGTGATCCTCACGATGGCGACCTACCCCGCCACCGAGCATCTCGACAGCTACCAGATGGGGAGGATCGGCGGGAGTCACTTCTTCGCACTGCACCGGCGGGACTTCGGCGACGACCCGCACGCAACGGTGATCGGACCTGTGACCATCGACATCTCCGAGCCGTTTCGCACCGTTCGCCTCCAGGTGCTCGGAGAAGGCGCAGCCCCGGAGCTCGATCTCGTCTTCCGCGCGAGGACTGCCCCGTACGCGATGCGCCGCGGGACGATGAAGAGAGAGGACGAGATCATCTGGGACCAGAGCCAGATGATCCAGGCAGGCACGTTCGACGGCTGGTACTCGCTCCGCGGCGAACGGCGCGAGGTGCGGGACTGGTGGGGCCAGCGAGACCACTCCTGGGGAATCCGCGATCACCCGCGCTGCCCGATGTGGATGTGGCTCGCCTTGCAGCTTCCCGACGGGATGTTGGGCCTCTGGCACTGGGAGCTCGCGAATGGCGCACCCGTGTTCACCGACGGCTGCTACGCGCCTTCGGACGGCAGTGAGCCGATCCCGGTCGTGGGCTTCCGCCACGCGCTCGACTGGCTCGATGCCGACGGCGCGCCGTGCAGCTACGGGCGCGACGGTGCCGATGTACGCGGTCTGTCGGGCACGGTCGAGATCGCTCTCGACGGGCGGGAGCCGTTCGTGGTCGAGGCCGCCGGCAAGTGGGCCGCGCCCTACGGCCCACGCGGTGGAGGCCAGCACTTCTGCACCGTGCAGCTCAGTGACGGCCGCAGCGGGAACGGTGTCATCGAGATCACCGGCGCCCATCACCACCGCTATTTCCCCATCGCGAGGGCGGAGTCGCTGCCGACCTGAGGGTGGCTCGGCGGTGATGGCTCGGGCCGATGATCGAGATCGGTGTCATCCAATAGGCGCCGCCGGAGGGTTGTAGGGGTGATGAACACACCTCCCGCCTCGCCCGTCTTGCCGGGTCTCGGCCAGCTCGCTGAGGCAGGCGGGTCTTCGGTGGAGGAGTTCGACCGTTTCTTCCGGGCTGTCTTCGCGAAGGCCGTGGCGGTCGCGCAGCGTGTTACCGGTGACAGTGCATCGGCGGAGGACGCAGCACTCGAGGCGCTCGCCAAGGCGCATTTGCGCTGGGCCAAGATCGGCGGCGAGCCCTGGCGCGATATCTGGGTACTGAGGGTGGCGGTGAACGAGGCGATCCGCCGGTTGCCCCGGCCGCGAGCCATCCCGCGCCAACTCGACGCGAGCGACCCTGCCGACGCCGTCGCGCTCCGCCAGACGCTGACGGCCGCGTTGCAAAGACTTCCGCACCGCCAGCGCGAGGTGATCGTGATGAGATACCTGCTCGGCCTGTCGGAGACAGAGGTCGCGTCCGCTCTCGACATCAGTCACGGAACTGTGAAGACCCACCTGCGCCGGGGTCTGGCGGCGTTGCGCCAGACCCTCGGCCGCAACCTGAAGGAGGAGCACCTTGCTCGACTTGCCTGAGATCACATCGCCTGCCTTCGACGCGGCGCAACTGGACTCGATGCTGGAGCTCGCGAAGCAGCGCAGCGGTCGCCTCCGGCGCCAGCACCGCCGCCGGCGATCCGTTGCCGCAGCAGTCGCGCTGTCGCTTGTCGCCGTCGTGACTTTGGCGTCGATCGCCGGCCGGAGCTACGGCACTCGCCGAGCTCACACTGCGCTTCCGAGATCAAAGGACGCTCCAGCGCTCGGAAGGGTGTCCTCGTGGAAGCTCGTGAGCGACGTCGCGTCGGGTTGGGCAGAGATCGCGTCGAGCGACTACGAGACCGGCGGTGGTCTCACATGTCCGACGCCGACGACGTGTTACGCGGAGGACTCACTCGTCGGTCAGGTCGAGGTCACCCACGACGGGGGAGCGAGCTGGGCCCAGTCGACGCTTCCGTCAGGCATCGAGTTGAACGGAGGCGCCCTCGCGTGCACGGACGCCGACACATGCTCGGTACTCGGCCAGGAGATCTCTGGGGCCTCCCATTTCTTCACGACGACCGACGGTGGTCAGAACTGGAGCTCACTGCCTGGTCCTACACAGCTCTCGTCCGGCTCGCTCGTCTCTGTGCTCGTCTGCTCGACAGCGGCATCGTGTCTCGCTGTCGTCTCGTCGGGTTATGCGCTGTCAACAGCCAACGGCAGTGGCTACGGAGGCCCCAGTACGGCCCTGGTCACGACCGACGGAGGTGAGAGCTGGTCCGCCTCCGACCTGCCGCAGGGCTTCGACGCATTGAGCGGCCAGTGTTCCGTGGGCGGCAATTGCCTGCTGACGGGCTTTGACGAAGGGTCTTCGGCGCCTGGCGTAGTCGAGCACAGCTCCGACGGTGGGTCCACGTGGTCGCCGGCCACGGTCCCCGCTGGCGTGGGGCCGTTGACCCAGGTCTCGTGTGGAGATCCGTCCGACTGTTACGCGACCGCATTCGGCGGCGCGGGCGGCGCACCCGAGAGCGGAGTCCTCGCCACGTCCGATGGGGGTCAGACCTGGTCGACGACGGGCTCGGGGGAG
>JBKQLZ010000172.1:0-4203 GCA_052146895.1 Acidimicrobiales bacterium
GTGCAGGCGCACTCGACCCGCCCGTCGATCAGCACCGAGCAAGAGCCGCACTCGCCCTCCTCACAGGCGTTCTTCGTGGCATAGAGGCCTAGTCGCTCACGGAGCACGAACAGCAGGCTCTCTTCGAGCCTTGCGTCGTCTACCTCCTCGACTCCACCGTTCACGCGCAAGCGGTAGCGGAGGAGCTCGGGCTCGGGAGACGTGGTCATGGTGCTCCCGACGGGTCGATGCCCGAGCCAGCTTCGTATGCCGGCGACAGAGCGCGGGCGACGGCGCGCCCTGCGCAGATCCCGACCGCGTGGCGGCGGTAGGCGGCCGTCGACCGGTGGTCGTCGATCGGCGATGCGGCGGCGCGGACGAGCGCCACGAGCTCTGCGAGGTCGGCTTCAGGTGTGGGGAGGTTGCGTGCCTCCCAGTCGATACGGGACGCGATGAAGTCCTCGCCTTGCGTTGCCCGGATCACGACGGGGCCGACCGAGCCGAGGGCGAGGCGGACGGTGCGGACGGCGAAGTCGACGACGCAGGCGACGCTCGCGACGGCGATGATCATGGCGTTGCGCGTCCCGACCTTCAAGAACTCCTGACTGCCCTGGCGCGCCGGCAGGCGGACGCTCGTGATGAGGTCGCCCGGTCGCAACGACGTTCGTTTCGGTCCCTCGATCAGCTCGTCGAGTCGGATGCGCCGGCTCTCTCCCGGCGCCGAGCTCACCACGATGGTCGCCTCGAGGGCGGCAAGCACGGGGAGGGTGTCACCCGCGGGCGAAGCCGTCGCGAGGTTGCCCCCGATGGTGCCCGAATTGCGGATCTGGGGAGATCCCACCGTCCTCGCCGCCTGGGCTAGGCCCGGCAGCAGCGCTCCGAGCTCCGGTCTCATCATCTCGGTGTAGGTCGTTGAGGCGCCGAGGACGACCTCGTCGCCTTCGCGGTGCCATCCGGCGAGCTCCTCGACGCCTTGGAGAGCGATGACCGCCCTCGGCTTGCGGTGACCGGCATTCACCTCGACCATGAAGTCCGTCCCACCTGCGAGCAGGTCGGCCTCCGGCTCTTGCCTCAGCGCTTCGAACGTCTCCTCGAGCGAGTGCGGGACGAAGACGGGCATCTCACGAAGAGGCAGCAACGTCGACGAGCGAGAACGAATTCACGTCGACGAGGCCTTTGTCGGTGATCCGGAGTGCGGGTATCACCGAAAGGCCGAGAAACGACAGCTGCATGAAAGGTGCATCGATCGTGACCCCTAGCGCCTCGCGAGCCACGGTGGCGAGGTTGGCGACCTGTGAAGCGATCTCATCTGCCCGAAGGTCGCTCATGAGACCGCCGATCGGGAGCGGGACCTCCGCGAGCACTTTCCCGCCAAGAACAGCGACCTGGCCGCCGCCGAGCTCGGCGAGCCTTGCCACGGCCGCCGCCATGTCCGAAGGCCCCTCAGGGCCGATGGCACCGACGACCATGCAATTGTGCGCATCGTGCGCGACGGTCGAGCCGATGGCGCCAACCTCGAGACCAAAACCGCGCACGTACCCGAGGCCGATCCTTCCCGTCTCGCGGTGGCGCTCGACCACACCGATCCGCGCCACGCCACTGCCGGGCGCGCTCACGTCGAGCACGAGGTCTTCGGTCGTGAGAGACCGTGCCTCGATGCCGATCACGCGGGCGCGGCCGCCTGGCGGCACTGGCCGGTCGAGGGCTGACGCAGGGGGCGGTTCGTGGAGGTGGACCGAAGCGCGCATGAAGTCGGGCGCCGGCTGGTCCGGGACAGCGCCGGGGAGGATCTTCCCGTCACGGGCGACGAGGCGCCCGGCCTGCCAGACGCGGGACGGCTCGAAGCTGGGCAGATCCTCGAAGCAGCAGATGTCTGCCTGGTAGCCCGGCGCCAACCACCCGAGGTGGTTGAACCCGTGGTAGGCGGCGGGGTTGCTGGTCACGAGGACGAGGGCGTCCTCGACGCTCACTCCGGCGGCCACCGCGAGGCGGACGCAGTCGTTGACATGGCCCTCCGACAGCACTGTGTCGGTCTCCCGATCGTCAGTGCAGAGCGTCACTCGTTCGGTGCCGTGAAGGAGCACTGTCGGCACTAGAGCTGCAAGGTTGCGCGAGGCGGAGCCCTCGCGGATGAAGACCCACATCCCCTTGCGGCGCCGCTCCTCGGCCTCCTCGAGCGTGGTGCACTCGTGGTCGGACTCGATCCCGGCTGCCAGGTAGGCGTCGAGATCGCGACCGGTGAGGCCTGGAGCGTGGCCGTCGACCGGCCGGTTGCCGGCGTCGGCGATCTTGGCGAGCGTCTCGGGGTCGCCGCTCACGACCCCTGGGAAGTTCATCACCTCGGCGAGGCCGATCGCGCCGCACTGCTCGAAGAGTGAGGCGACCTCGATCGGGCCGAGCTCGAAGCCGGGGCTCTCGAAGTGCGACGCCGGCACGCAACTCGAGGCCGAGATCCCGAACAGGAACGGCAACTTCGCCGCAGCTGCCGCCAGAGCCGCGACCCCGCGCACGCCGAAGACGTTGGCGATCTCGTGCGGGTCCGCGGCTACGGCGGTGGTCCCGTGAGCGAGCACAACGCGGACGAACTCGTCGACCCAGAGCTTCGTCGACTCGAGGTGCATGTGGGAGTCGATGAACCCTGGCGTGAGCGAGCACCCCGAGACGTCGACGACCTCGATCGCCTCCCTCGGGCCGAAGCCGACGATGGAGCCGCGGTAGACGGCGAGTTCCGTCTCGAGCCACTCTCGTGTGCCCGGGAGGAAGACCCGCCCGCCAGTGAGGAGGAGGTCTGCGGGCCTGTCGCCCCGTGCGACCGCGAGGAGCTCGGCGTTGCCTCTAGGCCGAGCCACGTTGCATCACGACACCTTCTCCTTACCGGTCTCGAAAGCCCCGGGAACCTCGGTGAGCTCCAGCTCCTCCTTGACGCTGCGGAACGAGAGCACGTAGTACACGACTGCACTAACGATAAGCCCGAATGCCCAGCTGAAGTCCGCGCCATGGGTGGCGTTAGAAAGCGGTCCTGTGTACGAGGGCTCGTAGAACAGGGCGTCGATCCACATCATGGCGGCGAACATGCCGGCAAAGAGGGCCGCGAGCGCCTTCCAGTTGAACCCTCCGTTGCGCTAGTAGATCCCGGAGTACTTGGCGGCGAGCGAGTGGCGGTCATAGCGGCCGTGGCGCAGCATGTAGTCGACGGCGAGGATCCCGAACCAGGGACCGAGCCAGACGACGATGTAGTCGAGGAAGCCGGACAGATCGGTGTAGAAGCTTCCCTTGAAGATGACGAGCGCAGTGATCGCGCCGCTCACGATGGTGTCGATGACGATGCACCCCCACCGCTTGAGTGGGATGCCGATCGCCTGCAGGGTGACGCCCGATGAGTACATGTCGATCGTGTTGATCGAGAACAGTTGCGGCAGGGCGAGGAGCAAGAACGGCCAGAAGAACCAGCTCGCGAACGCGGACGGGAGCCCGGTCACCGCAGTTGCATTCGGGCTCACGAGGTAAGCAGCCGCCCCGAGGAGCTCGAGGAGGATCGACGGGATCGCTCCGCCGAGCGTGGCAGCCCAGAACGTCGTCGCCTTGGGCGTGTCGCGGGGGAGGTAGCGGGAGTAGTCAGCGGCGTTCTCCGTCCATCCGAGGCCGCCGGCCGAGACGATGAGGACGAGGCCGGTGGTCCAGAGCCACCACGAGGGGTGCTGGGCGTGAATGGCGCTCAAGTGTGCGTGCGGGATGACCAGTATCGCCATCACGATGAAGAGCACGATGAAGACGTACGACAGGTATCGCAGGACGGTCTTTATCGTGGCGTGCCCGAGGAACGGCATCACGAACTGCACGGCAACTGCGCCGATGATGATGAAGGCCTTGCCAGCAGTGCTGGCCGCGATTCCTTCTCTCGCGAACATCGCCACCACGATCAGCACGACGATCACGATGCCTTCGACCTCGAAGCCGACCTGGGTGATCCAGTTGAAGAGCGAGGGCGCTCGGTTGCCGTTGCGGCCGAATGGCGCCCTGCTCACCATGAACGTCGTCGTGCCCGTCTCTGGCCCAGGGAGGCTCGCAAAGCCGAGGAAGGCGTAGAAGACGTTCCCGACGATGATGGCCACGACTGCCTGCCAGAAGGTCAGGCCGAAGTAGAGCAGCAGTGCCCCGTAGATGAGGAACTCGACGTTCCAGATCGCGCCCGACCAGAGCCAGAAGAGGCCTGCGGGCTTCATC
>JBKQLZ010000173.1:0-9870 GCA_052146895.1 Acidimicrobiales bacterium
CTCCACCGGATCGCCGGGATTCAGGTCGACGTCGCAAACGAGAGCACAGAGCTGCTCGGGCGCCTCATACGGTCCTCCTCCAGTCGAATAGACCTGCTCGAAGAGCGCGCCTCGCGCGAACAATGAACCAGGCGACCCACGACCCCTTTCCCAGCGATCCCGGCCCGGTCGTCTGCGACCTGAGGGCAATCCAGAGTCCGAACCACCGCGGCCGCGGCATCGGCCGGTGGTCGTACGAGCTAGCGACGGCACTGGAGCGAACCCGTCCCGATCTCGTCGGCGCCTACCTCCTCGATCCCACCTGGCCACCCCCCGGTGCAGTGGACGAGCTCCTCTCCACCGACAAGCTCGCCTACCTTGGCAGCGCGCACGCCGATCTCGCAATCGAGCGTTCGCGCGTGTATCACTGCTTCTCGCCCTTCGAGCTCGGTCGATCGATCGCGGCAGTACGACCTTCATTCGTCGACGCGCGAGGGCTCGCCTACTCGGCGGTCGTGTACGACCTCATCCCGCTCCGTCAACCCGGCCGCTATCTCGAGCACCCGTCACAGCGTCGCCAGTACGGAGCGCGCCTTGAAGTGCTGCGCAACGCCGACGCCCTTCTCGCGATCTCGTCCCACGCTGCAAAGGACGTCGGCGAGCTGCTCGGGGCCGACCCATCCCTTTGCCAGGTGGTCGGGACCGGTGTCTCGCGCCACTTCAGGCCGCCCGCGTCGCGGGGAGCGGTCCTGGAGACGCTCCGCAGCAGGGTCGAAGGGCTCAGCGGTCCCTTCCTGTTGTTCCCCGGCGGCACCGACGGGCGCAAGAACATCGAGGGACTCATTGCTGCCTTCAGCGCACTTCCGGCCCAACTGCGACAGCGCTTCCAGCTCGTGATCGTCGGCGACCTCCCGCCGCTCACCCTCAATCACTACCGCCACCTTGCTCGGAGGTCCGGGATCGAGGACCGCCTCGTTCTCACGGGCTTCGTCGCGGACCAGCTCCTGACCGAGCTGTATCAAGCGACGGAGCTGTTCGTGTTCCCCTCGTTCGCGGAGGGATACGGGCTCCCGATCGCTGAGGCTCTCGCATGCGGCGCTGTGGCCGCCGTCTCGGACCAATCCCCCCTCGACGAGCTGGTCCCGGTTCGCGGGGCACGCTTCGACCCTTCGAGCACGGCCTCGATGGCGGCAGCCATCGCGAGGTGTCTGACCGACCAGTCGCTTCGCTCCGAAGTGCTCGCGCGCGCGTCGAGCACGGTCTCGTCCTGGGACGAGGTGGCGCTTCGCTGCGCGACGGTCTTCGACGAGCTCGCTCGCGGCAAGCCGAAGCCCTGGCCGAGGACGAGGCGCATCGCGTTCGTGTCTCCCCTGCCGCCAATCTCGAGTGGGGTCGCCGACTACAGCATGAAACTATTGACCGCGCTCGAGCGGGTTGCCGGCCGCCGTCGCCCTGCTGGCGAATCGCCGATCGAGATCGACTGCTTCGCCGACGGGCTCGACCGCTACCCATCCGATCCGGAGCCCGTCGGAGGGAGACAGCCGCGCGACGCCCGCCTGTTCGAGATCACCGATGCGGCAATCGGGTCCTACGACCGAGTCGTCTACGTCCTCGGCAACTCCGAGTGCCATGCCAATGCTCTCGCCGCCCTTCGCCGGAGGCGGGGCACCGTGTTCTGCCATGACGTCCGGGTCAGTGGTCTCATGACCTTCTCGTCAGAGACTCCCGGAGCTGTGCCCGGCGGCCTTCAGGCCACTATCCAGCGCGCTTACGATGGCCGGCTGCCGGACAACTTGGGAGCAGATGGCTCGATCACCGCCTCCGACCGCGACCGGTACGGCCTGCTGCTCTTGCGAGATCTGCTCGTGCACACAGACGATCTGCTCGTCTCCTCCGAGGCAGCCCGTCGCCTGGCAGAGCTCGATTCTGGTCCCGTGCTTGCAGGCAGGATCGGCGTGCTGCCGTTCGCGATCGCCCGCCTGTCAGCGGATGAACGAGCGGCCGTTGAGACTGCGAGGTCGAACAGGCGTGCAGCACGGGGGCCGGCAGGCAGGCGGCTCATCGCTGCGTTCGGAATCGTCGACCCGAGCAAGCGCCCGAAGGCTCTGGTGGCAGCCGTCGCCGAGCTGTGCGAGCGCGGCATCGACGTCGAGCTGGCACTCGTCGGACCAGTCAGCGAGGCCCTCGGAGAGGATCTTCGCAACTACGCCACGGGGCTCGGCGTTTCCGACCGGACGCGAGTAGTCGGTGCCGTACCTTGGGCGGAGTACCTCCAGCTACTCGGAGAGGCGGAGGTGGCTGTGCAGTTGCGGGAGCGTGACTTCGGCGAGGCCTCCGGCGCGGTGAGCGAGTGCCTCTCAGCCGGAGTACCGACAATCGTGTCCGACCTCGGCTGGATGGGCGGCCTCCCGGACGACATCGTGGCAAAGGTTCCGCACGAGTGCCCCCCAGATGTCATCGCTTCGGAAATCCAGCAGCTCCTCGCGGACGACAGCGCGCGGAAGGAGCTGGCGAAGATGGCCGAGGCCTACGCGTCCACGCGTACATTCGAGGCCGCTGCTGAGGCGCTCCTCGACAAGCTCGGCCTGTGATCAGACCTGTCTCGCGAGGCGGCGGGCGATCCTGGCACCTCGGGCCAGCGGCCGCGTGAGGGCGCGGCTCTCCGCCGCGTACAGAGCGGCGCGGGCTGCCCTCGTGACGACGGAGCCACTCGGCGGGGAGAGCGCCGCGGCGCTCCCCCAATCCGGCACACCTGCTCCGGGGTGAGGCGACCACTCCCAGAGGGCTACACGAGGCTGGGCGTGGACTCGTCCCGCCGCGTCGACCGGATCGGCCAACACCGACCGCCGCTCTGCAGCAGCACGTGCCCGGACAGTGGCAGTGACGATGTCCAGAGTTGCGTCTCCACCGAGATCGGAGCCGGGGTCGAGGAGATTGCCGATCTGGAGCGGCGCAACTGCCAGCGAGATCTTGTCCTTCACCGCGTCGCCAACGAGGGTGAGGAGCCGGGAACGCGTCTCCTCGTCCCCGACCTCGATGTTAGAAGCGACTGCCCAAAGCGCCTCGGCTGCCCGACCTCCGACTCCGTGCGGAAGATCGTGGATCGAGTGCAGTCGCACGGTCACCTCGCCCTTGACGCTTCGCAGCGCGGTGGTGAGCGCGCCAAGCCCGATGGCGCGCCCCGCCCGGCCTGCCCCCTCGTCGAATGGAAAGCCTGGCTGCAGCTGAACGACAACAGCGTCGGCTCCACGAGCCGCGAGAGCTATCTCGACCGCCGACGCCGGCCCTGGCATCTCGAGGTACGCGTGCGCCACCGAGTAGTCGGTCGGCGACAGCACCTCCACCGCCGCTCCCTCGGCCCGGCGCCGGAGGACCTCCGCAAGAAGGCCACGGGCACGGTCGGTCACAGGCGGGGGCAAACTGCCGACGACGAGCACCCTCACGAGAAGCGCTCCAGGGACTTCTCCATGCCGTCGAGGATCTTCGGCCAGGTGTAGTTCGCGAGAACGTACGCCCGGCCCGCCGCCGCGAGCTCTCCCGCGAGCTTCGGCGCCTCGGCGACCATGCGCAGGCACTCCCCCATCTCGATCTCGTCGCCGTAGACGAGACCACCACCGGAACGCTCGCAATGCCACGCCACGACCTCGCTCGCCATGTTGGCGATGACCACCGTCGACGCGAGCCAGCTCTCCATGATCGTCCGGGAGAAACTCTCGTTCGGGCTCGGCTGCAAATACGCCTCGGCGGCAGCAAAGGCGTTCGCCACCTCCTCGTCGTCGAGGTAGCCGAGATCGATGATCCGCTTGTCGAGTATCGGCGGGATGTTCGGCTCTCCAGACCCGATGCTCACGAGGTCGAGCTCGAGGCCGTACCGGACAATTGCGGCGCTGAAGCCCCGGACCGCCTGCGGCCAGCCCTTTCCCTCCTCGCGCCGTCCGGCGCAGAGCACGAATGGACGCTCGAGGCCGTGTCGTTCGCGAAAGCCCGCCGGGTCGTAGGTCTCCGGCACGTGGACGGCAGAGCCGACCAACTGATGGGACGGAAGCGGTGCGAGACGATGACCGAGCTGATGCTCGGGCTCGGACTGGAACCACACCGAAGCAGCGCCGGCAAGCGCCGCGCGGACCGACCGCAGGTAGACGTAGGGTTCGTTGTGCAGGCAGGGCATGAGGATGCTCCGCTCGGGGGCAAGCCCGATGCAGTACAACGTCGTCCAGAACAGGTAAGGCGAGTAGATGAGAGCGTCGTAGTCGCGGGCGCACTCGGCGATGTGGAAGTACAGCTCCGGGACCCGGAAGCGGCTGTTGAGCCAGGCAAGCTCATCTGTGTCCTCGAGGCGCTCCCCGGCGAATATGCGCCGCTCGAAGGAGGCCCAGAGGGCGGGATCGGTCCTCGGCACGGTCTCGAAGCGACGCACCTTCACGTCACCGTCGAGCTCCACCCCCGCGGGCCACACGTTTGCCCAGGTGTGGTGGTCGCGGGCACAGGTCGTCAGCACCTCGACGTCGTGCCCTCGCGCCGCCAATCCGCGGGCCTCCTCGCGGACACGTGACTCCGAGCCCCCGAGTACTCCGTCCCCGTACCTGGGGGTTACGAACGCCAGCTTGCTCACGCGGTGATGTTACCGGTCGCAGTTGTGCCAGCCGGGAAAGGCGCGACCCCTGTAGCCAGGCCTCGGATTCTGGAAAATGGCCACTGGACCTCTCAAGGTCTCGTTCCGATCTTCCGATAATTGGGCTATGCCCCTCAAGCGTCCTCGTGTCACGCGACAGCGCCGCTTGCCCCTTAACAGCCGCTCAGTCGCGAGCGGCTGCCTGGTAGTCGGTTTGGCACTGGCAGCTCCAAGTCTCGCTTTCGCCTCACGTGGCGCAGCCAGCGTGCACGAATCGAAGCCTGCCCAGGCGTGCCCGGTCTCCCCGCACACTGCTTTCGGCGATCCGGTCTGGGTCATCGGCTGTCACATCGGCGGGCAGGGATTCACGTCCCCAGTCGTCGGCTCGATCGACGGTACGAAGGTTGTCGTGGACGCCTCACTGACAGGCATGGTCTACATCGTGAACGCCAAGACCGGCGGGGAGATGCCGGGCTGGCCACAGGAGGCCAAGCTCGTCGGCAACACAGCCACCGCCATCGACGCCAGTCCATCGATCGCTTACCTCGACGGGCCGGGCAAGCCGCCGAGCATCGTCGTCGGCCTCGGGAGCCAGTACATCAAGGATCAGAACGGCGGCGTGATGGCGTGGAATGCGAACGGCTCGGTCCGGTTCCGCTTCCTCACGAAGAGGACCTTCGCCGAGTGGCACGACCAGCCGAATGACTTCACCGACTCCGTCTTCGCAACTCCTGCGATCGGCGACATCACGGGCAACGGGCAACAGGACATCGTGTTCGGTTCGTTCGACCACTTCGTTTACGCGCTCAACCCACAGGGCAAGCTCCTGCCCGGATTCCCCATTCAGCGGGCTGACACCATCTGGTCGTCTCCGGCTCTTGCCGACACGACGCACACCGGCAAGATGGACATCATCGAGGGCAGTGACGCGAGCGGCTGGCGAGGGCCGAACGGCGGTCCGAAGTGCTACAGCGGGTGGATCTCCGACTACCGGTACATCTATGGAGCTCCCCGGCTGATCTGGGAGCACTGCCTGCCGGAGACTATTTGGTCGAGCCCTGCTGTCACGACCTTCGGCACGACTCCAGTCGTCGTGGTCGGTACGTCTTGGTTCTACGGCCCAGGCCGCAACGTCGAGCCCGCCCAGCACGAGGTCTTCGCCTACGACGCGGTCAACGGCAAGCTGATGCCCGGATGGCCAGTCAACGCGGGAGGGCCGACCTTCGGTTCGCCGGTGGTCGGTCCGCTCGTGGAGCACGGCGCGAACGACATAGTGGAGAGCTCCTGCGCCGACTGCCTGAACGGTCCGTCGATCGTCTCCGCCTGGAACCAGGCCGGCCACTTGATCTGGCGCACTTACATCAGTCCTCACAGCGAACTGCTCTCCTCGCCGGCACTCGCCAACGTCGTGAGCGGGTCTCAATGGAACGACGTATTGATCGGGAACGTCGCGGGCTTGTTCATCCTGAACGGTGAGAACGGCCGGAAGGTAGCAGGCACCGGCTTCGTGCCGATCAATGCCAGCTGCTACATCGGCGGCACGCCGGCGGTCGCTCCCGTTCCGGGCTCGCTGACCGGCTACATGATGTTCACGAATTGCGGCTTCCATGGGCCGGGCCAGCCCACCAATTCGTATCTCCGCGGCTACAACATCCCCGCCCCCACCTCGCCGTCGCCGTGGCCGATGTGGCGGGCGAACCCGCAGCGCACCGGAGTGCCCGACCCGAACTCGCAGACGGCCGAGAGCTGCAAGCTCCCAAGGACCGCCGGTGGTTACCGCGTGTTCGGTGAAGCGGGCAGCGTGTACGGCTTCGGCGCTTCAGGCAACTGCGGAGGCCTGTCGGAACAGATCCTGCCCCAGGACGTCGCTGGCATGGCCGCCACACCCAATGGCGGCGGGTACTGGCTCGCGCTGAAGGATGGCTCCGTGTACGCCTTCGGGGACGCCCGCTCCTATGGTGACCTGCGGGGAGACAAGTGGGCCGATGGCAGCCGCGACATCGCGCCGGGAGCGCCGATCGTGGGAATCTCCTCCACCGCTGACGGAAAGGGGTACTTCCTGCTCGCCGGCGACGGCTCAGTGTACGCGTTCGGCGATGCCAAGTACCAGGGATCCGAGGGCGACTACAGAGGCAGCGGCACGCCAGTCGCCATCACGACCGACTTCGCGACCGGGGGCTACTGGGTGACGACCGCCAGTGGGCACGTCTACAACTTCGGTGCTCCGTTCTACGGCTCACAGCCGGCGGGCCACTTCTCCCCCATCGTCGGCATGGCGGCGATGCCTGACGGTCGTGGCTACTGGTTGGTGACAGCCAGCGGTGCCGTCTTTGCAAAGGGCGAGGCCGTCAATCACGGTTCTAAGAGCGGTGAGACGATCGTTGGTATTGCTGCAGCCGAGAACGGCCACGGCTACTACCTCACCGACACGATCGGCAACGTCTTCCAGTTCGGGCCAGTGCCCTTCGACGGCTCTGCGATCGGCCACACCGGCGGAGACCCGATCGCTGGCATCTCCGCCCCGTAGCGTCTCCTTAGACCTGAGACTCGGGCGGGACGTCCACGCCGGCCCAGCGCTCGGCCACCTCTTGAGGGCTCAACACCCACGACCGGCTCAGCAACGCACGCTCTCCGAGAACTCTCGGCAAGAAACGAGGGATTACTTCGGCGACCCCGTCGTCCCCACCTCCGTGCCGTTTCTTCCAGGTTTCCCGGACTGCGAGAGCAGCGGGCGCATTTCGGAGGAGCGTCAGGAGGCGATTGCGCTCCAAGAGGAAGTGAACTCGCCGTGAGAGGACTCCGCCACTCGTGGCACCACGCTCGTGGCGAACTGTCACCGTCGGATCGAACAGCATCCGGTATCCCTGCAGCTGGGCACGCCAACACCAGTCGGTGTCCTCGTAGTAGGCGAAGTAACGCGGCTCGAACCGCCCGACCTTCGTCAGCACCTCGCGAGTCGTCACGAGCGCCGCTCCGGTGAGCGCAAAGCGCTCCTCCCAGGTGTCGAATTCCTCGTCGTCGGCGACGTCAGCTCCGATGTCACCTACGTACCCGTCCTCGCGGAGATAAGAGCCGACACCGTTCAGCAGGTCGACGACACGCGTCGGACGCACCTGTTGGCCGTTGAGCAAGAGCTCGACTGGCGCGCTCCCCGGCGGCAAGGGCACGTAGAAGGGGGCGTCACGTCCTGCTGTCCACCGCCAGCGCGCCGGACGCTCGGGATCCTCGTCGCGCTCGCGCGAACCGTTCGTGTCATGGGACCCTCGGCCACCTAGATCCGCCTCCATCCGGTGGACGCCAGCGCCGACGAGGTATGGCAGCACGTCACGACCACCGAGCGTCGCCGTCGTCACCCGCCGACCGAGAGGCCGGTGATCTCCAGCGGCCCACCACGTCTCGTCGTCCAGCAGCACCTCGAGGTAGCGCCCCGTCAATACGACTTTCGGGCCGACGGCCGCAACCGTCGGGTCCTCGAGCGCTGCCGCGGCCGACCCGAGCCAGCCGATGCCTGCGAGGGCGTCATCGTTCAGAAACGCTACGACGTCGCCTCTCGCCTTCTCCGCCCCGGCATTCGCGCCCGCTGGGAAGCCGACGTTTTCGGGCAGCCGGACACTCCGGGCACCCAGGCGTTGCGCGATACGGCTCGCGGACTCCCCCGGGGAGCCGTTGTCGACTACCACGACGTCGATATCGCCGTCGGCCCCGGACTGTGCTTGCACCGACTCCAGGCACCGCGCCAACCGATCCGTCGGGCGGTACGAGACGATGACGACCGAATGAGTCAGGAAACGACCTTCAAGGTGGAACGGTCGATCACCTGATCGATGAAGCCGTACTCCTTCGCCTCCTCGGCGGTGAACCAGCGATCGCGGTCGGAGTCCGTCTCGATCCGCTCGATCGGCTGACCGGTGTGGAAGGCAATCCGCTCGGCCATCATCCGCTTCAGGTAGACGATCTGCTCGGCCTGGATCGCGATGTCCGCAGCCTGGCCCTGCATCTGCCCCGAGGGCTGGTGCATGAGGATGCGGCTGTGTGGCAGGGCGAACCGCTTGCCGGGCGTTCCTGCACAGAGGAGGAACTGGCCCATCGAAGCAGCCAACCCGAGACAGATGGTCGAGACGTCGCAACGGATGAACTGCATCGTGTCGTAGATTGCGAGCCCGTCGGTGACCGAGCCGCCGGGAGAGTTGATGTACACGTAGACGTCCCGATCCGCATCGGCTGCCTCGAGCAGCAGGAGCTGAGCGCAGATCAGGTTTGCGGACGACTGGTCCACCTGGGTTCCGAGGAAGACGATGCGCTCGCCCAGGAGCTGCTTGAAGACGTCGGCCGACGCTTCGGAGAGGCTGCCCTGGCCAGCCATCATCTCGCTAGGTGTACTCGTCATCGTGTTGTTGGTCCTCCTCGTTGCGGTCGAGCGGATCGAGGCTACCGCGAGAATCCGGCGCTCCGACGAGTACGCTCAAGACGCCGGAAAACACGCGGGTGTGGCGAAATTGGCAGACGCGCCGGGTTTAGGTCCCGGTCCCTTCGGGGGTGGAGGTTCGAGTCCTCTCGCCCGCACCAGGTTTCCGAGAAAGCCAGGCCCAGCGCTGGGCCGGTAGCCGGAGTGGCTCCCGTTCGTCAGTCGGCGATCAGGTCTTCGACCAGCCAGCCTTGAGCGCGTGCACAAACCGATTCGAGAAGGCACGGCCCGCCCGTGGTCGGGTCAGAGGGCTTCGTCCGACGAGTTGCCCGTTCGTCATCAGCGTGGCTGTCAGGTTCCAATGTTCGACCCCGATGCTGCCCGAGGCAGTCGGGCAGACGATGACGATGTCGTCCTTCGACGACGCGAGTACCACGCCTTGTAGCGGCAAGGCACCCCGGACCCCCGAGCCCGACCCTGCCAAGCTCTGCGGCGCCATGAACTGCGTTGAGGTGACACCGTCGTGGGAAACGCGCACCGAACACCCCGCCCGAGCCCTGCCGTCGTAGAAGACGTCGATGTTGCCACCCACCAGGTAGGAGTTCGAGCCTGCAGCCAGCTTGTCAGCGCCAGAGTGATAGCCGACCTGGCCGACAACTTCTCCCGATGTGAGCTTAGCGTGCGGACTGCCATACCCGTAGTAGACGTCGACCGGGCCTGGTGTCCCCTGGCTGCCTTGCGCTCCCTGCGTGCCCTGACCCGCGACACCCTGGGCACCCTGGAATCCCTGAGCACCCTGGACACCCTGGAATCCCTGGGCGCCTTGTGCTCCGTGGGCGCCTTGTGCTCCCTGGGCTCCTTGTGCTCCCTGGGC
>JBKQLZ010000174.1:0-11407 GCA_052146895.1 Acidimicrobiales bacterium
CGTCGCTTGCTACTGGCCCTCAGTAGCAGGTTTAGGCCAAACAGTAGCATCCAGTAGCAGGCGACTCCGGGATTGTCGCGCTCATCGCCCCTATTTGGCGTCTGAGCTGGACTTTCTCAGCGCGCTCGGAGGGATTCGAACCCCCAACCTTCTGATCCGTAGTCAGATGCTCTCTCCAATTGAGCTACGAGCGCTGGAGTGCGAGTCGTCAGTGTATCCCGCCCCTTCAGAGCGAGTGATTCCAGATTACGGAGACTTCCGCTGAGTAAGCTGAAGGCTCGTCTGGGGCCTGGCCCGGCGATGGGACGGACCTGCGTGGGAGGCGTGTCGCTTCATGATCTGCTCGAACTGCGGAGCGCCGCTCGCGCCTGACGCCGGCTTCTGCCGCGGTTGCGGAGCGATCTTGCGAGGCAAGGGAGCGAGCGCCGTCCCTCTCCCGGTGACCGTCGGCACTCCGCCTCCGCCCCCGCCCTACCAACCAGGCCCGAGTCCGGCCTACGCACCGCCGATGACACCGACGGGGGAGCAGATGCCGCCTCCACCAGCGCCTGCGCTGAGCGAAGGGGGCTTCTGGGGTTCGCCGGCGGCCGCCGACGGGATGTTCCAGAGCCCGCCCCGAGGCTGGGTCCCGCCTCGGCATGGCCCCGAAGGATTTACCCAGCTCGCAACCGCTCGGGCGGCGCAACGGGCGCGTTACCGCAACCGCCTGAACGTAATGGATCTGCTGCAGTGCGTAGCGGCGGCGGCTGTGCTCGGGTCGCTGTTCATGCCTTGGTACGACCTTGGTTTCTCGACGAGTGGCGTCGGGGTGAGTCTCTCGATCTCCGCACTCGGCTCGCACGCCGGCGGGTGGCGGTGGCTGATCCTCGTCGTTGCGACCGCGATCATCATCGAAGGACTGGCCGGCCGCCTCGCCAATGTGTCCGAGACCGAAGCCTGGCCTCATGCAGCAGTGCAGGCGCTGCTAGGGGTGGCCCTCCTTGGCCTCGTCGTCGTCGCCTTCTTCACATCGCCCCTGCCCAACCTGGCTGTGTACCAGATCCCAGGCTTCGGCCGATCGGCAGGATCCGGAGCGTACCTGGGACTCGTGGCGGGGGTTCTAGCCGCGTACGGGGGCATCGGGCGTTACTTCGTGGCCCCGCCGCGGGACTTGCAGTGAGTTGATGCAACGATCTCAGCAAGCGACATTTCGCCCACTATCCGCAGGGGAGCTGATCAGCCAGACGATCGAGGCCTATCGGCGGTTGTGGCGCCAGCTCGTGACCATCCCGCTCGTGCTCATCCTTCCGATCTACGGAGCGGGCATCGTCGCCGTTGCCGTCTTCGCCCCAGTGGTTCGCCGGGTGCACGAGATCCACAACAACGGCACGACGAGCCTTGTCTTCGCTGGTAGCAAGTCGTCGTACGTGGCGCCAGCGATCGTGTTGGGCATCCTCGTGGTGACCTACTTCCTTGCACAGCTCGTGATGGGCGCAGCGGTAGCGGTAGTAGTGGGCCAGGGCTACGTCGGCGCGCGCCCGCGATGGCGCTCCGCTCTAGCGCTCGCGTGGCGGCGCGCGGGTTCGATCCTCTGGGCCACTTTCCTGCTGTGGCTGGCGCTGGCGGTCGTTTTCCTGGTCGGAGCGCTCCTCATCGCGCTGGTGGGTGCCACGAACTTCGCCGGGCTCGCCGCCTTGCCTGCGGTTGTCCTGATAGTCGGCGCGATCTGGCTTGGTGTCAGCGAATGCGTGATTGTTGCGGTGATCCTCTTCGAATCATGTCGTGGGGTCGAGGCGCTGAAGCGTTCTTTCGCTCTCGTGAGGGGCAGGTGGTGGCCGACTCTCGGAGTTCTCCTGGCAATCGGGCTGCTCACCTCGATCGCGACGAGTCTCGTGCAGGCGGTGATTCGTGCACCGCTGCCGACCAGTACTGCTTTCGTGCTGACGGGCACGCTGATCGGCAGCATGCTCGCTCTTGTGCTCGCACCGCTCCTCCCAGTCGCGGTTGCCTGTATCTATTTCGACACGCGCAATCGCAAGGACGGTCTCGACCTCAACGAAGTCGCAGGGCAGATCGAGGTCTCGGTCGACGAAGGCGGTACTTCGTGGAGCCCCGCGCCCTCGACTGGGTGGGGTGTCCAACCCGGCTGGCAGGGCGGGGCGGGGGCGTGGACTCCCTATCCGCCGCCAGGGCAACAAGCCTGGCCGCCGCCACCCAACAGCTCGCCCGGCGCACCCGCGGGTTGGGCGCCTCCGTCCGGCTACCCGCCACCGCAGGGATACCCGCCACCGCAGGGATACCCACCACCGGGCCAGGCTCCCTTTCCTGGTCAGGAGCCGCCGCGATCGGGCGTGTGGGGTGACGTCGTCCCGCCAGCCACGCCGCAACCGCCGCCACCACCACCGCCTTCGTGGAGCACGCCGCCGACGCCTTCATGGAATCCGCCGCCCACCGTGCCACAGGTCCCACCGGTGCCGTCCCCGCCGCCCGCCGCTCCTCCGCCTCCTCCTGAGCCCCCACCGCAACCGGGCGCCGCGCCGCCTGCACCCGCTGTGTGGCCGGCGATCTCTCCGAAACCCCCAGCTCCCCGCTCACCCTGGAGCGCGCCCCACCCCGGGACCGCGACTGGAACAGGGACATCGACGGACGAGGAACGACCAAACGAGAACCCACCTGGGTCCTCATGATGTTCACCAAATAACTGAGCGGAGAGGGAGGGATTTGAACCCTCGGACCCAGTTTCCCAGGTCAACTCATTAGCAGTGAGTCCGATTCGGCCGCTCTCGCACCTCTCCCAGGAGTCTTGTACTGCAACCTCAGGACCTTGTCCATGAATTGGTCCATACATGTCCTGCTGGCTCCGTGTACGGCAGCATACGCGACCACTGGCCAGGCGGTGGCGAAGCGGGCGTCTGGGAGGATCCGCCGCACGAGTGCCGAGCTGCGGGGCGTCAGTACGGCATGTATCTAGGGCTTGGAGTGTCCACCGCTCGACGCTCCTCTGCCGGCACCCAGGATCGGGCTCTCGTGATCTAGGCCCAGATGTATTCCTCGGCGATTGCGCCGTCGACCCACTTGGCAACGGTGACCATTCGGCCTCCGCCATCGAACTCGCCGACGACACAGGTCCACGCCCCGGATCCAAACGAGATCGGGTGGGAGGTGATCTGAGGCGGCGTGCCCCCTGCCGATTCGACGTAGGCCTTCATGGCGTCGATGTGCTGGTCAACCCCGTGAGTCGGTGATTGACCCTTCCAGTCCACCACCACGTCCTTGGTGTGGTGGTGGGCGAACACCCCGTTCCAGTCGGCGTTGTTCCATCCGACGAAGTCAAGATCATCCATGCCCTTGAGGTTGCCTTTGACCTGGTCTTCTTCCATGAGTGTCTTATTTCCTCTCTTTGGATCGCATCATGGGGACCGTGACTACTCAGATCAGAGAGCCAGGAGCGCTTCGCATTCTGAGGCGGGAACCGGCCGCGAGTACAGGTAGCCCTGCCCGTACTGCCAACCGATTGAGCGAAGCGCATCAGCTTGCTCCTCCCGCTCGATCCCTTCGGCGACCTCAGTCATCCCGACCGACATGGCCAGGTGGTGGATGGCCTCTACAAGGAGCATCGAGCGTGTCGAATGGGGCAACTCCGCCGTGAACGAGACGTCGATCTTCAAATGGTCGAATGGGAATCGGCGGACGTACGACAGCGAGGAGAAGGCGGTGCCGAAGTCGTCGAGCGCCAGCCCAATCCCGAGGCCCTTGAGGCCGGTTAAGAAGTCCATGGTCTGTTGAGTGTCGTCAAGCAGCACCGATTCGGTGACCTCGACGACGAGATCGGCCGGATCGATGCCGGTGTCTGTGACTATCGCCGAGATCGATCCGAAGAGATCGGGATCCGAGAGATCATTCGCCGATAGGTTGACGCTCATCCACATGCGCGGAGTCGGGGAGGACCTCTGCTGCCAGTCCGCAAGTTGGCGTGCCGCCTGTCGACAGGCCCACTGGTCGATCTCCGCGATGAAGCCGGTCTCTTCGGCGAGTGGCAGGAAAGCGCTCGGGTAGAGCAGTCCTCGTTCCGGGTGCAGCCAACGGACGAGCGCTTCGAACCCGACGATTCGCCCATCAGCAAGCGCAACAATCGGCTGATAGTCCAGTACCAGTTGGTCGAGCGCCGGTAGCGACTCCATTTCTAGGTTGGCGACTGGCCGACCGGCCGCCACGTGGTGCACCGCGTCGCGGAGTTCCTGGATCGCTCGCGTTTTCCGCACCCATGCAGAGCTGCCGGCCCGCATCGACGCGTAGAGGGCGCCGGGGACTTCCGAACCGGTGAGCGTGATGATCTTGCCCTCGGGGTGAACCTCGAGAAGCCTCTTGATTGCCTCGGGAGCATCCCCGTCTGGCAAGTGATAGTCGATGATCACGACGTCCGGCCGCTCCTGCTGAGTGATTTCGACGCCCTGCGCAGCAGTCATTGCGGTTCCGACGACGATGATCCGTAAGTCCTCTTGAAGCAGACGAACGACACTTTGAAGGAACATTTCGTGGTCGTCGATCACAACGATCCGGATCACGGGCTCGTCACTCATCGCGGTCAAGCACCTTGCGAACATTCTCCAGCAGTATCGCCTGGTCAAAAGGTTTCTCCACCAACACGAACTCCGTTCCGAGAAGAGCTTCTGACTCGAGGACGGGCTGGGCGTGACCGGACATGAATAGCACTCGGATACCGGGTCGGAGCTGTCTTATCTCATTTGCAACAGCCGGTCCTTGCATCGTCGGCATGATCACGTCGGTGAGGAGCAGGTCGATCGGCCCCACATGCGACGCCGCGATTTCTATCGCCTCAGCACCACTGGATGCGGTGACAACGGTGTAGCCGTTGCGGGTCAGTATTCGCCGCGTCACCTCGCGTAGCGCTTCTTCGTCATCGACTACAAGGATTGTCTCGGTTCCCAACAGCGGTTTCAGGGGGTCTACACGTTCGTCCTGCAGGTCGCTCATGCCGTCTTGCTTGGCCGCGGGCAAGAGGACGGTGATCGCGGTCCCGAATCCTTCATCGGAGTAGATCTTTGTGTCTCCGCCGGACTGGGAAACGATCCCGTAGACGGTTGCCAGCCCCAGGCCCGAACCCTCGCCCCTTGGCTTGGTCGTGAAGAAAGGTTCGAACGCGCGATCGCGGACCTCCGCTGACATGCCTACCCCGGTGTCGCTAACGCGGAGACAGACGTAAGACCCCTCGTTCGGAGGGCCGGTGACCGAGTTCTCGTTCCGAGTGACCTCCCTCGTCGACGTGTCGATCGATAGCGTGCCCCCTGCCAACATTGCGTCGCGAGCATTGATGGCCAGGTTCAGAACGATCTGCTCGATTTGACCGGGGTCCGCCACAACCATCGGCAAGCTGGGTGCGAGACTGATCACGAGTTCGATCTGCTCGCCGATTGTCCGGCGGAGAATCTGCTCCATACGGGTGATTGCACTGTTGAGGCTAAGTGGACGTGCCTGGACCACCTCTCGGCGCGCGAACGACAGAAGCTGGTGAGTCAGCAGAGTGGCGCGCTCAGCTGCCAGCTGGATCTGCTCGACGTCCTTCAGCGGTCCCTTCCATTGCGCACCCGTCGGAGTAGCCGCGGCACTGGACAACTCCTCTGCAACGAACGACGCGTAGTTCAAGATAACTGCCAAGAGATTGTTGAAGTCGTGCGCAACGCCTCCGGCGAGCTCGCCGAGACTCTCCATCCGGTGCGATTGATGAAGCTGCCCCTCGAGTCGCTCGCGCTCGGCTTCAGCTTCGAGGCGCACACGTTCGGCTTCGGTCTTCTCACCCTCGGCCTTTAGACGCTCGACCTCGGCTTCGGTCTTGAGGCGAACTCGTTCCGCCTCGACCTCGTTGGGCTCGGTAGCGTCTCGGATCGTCGCAGAGATTAGAAGCCCTATCTCGGTCGTCATCGTTGACACAGAGATCGACGCCGAGAACTCGCTACCGTCTTGTCGTCGACCCGGCAACTGCAAGCCAGTGGCAGAAGGTCGGAATCTCGGATCTGCGATGGGGACGAGCAACTCAACGGGCCGTCCGATCAGATCCTCACGGGAGTACCCGAAGAGGCGCTCGGCTTGCGCATTCGCCATCACGATCAGGCCAGCCTCATCGATCGCGAGCATCGCATCCGGTGCCGAATCGAGAAGACCGAGCAGCGTACGATCGGCGAGTTGAGCCACACCACGTCCTTCAGAGGTCGGGTGTCTTCTCAGCATAACGGGACGGGCCGTCGATAACTTCACCGAGGTGAACTCATTCTGGGTCTGGGCACCACACCACCGCTCCTCCTTCAACGATTGAAGTCAGCTCCAGCGTTCTACCAGCGAACCGCCCTGGCCGGAGGCGGCGCGGTTTCCGGAGTCGTTTACTCGTTGGAGCCATCCTGGTCGAGGGCGGCTCGAGGAAGCCGTGGACGCGGCGCTGCGATACGGGAGGACGCTCGCTCCTACCGAGTCATCCGATGAGAGCGCCGAGAGGCTTGCCCGAGCGGCGAGCCAGGCATCGAGCTCCTCGACGGGCAGTGGTCTGCTCACGTGGTAGCCCTGCACCATATGGCACCCAAGTCTTTCAAGACGTTGGAGGACCTCGAGTGTCTCGACCCCTTCTGCTACCACCTCTTGCCCGAGGTTGCGCGCGATGTCGATGGTGGACCGCACGATGATGTCGTGGCCGGGCACGCTGTCCATGTTCGTCACAAACGATTTGTCGATCTTGATCTCGCTGATCGGAAAACGTGTCAGGTACGACAGCGACGAATAACCCGTTCCGAAGTCATCGACAGACAATCGGACGCCCGTGTCGGCGAGGCGCACGAGGACAGCACCAGCGCGGTGCGGGTCGGCGATCATCGCACCCTCAGTGATCTCGAGCACTAGCAGGGAAGCGGGGACTCCGCTGACCTGCAGCAGCTCGGCGACGTCACGTGGCAGGTCGACGTCGATGAGGTTGCGCGCCGCCAAGTTGACGGAAACTCTCATTGGGTGGCCATCGTCCATCCAGGTCCGGCACTGCCGGAGCGCCGCGCCGAGAACGTAGAGAGTGAGCGGCTTGATCAGGCCGGTCCCCTGAACGAGGGGGATGAACTCGTCTGGCGGAATGAGACCCCGGTCAGGATGTAGCCAGCGAATCAACGCCTCGACGGCCACGACGTTGCCCGTCGAAAGGTCCAGCTGTGGCTGGTAATAGAGGATGAGCTCGCCTCGATCGAGCGCGCCACGTAGCTCGCCCACGAGCCCGAGCCGGTCCGGAGTCAGTTTGTCGGTGGAGCCGTCGTACATAGCGAACCCGCTGCTCGCAGTCTTGGAGGCGTACATGGCGACGTCCGCGTGCCGCAGCAGCAAGTCCGCGTCTTCTCCATCTCTCGGAAAGACTGCGAGCCCGATGCTGACCTCGATGCTGAGCGGAAGGCCGTCGACAACTATCGGCTCCTCGAGACAGCTCGACACCCGCGAGGCGACTCTAATGGCGTCGGTCTCTGACGCCTTGGGGAGGAGGATGAAGAACTCGTCGCCCCCAAGCCTCGCGAGCGAATCGCCGTCTCTAGTCACCTCCGACCACCGCCTGGCAACTTCCTTCAGCACCTCGTCTCCCGCCGCGTGGCCGAGCGTGTCGTTGACCTCTTTCAGCCGGTCGACGTCGAGCATGAGAACGGCGACTTCCCCGTGCGCTGACCGTGCCTCCTCGAGTGCGTCTTCGACCAGCTCGTGAAACCGCTCGCGGTTCGGCAGCCCCGTGAGACCGTCGTACATGGCCTGATGTCGCAGCTGCGCTTCGGCATCGTCGCGGGCCTGCTCGGCAGCCTTCTTCTCCGTGATATCCCGAACGAGGAGACAGACCCGCCCGGAGGAGCCTTCCGAACCGTCAATCGGAGCGACCCTGCCCTGGAACCAGCGCACTCCCGCCGGAACCTCGAGGCAGTACTCCCAGAGCTCGGGGCAACCCGAGTCGAGGACACGACCGATCATCCGAGTCAGGGCCAGCCCGACCTCCTCTCCTGTGAACTCACGAAGTGATCGGCCGAGCAGCTCGTGCCGGGGTGCCACGAGTAGAGCGTCATCTGTGGTCCAGATCCCGTGGTACGTGCCATTCGCGTCCAGCTCGAAAACGAGATCATCGAGTGACGAGAGCAGCGCTTGCAGGCGAGCCTCGCTCTCCTGCAGGGCCTCGGTGGCAGCCCGGGGCTCCCTGATGTCGACCATCACGTCCTACGAGAGCTGAGGCGCGGCATCGCTCCAGCATCGTCGGACCATGCGGCCACCTCGACGGAGCTGTTCATAGCTCGGGACACGATTCGCGCCATCGTCCTATATATCGGCTATCTCGGCGGGAAACTTGAATCAACAGCAGGCCAGCGCTGTGCTCGCCTCACCTCAACAGAGGCTCGCGTGGGCGACTCGACGGGCCGCGGCCGGAAGCCGGCCAACCATCCGATGCAATATGGAGTACCTATTGACTGGACACCCCGATGGGAGGCTGCGATGCCTGCTGTGACCGTCAGCGACTTGTCGACCCTGCCAACGGTGCCTGTTCCCGATCGCGAACGGCTGACCGAGCGCCCGGTTAGGTCCGTGACGACGGCGCCAAGTGGATTCGAGGGGGAGGGATTCCCGGTGCGACGGGCCTTCGCGGGGATGAGCATGCGCGACCTCGACCCCTTTGTACACATGGATCAGATGGGCGAGGTCGATTACGCGCCCGGCGAACCGAAGGGCACACCCTGGCATCCTCACCGCGGCTTCGAGACGGTGACCTACATGATCGATGGAACATTCGCCCACCAGGACTCGCAAGGAGGTGGCGGTCTCATCAAAGACGGGGCCACCCAGTGGATGACCGCAGGCGGAGGCATCTTGCACATCGAGACACCACCCGAGGAGCTCGTCGTCTCGGGTGGCTTGTTCCACGGCGTCCAACTCTGGGTGAACCTGCCGGCGAGGGACAAGATGATCCCGCCTGCTTACCAGGGACTCGAATCCGACGAAGTGGCCCTGCTGTCCTCGGCCGACGGTGGTTGCCTGGTGCGGGTGATCGCCGGAGCGCTCGGTGAGCACCGCGGCCCCGGCTCGACTCACACGCCTATGGCGCTGATGCACGCGACAGTGTCGCCTGGTGCGCGGCTGGAGCTCCCCTGGAACAGCGCCTTCAACGCCCTTGTCTATGTCCTCGCCGGGTCCGGCCAAGCGGGCGGCGACGGGGGACCCGTGCGGGTCGGGCAACTGGTGGCGTTCGGTCCGGGCGATTGGATAAGCGTCCAAGCCGACGACGCTCAGGACTCACGCGCTGCTGGACTCGATCTCCTCGTGTTGGGGGGCCAGCCCATCGGGGAGCCGGTCGAGCACTACGGACCCTTCGTCATGAACACTCGAGACGAAATCATGCAAGCGCTGGAGGACTTCCGAGCCGGCCGGCTTGGCACGGTGCCGCCGAACGCGCTGATGCCGCACACGCCGGACCCCAATCCCATCCGCGCTGAGCACACAGGGATCTGAGGATCACGGGTCGTGCAACCGGCTCGGTCCTCGGCAGCGCGCACCCTGGCGCTGAGTGTTCGGACCTGAGAGGCTCCTTACCTTGAGCCCGAACTACGACACCTTGCGGGACCTTCCTCTCCAGGAGATCGCTGTGCCGCGTCGCTCGCTCTCGAGGTTCGAACCGGTCATCGGGCCGGAACGCTATGGGCAGCTCCAGGACGCGGCAGCGCTCGCCAGCCAGCAGCTCGCTGGGACAACCGTTTGGAACGTCAGCTCGACGGCGGCTGGCGGCGGGGTGGCCGAGATGCTGCAGGTGCTCGTGGGCTACATCCTCGACGTCGAAGTCGCCATCCGGTGGATGGTCATGAACGGGGATTCCGAATTCTTCGCCATAACCAAGCGAATCCACAACCGCCTTCACGGCATCGCCGGCGACAGGGGCGAGCTCGGACCAGCTGAAGCAGCCCACTACTCCGACGTCACGACCGCCAATGCGGCCAGCGCCATCCGTCGAATCCGCCGAGGCGACGTCGTCCTGTTGCACGATCCTCAGTCCGCCGGTATGGCCCAGGGCCTCGCCGATGCCGGGGCGAGGGTGGTGTGGCGTTGCCATGTAGGGCGTGACACCGCGAACGAGTGGACAGAGCAGGCCTGGTCGTTCCTGCGCCCGCACCTCTCGGCCTGCTCGGCATTCATCTTCTCCTTGGCTTCCTACGCACCGTCCTGGGTTGATGATCACAAAGTCTGGGTGATCCCTCCGTCCATTGATCCGTTCTCGCCGAAGAACCAGGAGATGCCCGAGAAGCAGGTTCTTCGAGCTGTCGGGCGCATCGGCCTGCTGCCGGCGAGCGAGGAGCACACTCCGGCCGAGTTCACTCGGAGTGACGGTACGGCTGGGCTCGTCCAGCGGGGCGCGTCGTACCTGTCACCAGGCTCAGCGCTCGAGCCGGGAGTGCCTCTCGTGGCCCAGGTCTCGCGATGGGACAGGTTGAAGGACATGGCCGGAGTAATGAGTGGTTTCGCCGAATATGTGCCCGCGCGAGTCGAGGCACACCTGGCGCTCGTGGGTCCTTCCACGGCTGAGGTTGCCGACGACCCTGAGGGGGCAGAAGTGTTCGCCGAATGCGTGGCGGCCTGGGAAGCGCTCCCGGACAGCTCGCGCCGGCGCGTGACGCTTGTCACGTTGCCGATGGAGGACATCGACGAGAACGCAGCCATGGTGAACGCCATTCAGCGCCACGCCGCGGTGATCGTGCAGAAGAGCCTGGAAGAGGGCTTTGGACTCACCGTTGCCGAAGGGATGTGGAAAGCGAAGGCCGTGCTGGCTTCAAACGTTGGAGGTATCGCCGAACAGATAGCGCCCGGTACCGGACTGCTTCTCGATGACCCGACCGATCTGCGTACCTTCGGGGAGATCCTCGCAACGCTTCTCGAGAGGCCGCGTGAGATCGCCGAGCTTGGCGCGCGAGCTCGCCAACACGTCCTCGAGGGTTTCGTCGGGGACAGTCACCTGTTGCGATACGCGCACCTGATCAGCTGGTTGCTGGCGCAGTAGGTCCACCTTCAGGCGGCGTTGACCATTCCCTGCCCGAGCCAATTCTCGCGAGGACAGGGTCGTCGTGCGTGCTCGAGGTTCCTCGTGGCCAGGGGATACCCGAGGTCACGCGGTTAGCATCGGCTGCCAGAGCGAACAGTGGGTGACGGCCGTGGACGAGACCACAGGGGATTCAACCGAAGCGGGAGACGGGCCGGACACACCTCCAGCGCGGTGGCAGGACACGGTCAAGAGGGCAGCCCACGAAGTACGAGAGCACCAAGCGGAGCAAGCTGAGTCGGACGCATTGAAGCTGAAGGTCAAAGAAGATTTCGAAAATGCCTCTCAGAAGCTCGACGACGTGGTTTTCCCCACCCTCAAGGAGGTGGCGGA
>JBKQLZ010000175.1:0-32304 GCA_052146895.1 Acidimicrobiales bacterium
ATCTGGCGGCGCTCCGAGTGTCCGACGATCACATAGGACACGTTGAGCTTCTCGAGCATCTCCGCGCTCACTTCGCCCGTGAACGCGCCCTTTTCCGCCTCGTGGCAGTTCTGGGCCCCAAGAAAGACCGGCACGGTGTCTGACTCGAGCGCGGTCTGTACGGACCGCAGTGCAGTGAACGAGGGGTGGACAGACAGAGCCCTGCCGGCCCGGAGCGGGTTAGCGCGCAACAACGCCGCCAGGGTCTGGACGAACTGGATGGCGTCGAAATGCGTGTGGTTCATCTTCCAGTTGCCGCTGATGAGCAGCTCCCGGTCGCTCACGTCTGCGCTCGGCCGGGCGGGGCTAGCTCCCCCCGGCGATGCCGGAGAGCGTTCTCGCGCAGCGCCGCTAGGCCAGGGAGGTCTCCGTACTCGAGCAGCTCGAGCGAGGCCCCGCCGCCGGTCGAGATGTGGTCGACTGACCCTTCGAGCCCGAAGCGATCGATTGCCGCGGCGCTGTCACCGCCTCCGACAAAAGTCAAGGCATCGGTGGCCGCCATGGCCGATGCCACCTCGAAGGTCCCGCGGGCAAAACGGGGGTCCTCGAACGCGCCCACCGGCCCGTTCCAGAACACCGAGCCCGCCCCGGCGATCGCCTCGCGGAACAGCTCGGACGTCGCAGGTCCGATGTCAAGCCCTTTCCAGCCATCGGGAAGACCCTGGCCGTACACCCGGACCTCCTCCTTGCTTCCCTCGACGACCGCGTCGGTGCCGGAAGCGGCGACCGGGGTGATCTCGACCCCGGGTGCGGCGCCGATGATGTCGACGGGCAGCAGCAGCGACGATGAGGTCGCTGCGATGTGGCGGCACTCGTCGAGATGAGCGCGATCGAGGATCGAGTCGCCGGTCGGGTGGCCGAGCGCATGGAGGAAGGTGAATGCCATGCCACCGCCGACGAGGACGGCGTCCGCCCGCTGCACCAAGCTCGCAAGGAGCCCGAGCTTGTCCTTCACCTTCGCCCCGCCGATCACGACGACAAAAGGCCTGGGCGGATCCGAGAGGAACGGCGCGACCGCCGTCACTTCCCGCTCCACCAGCCTGCCGGCGGCAGAGAGCAAGAACTGTGGGGGTCCGACGACCGAGGCATGGGCCCGGTGCATCACCCCGAAAGCGTCGTTCACGAAGAGGTCCTGGCCCTCCACGAGCGAGGCAACCAGCTCGGGCGAGTTGGCCTCCTCACCCGGGGAGAAACGTAGGTTCTCCAGGACTCGCACCGCCGCTCCCATCTCGGCGAGCCGCTCGGCAACAGGCTCAACCGCGAAGCGAGGGTCGACCGACCCTTTCGGGCGCCCGAGATGTGTTGCGACCGTCACGGTCGCGCCGCCGGCTGCCAGGTACTGGAGGGTGGGCAACGCGGCGCGGATGCGGAAGTCGTCCGAGACAACTCGTTTGCCTCCGGGGCCGTCCGCGAGGGGAACGTTCAGGTCGAGCCTGACGAGCACTCGCTTGCCCGCGATGTCCCCGAGATCCTCGAGGAGGGGGAGCGAAGCGAGCGCTGGTTGGTCGCCGCTCACGCCCGTCCGATGATCGCTGCGAGGTCGATCAACCGGTGCGAGTAGCCCCACTCATTGTCGTACCAGCCCATCACTTTCACGAGGGTCGAGTCGTCGTCGATCGGGATCGCTACTGTGAGCGTCGCGTCGAACGTGCAAGAGGCCGCGGTGCCGACGATGTCGCTCGACACGATCTGGGCCTCGTTGTAGACGAGGACGTTCGAGAGCGGCCCGAATTGCGAGGCCTCACGGAACGCGGCGTTGACGTCGGCGACGGTGACTCCGTCACTGAGGACCGCCGTCAGGTCGGTGATCGACCCGTCGACGACCGGGACGCGCAGCGCCAGACCGTCAAGCCGCCCCGCCATCTGCCCGAGCACGAGGCTCGTGGCTCGCGCGGCGCCGGTCGACGAGGGCACGATGTTGACCGCGGCTGCGCGGGCCCGACGCAGGTTGTCCCGTCCGAGATCCAAGAGCTGCTGGTCGTTCGTGTAGGCGTGAACGGTCGTCATGATTCCCTGCCGCAGACCGAAGGCGTCGTCGAGGACCTTCACCATCGGGACGAGGCAGTTCGTCGTGCAAGAGGCATTCGAGACGATGACGTGAATGTCAGGCTCGAACTCGTCGTCGTTCACTCCGACGACGAACGTCGCATCTGCGTCCTTCGCGGGAGCCGAGATGATCACCCGCCGAGCGCCGGCCTCCACGTGCGCCATCGCGGCCGAGCGGGCGGTGAACCGTCCAGTTGACTCGATCACGACGTCGACCCCGAGATCGCCCCAGGGGAGCGCCTTCGGGTCGGTCTCCGACAGGACGGCGATGTCCCGCCCGCCGACTCGCAGCCCTGAGGCGGTCAACTCGACCGACTCTCGCAATCGCCCGTGGGTCGAGTCGTATTTCAACAGGTGGGCGTTGGCCTCGCGTGGAGCGATGTCGTTGACGGCCACGATCTCGATCGGCGACGAGACTGTGCCGCCGGTCAGAGCCTCCTCGGCGTCCCGCTCGAGAAGTGCGCGGAGAAAGTTCCGTCCGATCCTGCCAAAACCGTTGATTCCGATGCGAACGGCCATCTTCACCCTTCTTCTGCGTCACGCCCCAATGCGCGAGGGTAGGTGCCCAGTTTCAGCTGGAGCCCTGCCACTTTTCCCCAGTGCAGGCCACTCCCGCAAGAACCAGGCCCGAGAGAGCGGCGCCGAGGAGCTCGGGATCGTGCGCGATGAGGTCCTGAGCCGACAGATCAGCGAGCTCCACAGCGACTCCACCTGGCACGTCACCGAGCACGAGAGCAGAACGGTCGGCGAGGACCACGTCGACGACGAGCCCGTGATCGAGGAGGGCCTGGACGTGGTCAGCGACGTCGTAGCCTCTCGTCTCGGGCAGCTGTTCTCGCAAGTTCGCGACGTAGACGCGCTGCGCCGTGCTCTTCGCAATCGCCTGGAGGAGCGCCGGCACTGTTGCGGCCGCGATCAGGCTCGTGTAGAGGGAACCTGGGCCGATGACGATCTGGTCCGCCTGCAGCAGTGCCTCGACGGCCGCCGGCGGTGGCTCCGCGTCTGGCGGCACGAGCTCGATGCGTGACACACCTCCACTCTTTTGGATACGAACCTGGCCGGAGATCTCCCCGCCTTCCCCTGTGCCCTTCAAGACGACCGGGATGCTGGTTGCGGGAAAGACACGACCGACCGCGCCAAGCAACCGTGCCGCCTCCGCCACACCTACCGCGAAGTCGCCGCTGGCTGAGGCCAGTGATGCGATGAGGAGATTGCCGAAGGCGTGGCCGGCGAGCTCGCCGGAGTCGAAGCGGTACTCAAGCACCTCGCCGAACGGGGACCCGTCGGGCAACAGCGCACCAATGCATCGCCGCAGGTCTCCCGGCGCAGGGATGCCGAGCGTCTCGCGGAGCCTGCCGCTCGACCCGCCGTCGTCTGCGACCGAGATGATGGCGGTGATCTCCCCCGCGTAGCGCCTCGCAGCGCGCAACGTCTGCGCAGCGCCGTGGCCACCCCCGATCGCAACTACTCGCGGCCCCGCTAAGGATCCCACGTCAGTCATCGGTTGATGTCCCGATGATGCACGGACGGCGAGTAGCCGTGGCGGCGCATCATGTTGCCGATCTCCTCGGCGAGGACCACCGAACGATGATGACCGCCGGTGCAGCCGATCGCGACGGAAAGGTACGACTTCCCCTCCCGCGCATAGGCGGGCAGCAACAGCTCGAACAGGCTCTCGAGGCGCTCGAGGAGCTGCGTTGCCTCGGGCGCCGCCATCACGTACTCCTTGACCTTGTCGTCGAGACCGGTCATCGGGCGGAGCTCGGGGATCCAATGCGGATTGGGCAAGAAACGGCAATCGAACACCAGGTCAACGTCCAACGGCAGCCCGTGCTTGAAGCCGAACGACACCACCGTCGTCTCCATGCCCGAGCCTGGCTGGGCATCTTCGACGAGCGCGATAATTCGGTCGCGCAGCTCGTGCACGTTGAGTTCGCCCGTGTCGAGGACGAGGTCGGCATCGGCACGAAGCTCTGACAGGAGCTGTCGCTCTTGCCGTACAGCGTCGAGGATGCCACTCTCGGCCTCGATCGGGTGCCGGCGACGCGTGCCCTCGTAACGACGCACGAGCACCTCGTCGGGAGCTTCGAGATACAACACCCGGACCCGAGCACCTGACGCGCGCAGCGAGGCGATCGCGATGGGGAGCTCGGCGATGCCCTCATAACCCCCTCTACCCGCCACCAGGCACAGGCGCTCGTACTCCGAGCCCGGCTGGTTGGCGAGCTCTGCGACCTTTCCGAGGAGCGAGGGCGGGAGGTTGTCGATGACGAACCAGTCACGATCCTCCAGAGTTGCGGCAGCCGTCGAGCGCCCTGCGCCCGACATCCCGATCAGGAAGAGATATTCCGCCATCGTCCGATCATTCTCCCACCGGCGAAGGCGCGACGCGGTGCTCGAAGGACATGAGGCAAAGGCGCGGCATCGCCCGCTCGAGCGAGAGGTCGAACGAGTCGGTCAAGAACTCGAGCGGGGGCTCAGGCTCCTCGAGCCGTGTCAGAACCAACCCCGCCTCGCACAGAGGATTGATGTAGCCCGACAAGGGTCGGTGCGCGAACCGGACCGGCACTCCCGGGTCCACCTCCTCGACGACAACCTGCTCGGTCAGGTAAGGCCCGATCCGCCAATACCTCTCGTCGAGGACGCGGTCGTCGACAAAGCCGCTCCCTGGTCCCTGCACGACCGGGTGATTGATGAGCAAGAGAAGGCGCCCACCAGGAGCCAGCACCCGAGCCATCTCCTCCAATACCTGCTCCGGCTCGTCGGCGTGCTCGATCACGAGGCAGCACACGATCCCGTCGAACGACGCGCTCTTGAACGGGAGCCGCTCCCCACGGGCCTGGACGTATACAGGGCCTCCTCCCTGCTCGAGCGCATTCGCGAGCTGGCCTGCATACGGGTCGATACCGGTCACGAGCCTGGGCGCGGGATCGTTCCCGACAAGGCGCCTCGCGAGCTGCCCCTCACCTGTTCCGAGATCGAGGATCCGGTTGCACCCGAGGAGGTGGGACGCCGCAAGGGGCAAGATCTGCATCTCGTACTCGAGGTCGGCGCCGTTGGAAAAAGTCGCGCGCCACCACGGTGCGAGCTCGTCCCAGTCCGTCGCAGGCGCTTCCGGCTCGCCCCTCGCTCTCTCGGCTCCCGTCACGACGCCGCTGTCTCTGAGGCCCGAGCACGCCCGCGGCGGCTCGAGTGCAGGTGGTCGTAAACAGCGTCCGCGACCTTTCCGGGCAGCCATGGCAGCGCGCGCAACTCCTCAGGCGTCGCGGCTTGCACGGCTTTCACACTCCCCATCTCGCGCACGAGGCGCCTCCGTCTCGCCGGTCCGAGGCCGGGGACACCTTCGAGCGCAGACCGCGTCATCCTCTTGCCGCGAAGCTCACGGTGGAAGCCGATGGCGAATCTGTGAGCCTCGTCACGTGCCTGCTGCAGCAGGTAAATCGCCTCGGAGTCCCGCGGGATGACGATCGGATCTGGGCGCCCGGGTACGAAGACCTCCTCGAGCCGTTTCGCGAGCGATGCGACCGCGACGCTGTCGGTCAGCCCCAGCTCCTCGAGCACGTTGACGGCGACGTGAAGCTGACCCTTGCCGCCGTCGATCAGCAGCAACTGGGGCGGGTAGGCAAAGCGCGATGCCCGTCTCCTTCGGCGCCCGATGGCTTCGAGGTCGTCCGGCTCCTGCGTGGCTGCCTCATCCACCCCTCCGGCGTCCTCCGGCGGAGTGCTCTCACTCGGCTCTGTAGCGTCCTCCGGCTCTTCTGAATCCCCGTCGATCACGATCAGGTGCCTGAGCCTGCGGGAGAGCACCTCGTACATGGCCCCGTAATCATCGTTTCCCTGCACCGCCGACACCTTGAAGCGCCTGTAGTCGGAGCGCTTCGGCAACCCGTCCTCGAGGACGACCATCGAGCCGACGTAGTCGGACCCCTGCAGATGGCTCATGTCGTAGCACTCGATCCGGAGCGGAGCCTCTCTCAACCCGAGGGCCCTTTGTAGCTGCTCGATGGCAACGGCTCGGCTGGTGAGGTCGGAGGAACGCTTGAGCCGGTGCCGGTTCAGCTGCTCGGCGGCGTTCTGGCGAGCCATCTCGAGGAGCTCGCGCTTGCGCCCGCGCTGTGGCACACGGATCTCGACCGGTCCGCTCCGAAGGCGTGCCAGCCACTCCTCGTAGACCTCCGCCTCCTCGGGCATCACGGGGACGAGGAGCGTCTTCGGGATGCCGATCGGAGTCTCGGCGTAGTGCTGCTCGAGAACGCGAGAGATCAGCTGCTCCTCGGTCAAGGGCTCGACCTTCTCGAGGACGAATCCGTGCCGCCCGACGACTCGGCCGCGCCGCACGTGGACGACCTGAACGGCTGCGACGAGCTCGTCCTCCGCTACCCCGATGACATCTAGGTTCTCCGGGGTGTCGGTGACCATCTGCTGACGCTCGATGGCGAGGCGGACGGAGGCCAACCTGTCCCGCAGGCGAGCAGCCCGCTCGAACTCGAGCTCCGAGGCTGCCTCCCGCATAGCCTGCTCGAGGCGGCTCACGATGGGCTTGGTGTCCCCCTCGAGAAACGCCATCAGCTCCCCCACCAATTCCATGTACCGCTCACGCTCGACAGCGCCCACGCAAGGCGCCGCGCAGCGCTCGATGTGGAACATCAAGCACGGCTTCTTGAGCAGCTCGTGCCGCCGCATCTTCGCGTCCGAACAGGTCCGGATCGGGAATGAGCGCAGCAAGAGGTCGAGCGTCTCCCTGATCGCGTAGGCGTGGGCATACGGCCCGAAGTAGCGCGTGTCCTTGCGCTTGGCACCTCTCATTACCATCGCCCGGGGCCACTGCTCCCCGACCGTCACGGCGAGGTAGGGGAAGCTCTTGTCGTCGACGAGGCGGACGTTGAACCTCGGCCGGTGAGCCTTGATGAGGCTGAACTCGAGCATCAGCGCTTCGACGTCGTTCTGGACGACGATCCACTCGACAGAGGCCGCCCGCTCCATCATCTGCGCCGTGCGTGGATGCAACGTCCGAGGGTCAGCGAAGTAGTTGGAGAGCCGGCTACGGAGGGACCTCGCCTTGCCGACGTATATGACGCGGCCGTCGGCGTCCTTGAACTGGTACGACCCGGGCGCGTCGGGTATGGCTTTGGGGCGTTCGAGCACTACAGTGGAGGCTACGCCGGCCTGGTACCCCGGCGGACATCCCGCTTCGTGGCCGACAAACCCGCGGATGGGCGACCAGGCTGTCCCCGCCGGCCGTTAGCGAAGCGTACATAAGGGGTCCCCGATGATCCGCCTCCAGACACGGCTACCTGACGAATACTCACGGGCGCCGTCAGACGAGCTCGCCGCTCGAGTGACTGCCGCGAAGGCGCGCCTTGCGAGTCGCGTCGTAGTTCTCGGCCATCACTACCAGCGGGAAGACGTCATCCAGTTCGCAGACGCCCGCGGAGACTCCTTCGGGCTCTCCCGCTACGCCGCCGACCAGCACGAAGCGGAGTTCGTCGTCTTCTGTGGCGTCCATTTCATGGCCGAGTCGGCCGACATACTGACCGCCGACCACCAGCAGGTGGTCTTGCCCGACCTGAACGCCGGTTGCTCGATGGCGGACATGGCCGACGAGGAGCAGGTGGAGCAGGTCTGGGCAGAGCTGTCGTGTGTGACCGACACCGACCGCGTCGTGCCGATCACCTACATGAACTCCTCGGCAGCGCTCAAGGCCTTCGTCGGCCGGCACGGCGGAGCCGTCTGCACGTCGTCCAACGCTCGGGCGATCCTGCGCTGGGCGCTCGGGCTCGCAGGCGCGAGTGAAGTACCAGGCGGTCGCGGCGACAAGGTGCTCTTCTTCCCCGATCAGCACCTCGGACGCAATACCGGCTACCAGCTCGGCTTCGGCGCTGCGGACATGGCCGTGGTCAATCCTCGCTTTGCGCTCGGGGGTCTAGAGGAGAGAGCCGTCAAGGAGTCGAAGTTCCTCTTGTGGAAGGGTCATTGCTCGGTCCATCAGCGTTTCTCAACGGCACACGTCGAGACATTCCGTGGTGAGCACCCGGACGGGATCGTGATCGCGCATCCGGAGTGTTCCCACGAAGTGGTGGAGCTCGCCGACGAGGTCGGGTCGACCGACTTCATAATCAAGGCGGTCGCCGAGGCGGCCCCGGGATCAGTCATCGCCGTCGGGACCGAGATCCACCTCGTCGACCGATTGGCTCGGGCCTATCGGGACCGGACGGTCGTGTCGCTCGACCCCCTCGTCTGCCCGTGCTCGACGATGTCCCGCATCGACCTGCCCCATCTTGCCTGGGTCCTCGAGGGTCTTGCCGACGAGATCGTCCGCAATCGAATCACGGTCGACCACGAGACCGCCGCGCAGGCAAGGGTGGCGCTCGAAGTCATGCTCGCGATCGCCTGAGCAGCCGACATCGACCTGCTCGTACCGCGGGCGGCTGGCCGCGTGCGAAGCTCTACGCGATGACAGACCTCGCGCAGGCCGGCAAGGCCGGACCGCCGGCAGGCCACCTGGCAGCCTGCCGCGCCTCTCACGAACGCATTTACGCCCGTCTCGAAGCCATCGACGACGTCGTCGTCAAACGTCCCAGCCGGTTACCAGGTTGGACCATCGGCCACGTGCTCACGCATCTCGCCCGCAACGCGGACTCATTCGTGCGGATCCTCGAAGCTGCGGCCGAGAATCAGCAGGTCGCGCAATACGCGGGCGGTGCCGCCCAGCGCACGGGAGAGATCGACACCGGAGCGACTCGCTCTGCCGCGGCGATCGTCAACGACGTCCGTTCCGCCTCTGGCCGCCTCGACGCGGCGTTCAGCGACGCGGGCTCTGCCGCATGGTCGGCGAGTTGGACGACCATGGGCGGTGTCTCCATCGTTTGCGAGCAACTCCCGGCCCGCCGCATGCGCGAGGTGGAGTTCCACCACGTCGACCTCGGGCTTGGGTACGAGCCGATCGACTGGCCGGCCGAGTTCGTCGCACTCTCCCTCGTCGATGCGCTGGCGGCGCTTCCCGACCGCATGGAGGACCCATCGCAGCGGGCCAGCTTCCTGGCCTGGGTTGCCGGTCGCCGCGACTCCCCCGGGACGCTCGACTTGGCGCCCTTCTGATCGAGCCGGTCAAACCTCGCCCTCTATGAGCTCGATCCGGTTGCCGAAGGGATCGTCCACGTAGCAGCGCCGGACGCCCGGATTGTCCTCGTCCCAGCGGACGGGTACGCCGGCTCGATCCAAGACGGTCTCGAGATCGCCCAGGCCGTCCACGACGAGGGCCGGATGAGCCTTCCTCGCAGGACGGAAGTCGTCCTCTACACCGAGATGGACCTGCACGCGCCCGCCATCGGTGCCGAACCACCTCCCGCCCCGGGCGGCGAGAACCGGCGGCTTGGTCAGCACCTCGAAGCCGAGCAGGCCGACGTAAAAGTCCTCTGCAACGGCCTCCTCGCCCTTCGGCATGGCGAGTTGAACGTGGTCGAGACGCGCGATCCGGTGTGTCATCAGTACCTCATATATGGGGGTGACGCCTGGTTGGCGCCCACCAACGCCGACGCTCACGAGACTCCCTCGAGCGGCGCGAGAGACCGGCCGCAAAATACCCGACCGAACGGATCACGCCGATTGGCGTGTACGCGCCGAAGTCGCCAGCGGTCCGGAGCGGTGCGAGCTCGCCCTCCGGCGACGTGAGGGGGTGATGAGGTTTGCGGCGCTTGACACCCCTCGATCCCATGGCCGCATCTTGCCAGAGGCGCGGTTCAGCGCGCGAGCAAGGCCTCGAGGTACTGGCCGGTGAAGCTCTCGGCCGTCTTCGCGACCTTTTCCGGCGTCCCCTCGGCGATGACCAAGCCGCCTCCGTCGCCGCCCTCCGGCCCGAGGTCGATGATCCAGTCGGCCGACTTGATCACGTCCAGGTTGTGCTCGATCACACAGACCGTGTTGCCGTTGTCGACGAGCCGCTGCAACACGCCGAGGAGCTTGCGAACGTCCTCGAAGTGAAGGCCAGTGGTCGGCTCGTCGAGGATGTACAGCGTGCGCCCGGTCGACCGCTTCGACAGCTCCGAGGCGAGCTTGACACGCTGTGCCTCCCCCCCGGACAGCGTCGGTGCCGGCTGGCCGAGGCGCACGTAGGACAGGCCGACGTCAACCAAGGTCTGAAGGTGCCTGGAGATGATGGGTTGGGCCGAGAAGTACTCGAGCGCCTCCTCGCACGAGAGGTCCAGCACCTCCGCGATGTTGCGCCCGCGCCAGGTCACCTCGAGCGTGTCCCGGTTGTACCGCGCCCCCTTGCAGACCTCGCAGGGAACGTAGACATCCGGCAGGAAGTGCATCTCGATCTTGATGGTGCCATCGCCGGCGCAACCGTCGCAGCGGCCGCCCGAGACGTTGAAGGAGAAGCGCCCGGGCTGGTAGCCACGCAACCTCGCCTCCGAGGTCTGGCTGAACAGCTTCCGGATGTGGTCGAAGACCCCGGAGTACGTCGCCGGGTTCGACCTCGGCGTCCTTCCGATCGGCGACTGGTCTATGTCGATCACCTTGTCGAGCGCTTCGGCACCCTCGATCGTCTTGTGACGGCCGGGAACTACGCGGGACTTGTAGATCCTTTGCATGAGGGCGCGGTGCAAGATGTCGTTGACAAGTGTCGACTTGCCCGAGCCCGAGACTCCGGTGACCGCCACGAAACATCCGAGAGGGATCTCGACATCGATGTTCTTCAAGTTGTGCTCTCGCGCTCCGCGGATCGTGACCCATTCACCCCGAGGCTCACGCCGCATCGGCGGCACGGAGATCTCTCGTTTGCCCGAGAGGTACTGACCCGTCACGGAGCCCTTCGTCGCGAGGAGCCCCTTCAGCGGCCCGGAGTACACCACCGCTCCGCCGTGCTCGCCGGCGCCGGGACCGATGTCGACGATGTGGTCGCCGACACGGATCGTCTCCTCGTCGTGCTCGACCACGAGGACGGTGTTCCCGAGGTCGCGCAGGCGGATGAGCGTCTCGATCAGCCTTCTGTTGTCGCGCTGGTGCAACCCGATCGACGGCTCGTCGAGGACGTACAGCACGCCGACGAGACCCGAGCCGATCTGGCTCGCGAGCCGGATCCGCTGGGCCTCCCCACCGGCAAGCGTCGCAGCCGACCGGTCGAGGCTCAGGTAGTCGAGGCCGACGTCGACGAGGAACTGCAGCCGGGCGCGGATCTCCTTCAACACGCGAGCAGCGATCATCTCCTCTCGCGCGCTCAGCTCGAGGCTCCCGAGCAGCTCGTGCGAGCCACGGATCGACAGGTTGCACAGCTCGGCGATGTTGCGCCCGCTGATGGTCACGGCCAACGACTCCGGCTTCAAGCGCGTACCGCCGCACGTCGGGCAGGGGACCTCCCGCATGTAGCCCTCTATCTGCTCGCGCTGCCAGTCGGACTCCGCCTCGGAGTGGCGCCGTTGCAGCCAGGTGACGACCCCCTCGAAGGTGGTGTCGTAGCTGCGGAGGGTGCCGTAGCGATTGCGATACTGGATGTGCACCTTCTTCGTGCCCGCGCCGTAGAGGAAAACCTTCTTCTGAGCCTTCGTCAGCTTGCTCCACGGCTTCTTCGGGTCGATCCGGTACGCCTCGGCCACGGCGAAGAGCACCCTCGAGAAGTACTCCGTGCGTGCGCCCGTCCAAGGCGAGATCGCCCCGGAGGCGATCGAGCGGTCAGCGTCGGGGACGATGAGCTCAGGGTCGACCTCGAAACGCGTGCCGAGCCCGTTGCAGGCGGGACAGGCGCCGTAGGGCGAGTTGAACGAGAAATTGCGCGGCGCCAGCTCGTCGAACGAGATCCCGCAGTAGGTGCACGCGAGATGCTGGGAGAACGTCAGCGCCTCCTCGTCGTCGCCGCTCTCACCACTTGAGACGAGGATCTCTGCCATCCCCTCCCCGAGCCGGAGGGCGGTCTCGATGGAGTCGGTCAGGCGCCTCTCGATGCCGTCCTTGCGGACGAGGCGGTCGACCACAACCTCGATGGTGTGCTGCTCGTAGCGCGCGAGCTCGACCGTGGAGCGCTCGGCCAGGTCGATGACCTTGCCGTCGACACGGACCCGCGCGAAGCCCTGCTTCGCGAGGTCGTCCAAGAGGGACGAGTACTCGCCTTTGCGACCCCGGACAACCGGCGCGAGGACCTGGAAGCGGGTCCCGTCACCGAGTTGGAGAACGCGGTCGACGATCTGCTGCGGGCTCTGGCGGCTGACGGTCCGCCCGCAGCTCGGGCAGTGAGGCAGCCCGATCCGGGCGAACAGGAGACGCAGGTAGTCGTAGATCTCCGTGACCGTTCCGACAGTCGACCGGGGGTTGCGAGACGCCGACTTCTGGTCGATGGATATCGCGGGCGAGAGTCCCTCGATGAAGTCGACGTCCGGCTTGTCCATCTGCCCGAGGAACTGCCGGGCATACGACGACAGGGACTCGACGTAGCGCCTCTGTCCCTCGGCGTAGATCGTGTCGAAGGCGAGAGACGACTTCCCCGAGCCCGAGAGGCCCGTGAATACGATCAGCTTGTCCCTTGGCAGCTCGAGCGACACGTTCTTGAGGTTGTGCTCGCGAGCTCCCCGGATTACGAGGAAATTTGCCACGCTCAGCCGACCTCTCGAAGCTCTCTTCGCAGCGAGCGGATCTCGTCGCGAAGCCGGGCAGCGTACTCGAACCGCAACTCCGCGGCGGCCACCTGCATCTCGGCTTCGAGGGTATCGATGAGGCGCTCGAGCTCGTCCGCCGGCAACTCGTCGGAACCGCCTCCGCCCCCTCCCCGCCCCGCCGATGCGCCCATCGTCGCAGCGATCCGCTCGACCGCGCGACGCCCAGCCCGGCGCGAGCGGTCGGAGCCGACCCTCGAGGGGAGGGGCGAGCCGTCCTCGCTCCCGGTCGCGCCCGAGGCGCTCCGGAACTGCGCAACGAGGTCCGTCACGGCCTTGTGGATCGTCTGGGGGTCGATCCCGTGCTCGGCGTTGTACGCCCGCTGAACTGTGCGGCGGCGCTCGGTCTCGGCCATCGCCCGCCGCATCGAGTCCGTGATGACATCCGCGTACAGCACGACGTTGCCCGAGACGTTCCTCGCGGCCCGGCCCATGGTCTGGATGAGCGACGTCGACGACCGTAAGAAGCCCTCCTTGTCGGCGTCGAGGATCGCCACGAGCGAGACCTCCGGCAGGTCGAGGCCCTCCCGCAGGAGGTTGATCCCGACGAGAACGTCGAATTCGCCGAGACGCAGGTCACGGACGATCTCGATCCGCTCGATCGTGTCGATGTTCGAGTGGAGGTACCGGACCCGTAGCCCGGACTCGAGCAGGTAGTCGCTCAGGTCCTCTGCCATCTTCTTCGTGAGGGTCGTGACGAGAACGCGCTCGCCTCGGGCCGTCGTCTTCTGTATCTCCGCGATCAGGTCGTCAATCTGACCCTTCGTGGGCTTCACCACCACCTCGGGGTCGACCAGGCCCGTCGGGCGCACGATCTGCTCGACCACCTGGTTCGAGATCGTCAGCTCGTATTGCGAAGGCGTCGCCGACATGAAGATGACCTGGTTGAGCCGGGACTCGAGCTCAGCGAAGCGAAGCGGCCGGTTGTCCATCGCCGAGGGAAGGCGAAAACCGTGCTCGACGAGGACCTCTTTTCGCGACCGATCGCCCTCGAATTGCCCGTGCAGCTGCGGCACGGTCACGTGGCTCTCGTCGATCACGAGCAGCCAGTCGTCGGGAAAGTAGTCGAGCAGTGTGTAAGGAGGATCTCCGGCGTTCCGGCCGTCGAGGTGGCGACTGTAATTCTCGATCCCGCTGCAGCTCCCGACCTCGGCCAGCATCTCGAGGTCGTACTCGGTCCGCATCTTCAGTCGTTGCGCCTCGAGCATCTTGCCGCCCGCCTCGAGCTCCGGGAGGCGCACCCTGAGCTCGGCCTCTATCGACTCGATTGCTTTGCGGGTCCGTTCGTCGCCGGCGACGTAGTGGGTTGCCGGGAAGATCACTAGCTCGTCGAGCTCGCCCAATATCTCGCCCGTCAGCACATCGAAGCGCGTGACCCGCTCGACCTCGTCCCCGAACAGCTCGATCCGTACTGCGTACTCCTCGTAGGCCGGATGCACCTCGATCGTGTCCCCGCGGACTCGGAACTTGCCCCGCACGAGGTTCTGGTCGTTGCGCTCGTAGCGGAGATCGACGAGCCGGGTCAGGATCGACCGCTGGTCGTGAATCTCGCCGGGATGCATCACGATGATCCGGTCGCGGTACTCCTCTGGCGACCCGAGGCCGTAGATGCAAGAGACGGAGGCAACGACGATGACGTCCCGTCTCGTCAGCAGGCTCGCAGTCGTCGAATGGCGTAGCCGGTCGATCTCGTCGTTGATCGAGGAGTCCTTCTCGATGTAGGTGTCAGACGAGGGGAGATACGCCTCCGGCTGGTAGTAGTCGTAGTAAGAGACGAAGTACTCGACCCGGTTCTCGGGGAAGAAACCCCGCAGCTCCCCCGCCAGCTGCGCCGCGAGGGACTTGTTCGGCGCAAGCACGAGAGTGGGGCGCTGGACCTGCTCGATGGTCCACGCGACCGTCGCGCTCTTGCCGCTGCCTGTTATGCCGAGCAGCGTCTGGAAGCGGTCTCCTCGCTGGACCCCAGCCGAGAGCGCGGCAATAGCGGCCGGTTGGTCACCGGCGGGTGTGAAGTCGCTGACTACTCGAAAAGGAGGCATTCGTTTCGATGGTACCGACAGGGTGCGCGTTGGCGTCTCGGCCGAGGTAGGACCTGGTCAGTGGTGGTCGTACCGTCCTGAGCCCGGGCCGAGGCGGCGAACGTCGAACTCCGCTCGCACCCGCCCGTGCGGGCCGTGCCAGTGTGGCGTGCCGTGCTCGTGGAGGTGCTCGTGGCGAAGCCTCCGGCGCCGGCTCTTGCTGAAGCGCCGGAGTAGGTAAGCGGCCGCGAGGAGGAAGAAGATCGCCCAGCCCTTCGACCCGCCGGGGGCGAGTATCAGCCATGCGACCACGAGGACGACGAGCGCCGAGACAACTGCGGCCAGTCCGGCGAGCTGCCTCCGCAACCGCTGGCGCACCGACGGTGTGGTGAGCGAGGCGTCCGTGTGCACTGTCGGCAGGTCGACGAGCAGCGGCACGAGGTCGCCCCGCGTCTTGGCGGACATGGCGCGCTGAAGCCGATCGTCGAACTCCTCTTGATCGAGGCGACCCTCCCCGAAGTGCTGCGAGAGGGAGTCGATCACCTCTGATCGCTCGGCGTCAGACGCTCGGACCGACGAGCCGGGCCCGAAATCCGTGCCGGGAACGGGCGCGCCTCCTGGGGCTCCGGGACGCGTCGAAGTGGCGTACCACACGGACTTCGCCAGCCAGTCCGACCAGGCCGCACCCTGTGCCGACGAAGTGCCAGGGCGCTTGTCCTTTGACGGCTGGCCCGATCCCATCGCCTGCATTATCGGTCTTCCCCGGTCACTGCGGCAACGCGCGCCGCTATGGCACCGAGCGCGAGCCCTCTCAGGGTGCTGACGCTTCCGCCGGCCGTAGCGACTCGATCCACTCCCATGCCCTGCCCACCATGTCCGCCAGCTCCTCGAGGCTCCCCATGTTCATGATGATGAAGTCGGCGACTCGAAGTCGCTCCTCACGCGAGATCTGTGCCGCCGCTCGCCGCTCTGCGTCGGTCCGGCTCATCTCCCTCTGCGTGACCAGTCGCTCGATCGCGAGCCCGACAGGGCAGTCGACGACAAGCACCCCGGCCACCGGGTAGCGGTCGCGCCCTCCCTCGGCCAGCAGGGGTACGTCGAGGATTACGACGTGATCGCTGACCGCCTCGAGTGCGAGCCGCTCGAACATCTCGCGCCCGACCTCGGGATGGACGATCGCGTTGAGATCGGCACGCGCCGCCGCGTCTTCGAAGACGATCTCGGCCAACGCTGCGCGGTCGAGGCTGCCGTCGGCTGCAATCACACCCTCGCCGAAACGCTCCCTCACCTTGCCGAACGCCTCGCGCCCGGGCTCGACCACCTCACGCGCGAGCACGTCTGCGTCGATCAGCACGGCTCCGCGCTCGACGAGCATCGAGGCCACCGTCGATTTGCCGGAGCCGATTCCGCCGGTAAGCCCGATCGCGATCACGTCAGCTGCGTACGCTAACCGCCGCCGCGTCAGGCGGGTGATCGTCAGGGCAGTTCCCCGGCGGTTGCTCGTAGTCCGGACCTTGCGTCCACGAGGCCGACGACCACGCGGGCGCAGGCGCCGGAAGATGGTACATAGCAATGAGATCCGCTACGAGGGCAGCCGCGTATCTAGCCGCGCCAGGCGGGCAGAAATGCACAGCGTCCTCCGAGCGGACCCGGACCCAATCCTGCGTGGGGAGCTTCCAGTCGTCGCCGGTCGGTAGCCACGACTCGAAATGCCCTTCGCGCTCGACCGAGGCCGCAAGCGGAAGGTACATGACCTTTCGGGGGGCGAGCCCCACCATCGAGCGAACGAGAGTGTTCCACGCGTCGATGGGGACGTCGCTGTTCGGCGGCCCGATCTGTGGGAACTCCTGGAAGATCAACCCGTCGACTCCGACCTGGCCGGTCACGATGCGGACGAACTGCTCCATCCACCTCCGGTACTCGGCCGAGTGGCCCACGAGAAAGTCGTCGTCCCAGCTCCACATCGCGATAACGAGCTGGGCGTGATGTGAGCGGATCTGGCTCGGCACGTTCTCGCGCCAACTCGTGTCTGTCGTGAAGCCCCAGCCGTCGAAGCCGGCGTCGACCACCTGCACCACGCCAGTCGATTGCAGCGCGGCGGTGATTGCGGGGGCGTTGCCGCGCATGACCGAGTCCCCGAACAAGATGATTCGCAACGGGTGCGCCCGCGTGGGGGTCTCGGCGAGGTGGATTGGTCCTCCGACCATGCCGCCGGCGCCCGGTATTCCCGGGCCGCTCGTCTTCACGTCCTTCACGATCGGGGCCTTCACGATCGGCCCGGGAACCGTCGCGATCACCATGACCACCGCAGCCGCAACGATCCCGGCTGGTGCGGTCAGCACCCGGACCGGCGAAGGCCAGCCCTCGAACGCCCACCGGCGGAGCGGCCGGTCGACGAGGAAGAAGCTCACGACCGCAAGTGCCAGTGCCACTGCCACTTGCACGAGATCGAGAACAAGGCCGCTGATGCCCAGCCTCGCGGGCGTCAACTCACAAATGACTGGCCAATGCCACAAGTAGAGCTCGTAGGAGATCTGCCCGATGAACTGCAGCGGCCGGATCGCGAGGATCTTCCCGAGTGGCGAGAGCCTCTCCTGGCGGACGTCTGCGAGAACGACCGCCGCCGCGCAGGCACAGAGCAGAAAGCCCCACTCGAACATCGCTCGCCCGTCTCGGCTCGCCAGGCTGCCCGCCCGCCACCAGAACAACGCGAGGAGCACGAGCGCTCCCGGCGCGCCGACTGACAGCACTCGGCGGGCACGCTCGCCCGGCTGAGCCCGTCCGGCAACCGCGAATGCCAGCATCGCGCCGATCAAGAGGTCGAACGCGCGCGTGTCGGAGCCGTAGTACATGCGGTTCACGGACGCGCCGTGGGCGGCGAGCCAAGCCATCCAGCCAGCCGATAGAGCGGCTCCGGCGCCGGCGACGACCACGCCGGCGGTACGCCACCTCCCGCGAGCGAGCGCGAGGAGGCCGAGCACCGCGAGTGGCCAGACGGCGTAGAACTGCTCCTCGATCCCGAGCGACCACGTGTGCTGGAGGGGTGAGGGGGCGGCGTACTGGTCGAAGTACGACTGGTGCGCAAAGAGCTGGTGCCAGTTCGCGACATAGAGAACCGTCGCGATCGCGTCTTCGCGCACCTCGTGAAGATCGACGAGCGGTCCAGGGCCGAACGCGAGGAGGAACCCCCCGAGCACTGCCAGCATCAAGAGCAGTCCGGGCAAGAGGCGACGCGCACGGCGTGCCCAGAACGCCACCAGCCCGATCGTCGAGCGCTCCAGCCACTCCTCCACGAGAAGGCTCGAGATGAGGAAGCCCGACAGCACGAAGAAGAGGTCGACGCCGAGGTATCCGCCGGAGGCCCAGCCGAAGCCGAGGTGGTACGCGAAGACTCCTCCGATCGCGAGAGCGCGAACCCCGTCGAGGGCGGGGAGGTGCCGCCCCCTGACGCTCATCTCCGTGTTCGTTGCCAACCTGATCCGACCCGTGTCGCCTCGTCGACGAGCGTAGTCAGCGTGCCCGCGGCCGTCGCTTCCCAGGTCAGGTCGGCGGCGCGATCGAGCGCGGCCTTCGACAGCCTCTCGCGGAGGCCTTCGTCCGCGATGATCGCCTCGAGATGCCTGACCATCTCTGCGCGGGTGCTCGCGAGGAAGCCTGTCTGGCCCTCGATAACGACATCTCGGTGCCCGGCGATCCGGCTCGCGACGGCTGGCGTGGCACACGCAGCCGCCTCGCTCACTGTCATGCCCCAGCCCTCGCGTACGGACGTGGAGGCCACCACCCAGGCACGCCTGTACCAGTCGACCAGGTCGGCCGAGGCCAGACGACCAGGCAGATGGACATACGCGTCGGCGCCCAACTCGTGACGGAGGCCTTCCAGCGCTTCGCGCTCGGCTCCCTCCCCGACGATCACGCACTCGACGTCACTACGGCTCTGGTGCAGATCGGCCACCCCCCGGATCAGCCGATCGAATCGCTTCACAGGGACAAGACGCCCGACAGCGACGATGAGGGGCGTCGGGCTCTTCTGTGCTCCCGGCGAATAGCGGGGGTCGATGCCCGGCTGCACGACACTCACACGGCTCGGTTTCATGCCAAGCAACGCGACTATCTCTTTGCGGGACGACTCCGACAGCGTCACGATGCGGGTGCGCCGGTAGAGCGGGGGTGCGATCTTTGACTCAATCGCGTCTCCAATGGCCGCGAGGCGCGGGCCGAGCACCATCTGCCACATCTCGGCATGCACATGGTGGAGCCAGGTGATCCTCGGAAGCGGCACGCCGAAGCGTCCCCAGACAGGGCTGAAGAAGGGCATCCCGTTCCAGATCTCGACGAGCCCGTCTAGGGCGCCGAGGCGACCGCGGATGACGTCGTAAGGCGCGGTCCCGAAGACCTGGTAGCGACCGGACCGGCGTACCGCCGCGTAGCCGTCGCGCTCGATCCGCTCTGGCTCGCCCGCAACTGAAGAGGTGCGCATGACGACCTCGATGCCAGCCTGTGCCCATCGGCGGGCAATCTCGTGAGCGTGGAGCTCTGACCCGCCCGCTTCGGGGTCGCCGAGATCCCGCCATGCGATCATGGCCACACGGCGGAGACCAGCTTCCTCGGCAAGAGCCGCGGCTTCTTGCAGATCTGGGGTGCTCACGCCTTGGTTGGCGCCACCGGGGCTGAGCGCCCGGTGCCCACCCTTTGCGCTGATCCCTTTCGCCCGACCTGCTCCTCGTGATAATCCGCTTCAACGTTGACCGACCAGGTGTCGTAGTCCTCGCCGAACAGGTTCTCCACTGTGAGCAGCGCCGTCAGCATCGAGTGGTCCTGGTTGTTGTAGCGATGCATGCCGTTGCGCCCGACAGGATGGACGTTCGGTACCTCGGCCGCGAGGAACCGGCGGATCGTCTCGACCCGGGCGTCGTAGCCCTCGTCGTAGACCGGGTAGGCCTTCGGCATCCGCACCACGAATCCCATCTCGACGTCTTCCTCCCGCACGAGCCCGATAGCAGACAGCTCCCGCTTGCCGAGCGCAACGAGATCCTGGTCCTCCATCGTCCAGAGCTCGTCGCCCTCGAAGACGAAGTACTCGAGACCGAGGCAGGTCCGCCCGTCCTTCACCATCTCCGGCGACCACGAGCCGAAGTTCTGGATCCGACCGAGCTTCACCTTGTCGTGCACGTAGATCCAGTTGTCCGGAAAGCCCCGGTCCTTGGGCACCACGAGTGCGACTGTCAGGAAGTCCCGGAAGTGGAGGCCCTTGGCGGCTTGTTGAACGTCCTCGGGCGCAGGAGGGTCGAGGACGAGAGCGAGCTCCGCGAGTGGCATGGACGAGACGACGTGATCGACCGGCAGCTCCGAGCGGACACCGCCTGGCGACTCGAGGTCGACGGCGATCGCCCGACCCGGCTCGCGCCTGACCCGCGTCACCCACGTTGACATCCTGACCTCGGAACCCTGCTCGCGCACGATCTCGCTCGCGCGCTCCCACATCATTCCAGGACCGAGCTTGGGGTACTCGAATTCCTCGATGAGGGACGTGACGTTCGTCTTCTTGTGCGGAGTGACGGCGTTCAGAACGGCCTTCCAGAGCGAGAGGTTCTTGATCCTCTGAGCCGCCCAGTCGGCCTGGATCTCCGTCGCCGGTACTCCCCAGACCTTCTCGGTGTAGGTCTTGAAGAACTTGTTGTACAGGCGCCAACCGAACCTCGAAGCGACCCAGCCCTCGAAGGTGTCGAGGTTCTTCGGGCGCTTGACGCGGACCCAGACGTAGGAGACCCCGCACTTGAGCGACTCGACGAGGCCGAGTCCCCGGAGGGCGTTCCCGATCTGGATCGGGTAATCGAAGAACTTCCCGTCGTGGTAGATCCGACTGAGCCGCGGGCGCAGGAGAAAGTCCTCCGGCCCGAGGATCTCGTGCCAAAGCTCCTCGACCTCGCGCACCTTGGTGAAGAAGCGGTGCCCACCAATGTCGAATCGCCATCCCTCCCGCTCGGCAGTGCGCGAGATCCCACCCACGACCGTGTCGGCCTCGACCACGATGCAATGCCCGCCCCGGCGACCGAGAGCGTAGGCAGCAGTGAGGCCCGCTGGCCCCGCACCGATGACGACGACGTTCTCGGGCGCGCGCGAATCGTCAGAAGCCACCGGCATGGCCCCATTCTTTCACCTCGGGCTCGCTCCGCGGTTCACAGGCGGTGTCGGTCACGGGACGTACAACCCGAGGAAGGCAAGGAGCGCGTACGCCAGGAGGAGGGCCGCCATGCCGCTCAGCACGACTCGCTGCACCATCGGGCGCTCTGTCAAGCACCCGGCCGCGATCGCGAGTGGGAAGCAGGCAAGGCCGTAGCGCTCGAGGGAGTCGAGGTTCGGAGCCGTGAGTGCGACTGCCATGGTCGCTGCCGCATACACGCCGTAGGCCGCAGGCAGCCTGAAGAACAGGTAGAGGGTCAGGATGACGAACAGCCCCGCGAACGGGGCGTGAAGGGCGGTGCCGAGGTGGTTGCCGTGCACGAGGTCGCTCGTGTCGTGCAGCAACGTTGCGATCGGGTCGGCGATCCCGCCGCGGTGAAGGCGGGAGGTCTGTTCGCTCAGCGGTTCGAAGAAACTGCCGTTCGTAGCTGCTGACCAGGCAAGGTAGGTCGCCATGCCGGCCGGCGCGGCCGCGATCGCCACCAGGCGGCTCGACGCCGAGGCGAGTGACCGGTGACCGCTCGAGCGCCACCAGATGACTGCCTCCACGAGTGCCGGGAGCGCGAGAAGGACGCCGACAGGGCGGCACAGACCAGCAAGGTACGCAGGGACGATCGACCACCACCACCGGCCGGTGCGCCAACACAAGAACGCGGCAATGGAGAGGCAGAGAAGCAGAGACTCGGCATAGCCCATCACGAGGACGAACGCCGCAGGCCAGAGCGCGAGGACCCAGATGGACCGTTCAGCGGAGTCGTGCCCGAGTGATTCGCGCGACACGAGGGAATGCAAGAGCACGAGGGCGACGAACGCGAACACGTTCGCGAGAAGGATCAGCGCGGTGCCGTCCGAGATACCAGGCAGCGAGCCGACGAGACGCCCGAGCAACGGGAACAACGGAAAGAAACGCAGCGCCTGCTTCCCGGCCCCTCCGTACCCCACCTCCGCGATGCGCAAGTACCAGGAAGCATCCCAGGCGAGAAGGCCCGAGTGAGCCGTCCCGACGGCCTTTGCTCCTGTCGCGTTGCTGATCGAAGGCCCAAGTTGGTCGACGAGGAATCGCGCCATCCCGAGGGCGGCGAGCACGATCGCCCGCGAGACAAGAAACGGCAGAACGGCGGCACGCGCCGACTCGGCGATGGCGACCCCGCGGCCGGCGCCTCCTCCGTGCGAGCTCACCGCGGCCTGAAGCGGTCGAGAGAGATGCCTTCGTAGATCTCGAAGGGCGTGTCTGCAGGCGTACTGGCCACGACGTTGTGCTCGACGTGGCCCGCGGCGAGATCGATCAGGATGTCCTGACATTCGTTTCCGAAGCCCTGGTAAGCCGGTGCGGTGACGTACCAGATCGTGTGATTGCGGGCGAGCCGGTCCACCAGGCGAGCGAACCGGAAGGTGCTGGCGTGCTGGACGGTCGAGATGTAGTCGGCCCAGTCGACGATCTGTGGCGGGGCGTCGCGCGGGAACGTGATCTGTTTGTAGCTGTCCCCGAGGAGGCGACTCACCGACGGCCCGAGCTGGTCCGGGCAATACGCCACGACATCGCCGGGGTGGGCGCCAGCTGTGATCGCGGCGGCGACCTGACCCGCTTGGGTACGGAGGATCGTCGCGTTCGGGATCGACGCGGCGAGTCCCAGCGCCACTGCAACAGCGAGCACGCCGTTGCGCACGCGGCGGTCCTCGAGTGTCGTCACCCCGTATGCGAAAACAAGCAGTGCGGGGAAAGCGATGACCGAGGTGTAGCGGTCTGCGAACGTGCTGCCCGAGAGCTTGCCGGCGATGATCGCCACCACCAGGGTCGCGATCATCGCGACCGCGAGTGCCCTCACCCCTGGACGCGAGCGCAAGTCCAAAAGCACGTGGTAGCGGTCGTACGCCTTCCCGAAGATGGCAAGCACAGCGAGGAAGAAGAACAGCAGCGCGAGGGCCCGGCCGGCGGCCGAGGCGCCGCCTGCGAACTGGGTGACCGTGAAGATGATGACCGAGGCGCCGGCAGGCGCGGCCCATGGGGTCCCGGTGTGGCGCACCTGATACAAGAAAGTAGGCACCCAGGGGAGCCACGCCAACGCCGCGAGCACGAAGCCCGCCACCGCATAACGGGCCACTTTCACGTGCGGTCCTCGCCACGCGCACCAGAGCGCTCCCGTGCCAGTCACGAGACACACGTAGAGAGCCCAGTAGTGGCTGTACAGCAGGCTTGCCGCAACCACGCCAAGGGCAACCGAACCACGCCACGTAGGACGACGGAGCAAAGACGTGATCACGAGCACGCCAAGGGTGCCGAGCAACAGGACGAGGCCGTACATCCGCGCCTCGGTGTCGTAGTACACGGCGAATGGTGAGCTCGCAAGCAGAAGTGTCACCGACCATGCCGTCACACGGCCCCGCGCCTCGCGAGCTTGCCGTTCGTCGGGGGGTGCCTCGTCGATCGACCACCAGCGTGAGCCGACCCGATATCCGGTCAACCAAGCAATCGGAAGGTTGATGACACCGATCACCCCCGCGAGTGAGCGCGTCGCCACGTCACCAGATCCGAAGGCTTGCATCCAGAAGTGCAAGAGGAAGTAGTAGAGCGGCGGTGCCCCGTCGTGCTTGAGGAGACCGGGGATCTGAGAGAGGGGCGCCTTCGAGATGTTGACTGTGAGCGCCTCGTCCAGCCAAAGCGGCGACTTCGTCAAGAACCGCAGTGCCACCGCCACCAGGAGCACCACGCCAACGACAGCACTCAGGAGTGTTGGCGGCGCGCCGGCCGGGCTCGCGAGCGGTTCGTCCGGATGCACTCCGGGATCGTACCGCTCCGCCTCTAGTGAATGACCAGGTCACGCATGCGCCAAGTTGCAAACGTCACGAGATAGTCGACTGTCCCCCACTTGCGGTGACGCGCGCGTAATATCACTGTCACATTTCAAGGGAGGGGAAGACGTGTCAAACATCGACCGTCGTAGGTTTCTTGCAGGTGGCCTGAAGGCTGGGGCAGCTTTAGGTGCCGCAGGAATTGGTGGGACTTTGCTCGACGCCTGCGGGAGCAGCAAGGCGACGACGCTGACGACCGTGGGGAAGAAGAAGGCTCTTCAGGTCGGCGTCAACACCGGCAAGCCCGTATTGGGGGGTTCGGTCGCGTTCGGCACGGAAGCCGAAGAGACCGGCATGGACCCGACCGAAGCGCACTTCGACTCGACCGGAGTCTGCTACGCCAGAGCCGTCTTCGATCCCCTCGCGATGATCCTCGAGGACGGCACCGTCGAGCCCTACCTCGCCGAGTCGATCACACCGAACTCGACGTATTCGAAGTGGCGGATCAAGGTTCGCCCGGGCGTCGTCTTCCACGACGGCACCAAGTGCGATGGCCAGGCGTTGCTCTTCTGCATGCGCGAGTTCCTCACCTCCGGCCTGACGAACTTCGCGTTCACCAACTACATGGATATCGCACACCCGACGACTGCAGTCACCCTGGTCGACGACCTCACGATCCAGATGAACATGGAAGCACCGTGGGTGCCCTTCAACTACTGGTTGGCGGGCTACATCGGCGGCCAGATCGCCTACATGTTCTCGCCGAAGGCGTACATGAAGGGCGAGAGCCAGTTCGACATCCATCCCGTGGGCACGGGGCCATTCGTCTACCAGGACTGGGTGATCGGCAGCCACTTCACCCTCACGAAGAACCCCCACTACTGGCGCAAGGATCGCTTCGGTAACCAGCTCCCTTACCTCGACAGCTGGACTTTCAACCCACAGCCGACAGTGTCGACGCGCTATAGCTACCTCACCAGCGGCACGATCGACATGATGCACACCGATGACGACCCGACGATTCTGCTGATCGACGGGAACAAGAACCTGACGGCCATCGGGGACAACGAACTGCTGGTAGGCGAGCCCGACATCGGCTTCGCAATGATCAACTGCTCCGACCCGGTGATGAAGGACCTGCGACTTCGGCAGGCGCTGGCCTACGGCACGAGCCAGCAGGAGTACATCGACGTCATTGGTAAGAAGATCATCACCCCGACCGATGGGCTCTTCCCGAAGCCGAGCCCCTACTACTCGAAGACCGGATACCCCAGCTTTGACCAAGCGAAGGCGAAGTCGCTCGTCGCGTCGTGGATGAAGGACAACGGCGGCAACCCTCCATCGATCACCTACACGACCACGGCCACCGAGACGTCGCTCTACGACGCATCGGTCGTCCAGGCCATGTGGCAGGCCATCGGTTTCAAGGTCAAGGTGACGACCGTGCAACAGGCTGCCCTGATCAACGACGCGCTCTACGGCAAGTTCCAGGTCTTCTCGTGGCGGCAGTTCTCGAACGTCAACCCTGACCTCAACTACGTCTTCTGGGCAACCACATCGGGACCGATCAACTTCGCTCGTAACGTCGACCCGAAGATCCAAACGGCGCTCGACGCTGCTCGCCAGTCGACAGACCCGACCGTCTCGGTCACCTCGTACGAGGAGGTCAACAAGCGGCTCGCCGTCGACCTGCCGTACATCTACTACGGGCGAGACGTCTGGTACGTAGCGGCGACCCTCGCCGTACAGAACTGGAACAACCCGACGTCGCCTTCCGGTAAGCGCGGCCTGTCGACGCTGTCCGGAACAGTCTGGCCGACCGAGGTCTGGAAGCAGAAGTCGTAAGCCAGCAGTACTACCTGAAAGGTTGAGCCACGGGGTTGCTACGCGGGCGGATCGAGGGACGCCGGGGTTACCTCGGGAGGAAGGCAACGAAATGCACGAACCGGCGCTCACGAAGTAACATCGGCAAGCCGAAAGGGGGTTCCTGTTGTCCAAGCTCGTCGTTGTTCGGCGCGTTCTCGAGATTCTGATCACGCTTTTCTTGGTGACGCTCGTCACGTACTTCTTCACGTCCAAGCTGCCGGGCAACGAGGCATCCGTGATCTGTGGCCCTGCTGGGCCTGCGTGCGTCGCGCACGAGAGTGCTCTTTTGTACCTGAACCACCCCTTCATCGACCGCTACTTCCACTGGCTCGGCAACCTCTTCTCGGGCAGCTTCGGCCTGTCGGCCGCGCCTCCAGAGCCCATCGCGACACTGCTCAAGCAGTCGTACCCCATCACGCTCGAGCTCGTGATCTTCAGCCAGCTCATCGCCGTAGTCGTGGCGGTCCCGCTCGCTATGTACAGCGCTGTGCGACCGAACAAGATCTTTGACCGCATGTCGACGGCCGCTACCTTCGCGACGCTCTCGCTTCCCGCCTTCATCGTCGGGCCGCTCCTCCGCTATTTCTTCACGGTGGAGCTCCCCTGGTTCCCCGGAGCCGGATCCCCGATGCCGTCGATCGGCGTCAACCCAGCTCAGAACATCTACGTGATGTTCCTGCCTTCGCTCACGATCGCGGTCGGATCGATCGCGGTCTATCAGCGATTACTGCGCGCCGACATGATCGCGACTCTCGAAGAGGACTTCATCGTGATGGCGCGAGCGAAAGGGCTTACAACCTGGAGAATCCTTTTCCGACATGCTCTCCGGCCGTCGACCTTCACGGTCATGACGGTCGGCGGAGTCCAGATCGGGTCGTTGATCGTGGGAGCCATCATCGGGGAACAGGTCTTCGGACTCACCGGTCTCGGTTACCAACTGGTGCTCGCCGTCACGAAGGCTGACTTGCCGACGGTGCAGATCATCACGGTCATAGTGGCAGTCGCTTACATCCTGATGAACCTGCTCATCGATTTCCTGTACACCGTCATCGATCCAAGGGTGCGCCGTGCCAGAACCACATGATCCCGAGTCTCACGCGTCTCATCTTCTCGGCCTGACGGATCTCGCCTCCAGCGAACCGTTCGAACACGTCTCGCCTCTCGGCGCCGCTGAATTCGCTTCCGATCCGACACTCCGCGACGACAGCGTTGTTCTGGGCCGCGCCTGGTACCAGGGCCTCGGATGGGGGTTCTGGGTCGCCGTCGGCGTGGCGGTTCTCTGGGTGCTTCTCGCGATCTTCGCGGGACTCCTGCCGATCCAGAACCCGGACACGATCAACTTCAACTGCATCGGCAGTGCCAGTCCGAGCGCCAGCCACTTGCTCGGCTGTGACACGATCGGGCGTGACATCCTCTCCCGCGTGATCTATGGATCTCGCGTCTCGCTCGTCGTCGGGTTCGCGTCGATCGCACTCTCCTTCGTGGTGGGCGGTCCGCTCGGAGCTCTCGCCGGTTACTTCGGGGGATGGTTCGACGAGGTGTGGAGCATCATCTCGACCGTGTTCTTGTCCTTCCCCTCGCTTGTTCTCGGCCTCGTGATCGTGTCGTTCTTGGGCAACTCCCAGTTGGACATCGTGCTCATCATTGCGATCGTGGCGTGGCCCTTGCTCTTCAGGGTCGTGCGCGCCGCCACAATCGAGTACAGCCAACGCGAGTACGTCCTCGCGGCACAGGCGCTCGGGTCCAAACGGAGCCGAATCCTTCTCAAGATCATCTTGCCCGACATCGTCCCGGCCGCGATCACGTACTCCCTCGTCGGCGTTGCTCTTGCGATCGTCGGAGAGGGCGCCCTGTCGTTCCTCGGGCAGTCGGTCGGACCGCCTATACCGACGTGGGGCAACATGATCGCCGCCGGCACGACTCAGATGCCTCAATACCTGAACCTGCTACTGGCGCCCGCAGTCGCGATGTTCTCCTTCATCCTCGCGATCAACTTCATCGGTGACCGCCTGCGGTCCACCCTCGACGTTCGGGAAGGCGTGCTGTGAGCCGTAAACGTCACGTAAGGGAGATCGACGACCTCGACGATCGACCGCTGCTCGAGGTAGAGAACCTCAAGACCTACTTCCAGACCGGTCACGGCATCGTGAAGTCCGTGGACGATGTCAGCTTCGACCTCGAGCGGGGCCGAACACTCGCAATCGTGGGCGAGTCAGGGTCCGGAAAGACTGTGCTCTCACGCTCGGTCATGGGTCTGCTGCCGCCGCAGAACGTGATCCGGGAAGGTCGTGTGCGCTTCGGTGACGTCGACCTCACGAACGCCTCGCAACAAGAGCTTCGCGGTCTGTGGGGCGCACAGATCTCGATGGTGTTCCAGGACCCGGTGACTTCACTGAACCCGGTGGTGCGAGCGGGCCGGCAGATCACCGAGTCTCTTCGCTACCACTTGGCCATGAGTCGCGAGGACGCGAAGGAGACAGCGATATCGCTGTTCCGCTCCGTCGGCATCCCCGAGCCTGAGAACCGCATGCGGTGGTACCCGCACCAGTTCTCAGGCGGTATGTGCCAACGGATCGTCATCGCTGCGGCTATTGCTTGCGGGCCGAAGCTCCTCCTCGCCGACGAGCCGACGACCGGCCTCGACGTGACGGTCTCCGCTCAGATCTTGGACCTGCTCAACCGCTTGCAGCAGGAGCGCTACATGTCGGTGATCATCGTCACCCACGACCTCGGCGTCGTCACGGGACGCTCCGACGACGTGATCGTGATGTACGCCGGCCAGGTCGTCGAGCGCGCGCCGACGACGACTCTGTTCCGCGACGCCCGCATGCCCTATACCGAGGCGCTCCTCAAGTCGGCACCCCGGCTCTCCAATGCGAGCCACACGCGCCTGCACACGATCCCGGGCAACCCCCCGAACCCGGCGAACCTGCCGAAGGGCTGCCGCTTTGCTCCGCGCTGTCCTTACGTACAACCGAAGTGCCGCGAGGAGGAGCCGCCGCTGCGCCAAGCAGAGGCTCCGCGTCATTGGTATGCCTGTTGGTATCCGGTCGGCACGCCCGAGGGCGCCCGAGCACTGGAAGAGAATCAGGCTGCCGGCGTGCCCGCGGCCATGGGGGTGGTTTGAGTTGGCCGGTACTGGCACTGCGCATCTGCGGGATGCTGAGCAGTCGATCATCCGGGTCGAGAACCTCGTCGTAGAGTTCCCCGCGCCGCGCGGGCACAAGGTTCACGCCGTGTCGGACGTCAGCTTCGACGTGCTTCCAGGCGAGACGCTCGGGATCGTTGGTGAGTCGGGCTGTGGCAAGTCGACGACTGGCCGCGCCCTCCTCCAGCTCCCCAAGCCGACGAGCGGCAAGGTCGTGTTCGAGGGAGTCGACCTCACCGGCCTCACATCCGAGGCGATGCGCCAGGTCCGCACGAAGATGCAGGTCATCTTCCAAGACCCCATCTCCTCTCTCTATCCGCGGCGCACCGTGGCCGAGCTCGTCCTCGAGCCGCTTGCCATCTGGGACGTGGGCTCTTCCGAGGACCGCGTGCAACGGGCACGGCTGATGCTGTCGGAAGTCAACATGGACTACGACTCGGTCTCGTGGCGCCGTCCCTACGAGTTCTCGATCGGGCAGTGCCAGCGGATCTCCATCGCTCGTGCCCTCATGCTCAACCCCAGGGTGCTCATCTGCGACGAGCCCGTCTCCGCCCTCGACGTGTCGGTGCAGGCGCAGATCCTCAACCTCCTCGAGGACATGAAGCGTCGTTACGGGTTGACGATGATCTTCATCTCCCACGACCTGGCAGTCGTGAAGAACGTCAGCGACCGCGTCCTGGTCATGTTCCTCGGCAAGGTCTGCGAGGTGGCCGACGCTGAGAGCCTCTACTCGGCTCCAGCGCACCCCTACACCCGCGCTCTCCTGATGGCGAGCGTCATCTCCTCGCGAGCACTGTCGCGTGCCGGAGCACAGCCCTCCACGTATACCGAGGAGGAGGAGACCCAGACGGAGATGCCTTCGTCTATCACGCCTCCCTCAGGCTGCCGCTACCGGACCCGTTGCCCGAGGGCACAAGAGATCTGCGGAGTCCAAGAGCCCATCATGCGGGAGATCAAGACCGACCACTTCGTGGCATGTCACTTCCCGCTAGGCGCGCCCGCTTCAACCGAAGCGGTGGCAGCAGGTCACACGAACAACTGAGACGACCCGCCCCGCAAGGCGGATCGTGCCAGCAGGACTACTCAGTCTCGGTGGCAGGCTCGCGGTCGACGTCGTCCGCCCCGGCGAGCGGCGAAACGCTCGCCGGTTCTGACGACGTCGCTGCTACAGCTTCAGCAGCCTCTTCGACGACGGCCTCAGCTTCAGCAGCCTCTTCGACGACGGCCTCAGCCTCAGCCACCTCTTCGGCGACGGCCTCAGCTTCAGCCTCGACCGCGGCCGCCACGTCCGCGTCGGCGGGGACTGCGGCGGAAGAGGCGTCCGTTTCTCCGGACGCCGAAGACGACGCGGTCTCCTCCGTGGAGACTTCGCCTGCCACCGCCACGGGCTGGAAGTCAGCCCATGCAGCCTGCGCCTCGGTCTCAGGCGTGAACTCGGTCGAGTAGTCGTAGCCGATGTAGTTGCCCTGCTCGTCGTAGGCGTGTTCGCCGAAGGCTTCCTGGTACTCCTCCGCCACGATGCCACCCTCTGCGGCCTGCTTGATCGACAAGCTGATCCGGCGGCGCTGGAGGTCGATGTCGATGATCTTCACCCAGAGCTCTTCGCCGGGTGAGACGACCTGCTCGGGGAGGTCGACGTGGTGCGCGGCCATCTCGGAGATGTGAACAAGTCCCTCGATCCCATCGCCGACCTGTACGAAGGCACCGAAAGGCACGAGCTTGGTGATGCGTCCGTAGACGAGCTCTCCCATCCGGTGGTTCGTCGCGAACTCCTGCCACGGGTCGACCTGCGTCGCCTTCAGCGATAGAGAGATCCGCTCCTTGTCGAGGTCGACGTCGAGCACTTGGACCGTGACTTCGTCGCCAACTGCGACCACCGATGACGGGTGGTCTACGTGCTTCCACGAGAGCTCCGACACGTGGACGAGACCGTCCATGCCGCCGAGGTCGACGAATGCGCCGAAGTTGACGACCGAGGACACGACTCCCTTGCGCACCTCGCCGGGCTTCAAGTTGACGAGGAACTCGCCACGCTGCTCGCGCTGAGTCTCCTCGAGCCATGCCCGGCGGGAGAGCACGACGTTGTTGCGGTTCTTGTCGAGCTCGATGATCTTCGCCTCGAGAACGCGTCCGATGTAGGGCTGCAGATCACGCACACGACGCAGCTCGACGAGCGAAGCCGGCAAGAAGCCGCGCAGCCCGATGTCGAGAATCAACCCACCCTTCACGACCTCGATGACCGGGCCCTTGACGATCCCACTCGACTCCTTGATCCGCTCGATGTCGCCCCACGCGCGCTCGTACTGCGCCCGCTTCTTCGACATGATGAGGCGGCCTTCCTTGTCCTCCTTCTGGAGAACAAGAGCCTCGATCTCCTCACCGAGCGAGACCACCTCGTGCGGATCGAGGTCGTGACGGATCGAGAGCTCGCGCGAAGGAATCACGCCCTCGGACTTGAAGCCGATGTCGAGCAGCACCTCGTCCTTGTCGATCTTGACGACGGTGCCTTTTACGATGTCGCCGTCGTCGAACGGGTGGATCGTACGGTCGATCGCCTCTTCGAGGGAGAGGTCTCCCAGGTCATCCTCGGTGATCTGCATCGGGATGTACGTGCCCATCGCGTCGAAGGTGCCGAAGCGCTGGGAATCGTCGGGAGTGGGAGTTTCAACAGTCGTAACGGACATCAGGTCGAGTCGCTCTCTAATGGGAAGTAGGCCGCCTGGGCATGGCGGGAGATGAATGGTTGGTGTTCTGATGCGAGGACGACGCCTGTGCCGTTCTGCCCAGCGCTCACGCTCGCACCGAAAGGCTATACCACCTGGCGGAAGGCTTGTTCCGTAGCTCAGAAGTCAGCGGTGAGGTCTACGTCCTCGAGGTCCTCGGCCGCCGCCCCCCCACCGTCTTTCGCCGATGCCCACGTCGGACCGCGGGCGACGTGCACGGCGAGCGGCACCGACAAGTCGGCCGCCGAGCTCATCACGTCCTCCGTCAGCGCGGCGACCGCGTCCGACTCCGCGAGCACGACTTCGGTGAGGATCTCGTCGTGGACCTGCAGGATGATCCGGCTCGCGAACCCGCCTTCGCACAAGGCATCGTCCAACCGGACGAGGGCGACCTTGAAGATGTCGGCCGCCAGGCCCTGGATTCCGGCGTTCATCGCCTGCCGCTCGGCTGCTTGGCGCACCTGGTAGTTCGAGGAACCGAGATCAGGCAGGTAGCGCCGGCGGCCGAAGAGCGTCTCGGTGTATCCCTTCGCTCGAGCGTCCGCGACTGTCCGGTTCATGTACGCCCTGACGTTCGGGAAGGCGACGAAGTACTGGTTCAAGATCGCGGCCGCCTCCTCGACAGGGATGGCCAGCCTCTGCGAGAGGCCGTAAGCCTCCATGCCGTACGCGAGGCCGTACGAGACCATCTTCGAACGCGATCGCATGAGGGGCGTTACCCCGGCGGCGTCCACGCCGAAGATGCGCTGAGCCGTCACGCTGTGGATGTCGACTCCTGTCCGGAATGCTTCGACGAGACCAGGGTCCTCGGCCAGATGTGCGATGACGCGCAGCTCGATCTGGTCGTAGTC